>CAMDQC010000034.1 GCA_945905735.1 Prosthecobacter debontii | reverse complement strand
TAGTCGGTTTTTGCTCCACCCATCGGGTTCGTTCGCGTGCCGCTCGTCTATGATCGCTGCAATTTCCGGTAGTCCAAGTTTGAGTTTCACTCCTGCCATTTCGCTTTCTTGCCTTTTTACTCTAAAATGTCACTTTAATTATGAAATTTTGTATTACTATGGCGACGAGCCGTTCCTCTTTGTCAGCTATGCGCACAAGGACTCGGCGGCGGTTTTCCCCGAGCTGGTCGCCTTGCGCGGGATGGGCGTGCGCATCTGGTATGATGAAGGCATCGACCCCGGCAACGAGTGGCCGGAGGAAATCGAAGCCGCGCTGAAGAAGTCCGCGATGTTCCTCGTCTTCATCACCCCCAACGCCGTCACCTCGCAAAACGTGCGCAACGAGATCAACTTTGCGCTCAACAACCACCTCCCCTTCCTCGCCGTGCATCTCACCGAAACGGAGCTGATGAAAGGCTTGGCCCTGCGCATGGGCGACATCCAAGCCGTGCTCAAGCACCGTATGTCGCCGGAGAGCTACAGGAGGAAACTGGAGAAGGTAATGCCTGGGAAGTTGAGGGAGCTGCCGGCGGCTGTCGTCGAGGAAGAGCCGGAGCCGGAGCCCGAAGTGTCGTCGAATGAACCAGCCGCGCCTCCCGATATCATCCAGTCGCCGATTCAACCCCACGAAGTTGTGGTGCAGTCGATGTCGGCAGCAAAGTGGTTCATCCTCTGGGGCACTTATGCGACCATCTCATCTACCGGAGTAACTTTGCAGCAAAGTTTCTTCGCAGGTGCTGATCTATCTATCCCCGGCGTGAGATATATGGCCAATGCTTTGGACTTCGTCTCAGCCACACTTAACGCAATGGCGATTTGGTGGATGATGTCCCGGGTATGGAGCATTTCGAAAATGTGGATTCTTATTGGGATGATTTACTCAGTGCTTTTTCACGTCGTGTTTAATGTGTTTTTGAGTGGGAGCATTCGACAGGAACACTTCATGATCGCGGTGCCGGTTGCTTGGCTGCTCGGTCACGTAGTCCCGGAAACGTTCCTCCTGCGACGTCACTGGGGCGGGAGGAGATTCTGGTGGGCCTATTCGTTTATTGCGTCGTTGGGCATTCGCTCTTCGATTGGCGGCGAAGGGAAGGTCACATTCTTTCTCTCGGCGGTTATTCAGATTCTGATTTTAGCAACTGTGGCCTACTTCGTAATGCTTCGGCAGCAAAAGGAGCGGTGGACAAGAACTGACGAAAGTGCGTAGGCGCGACGTGATCTTGTAGTGCGGTGGCAGAGCGCGGAACGAGCGCCGACACCGCTTTCGAGACGCGTGCCGGGCGCTGTTGGCTTCGACAACGTGGTAGGCGAGTTTGAGAGCGGCGAGGCTTCGGGAAAGCGGTGTCGCCGATGCGAGTGCTTCGCCCTCGCATCTCTGCCACCGCACTCCAAGACGCTATCGCGACTCAGGGAGCGTCTTCGAGGCTTGTGGAAACCTCCGACCAGCGGCTACCACCTAGCCATGTCAGAGATTTCTTGGCCTCATGCCCCACTGCATCGCCTCACGGAGCATGGCATTTATTTCGTCACGGCAGCGACACTGCAACACGCGCATCATTTTCGCACAAAAGAGCGGCTGGAGGTCCTGCACCGGGGGCTGCTGAAGGTCTGCGCCGAGCACGGCTGGCGGCTGGAAGCGTGGGCGGTGTTTTCCAATCACTACCACTTCGTCGCCGAAAGCCCCGGCACCGCCGAGAGCCTGCCCGCGATGCTCGGCAAGCTGCATGAGAAAATGACGAAGTGGATCAACAAACTGGACCACGCCCCGAAGCGGCAAGTCTGGCACAACTACTGGGAGACGAAGCTGGACTTCCACCGCTCCTACCTCGCCCGGCTCAACTACACTCACCAAAACGCCGTAAAACACGGCCTAGTAAAAGTGGCGAAAGACTACCCGTGGTGCTCCGCCGCGTGGTTCGAGAAACACACCAGCCCCGCGATGGTAAAAAGCATCTACGCCTTCAAATTCGACCAAATCGAAGACCCCTATTCCCCCGATGACGCATGGTGAGTCGCGATAGCGTCTTGGAGTGCGGTGGCAAGCGTCAGCGCGACACCGCTTTCGAGACGTGTGCCGGGCGCTGTTGGCTTCGACAACGGGGTAGGCGAGTTTGGGAGCGGCGAGGCTTCGGGAAAGCGGTGTCGCCGATGCGAGTGCTTCGCCCTCGCATCTCTGCCACCGCATTGCCTCACTTCGTTCGCCCTTCGGGCAGCCTTCGGCTGGCTATCTCCGCTTCGCTACGGTTCCAAGACGCTATCGCGAAGCTCGGAGCCGCGATTGCAAATCTCGCCTCCGTCGCGCCGCCAAACTCGCACCCGAAGGCGAAGAGCCTTGATTCCCTCATCCAGCGAGGCATCGTCGGGGCATGACAGCGATGCAGTTTGATACCGAGATTCACGAAGGCGTTTTATCGCTTCCCGCCGATGCTCGACAGGCGTTTGAGGGACGGGTGCATGTGATTTTGATGAAGGATGCCATCGAGGTGGGCGACGATTTCATCGATGAGTTGCTTGCGGCTCCGGCAGACGTTCCGGGTTTTCCTCCGCTTTCCCGCGATGAGGCCAACGAGCGCGGACGCTGACAGAGACATGGATTTCGTGGATTCTAATGTGTGGCCACGACCCTCCAGAGCTACGCGCTGTTTTTCCGGTAGAGTTCGAGGCGGCAGTCGAAGCCGCCGAGATCCACGAGTTGGCTGCTGATGAGCCGGAGCGACTTCGGGATGCGGTCCAGTTTCAGCGGGTTGGGGAAGATGAGGCGTCCGCCGGGCTTGAGGACGCGGGCGCTGTGTTCGAGGAGGTCTTGGTAGAGCCCGCGTATGTTCGGGATGGGCACGCGGCGGCCCATCGGCGGGTTGGAGATGACGAGTGTGGCGCTGTTCGCGCGGAGCGCGGAGTAGGCGCGGAAGTCGCAGCACTCGAACTTCGCGGGGATGTTGGCGAGGCCAGCGTCGGTGAGGTTTGCTTGCGCAAAGCCGAGGGCTTCTTCGCTGAGGTCGGTGCCGTGGAGTTCGGCGACGCCGCCGAGCATTGCGCGCTCTACGAGTTCTACGCCGGAGCCGCAAAAAGGGTCCCACACGATCTCGCCTTCCATCGGCCCTGCGAGCCGCGCCATGCACGCGGCGAGGGGCGGGTGCGAGGCGGCGGGCACGTCGTGCTGGCGGTAGGCGAAGCGCGGGTCGGGGGTGATGCGCGGGCGCAGTTCCACGGAGTCGCCGCGCACTTCCACCATCCACGGGGCTTGCTGCGAGTCGTTCAAAATCTTCGGGCACAGCGCAAACGCGCGGAGGGCGACATCGCGCACGGCGGCGCGCTGGTGGCCTTTGCCGATGTATTCGATGCGGTAGCGGATGGACCCTTCCGTGAATGTCTCGAAGAGCCGCAGCGAACTGGGCGAGGTGATGATTTCTGCCACGTCCGCGCCGGAGCCCAGGACGAAACCAATCGTCCCGAAGCACCGCAGCGCGAACAAGTCGCCGAGCGAAAACGGCGCAGTCGGCGCGAGCACGACGAGCCCCGAGCGGGTGCTGATGACGCGGAACTTCCCGCGCCGGAGAATCGCTTCATCCACCTCCGCGCGCACGGTGAACTCCAGCCCTGCGCGCCCTCGCAAGTGGATGCGGAGCTGCGAGACTTGCGCCAGCTCGCGGTCGAGGCGGATGGTGCTCGGCTGCTCGCTGCGGGCGATGGCGGCTTTCACTTTTTGCTCCGTGCGGGCGAAGAGTCCGCTGACTTCCCGCAGGGTCGCCGCGCCGCCGATCTTCTCCAGCGACTCGCCGAGGAACTTCTTCTCGCGGTCGCCCGTGGTTTCTTTTTGCAGCAGCGCCAGCAGCTCGCCTTCGTCGCCGTCTGCCGCGCCGATCTTCGGGAGAGCGGCCATGGCGTAGCGGCGGATTTTCTCGCACGGGTCATTCAGCAGCGCACGCAGCCACGGGCGGACGAGTTCTTTCTGCGCATCCGAGCCCTGCTCGGAAAAGACGACGCCCACGGCACGCACGAGCGCCACGCGGTCGGCGCGCTCTCTCTCGGTCGCCGCATTGAAGCGCTGCACTTCATCCTCCCACAGCTCTTCGCACGAAAGGCGGCGCAACTGATTGTATAGTTCTTTGGTCTTCTCTGCGCTGGTCATGCGCGAGTGTGCGGGGCGGCGTGCGCGGAAAACAAGCGAGACGTTGACCAATCGGAACAATTCTGGTTCCTGTCCCGCCTTCATGCGCAAAAAAATCATCGCTGCTAACTGGAAAATGAACATGACCATCGGGGAGACGGAGACGTTTTGCTCCACATTCCTGAGGGAGTTGGGCGACGAGCGGAAGGTCGAGGTCGTCATCGTCCCGCCCTTCATCGCCATCGCCAAAGCCAGCGAGATGCTCCGCGATGCGCAGAGCGTGAAGCTCGGCGCGCAAAACATGCACTGGGAGAAATCGGGCGCGTTCACCGGTGAAGTCAGCGCCGCGATGTTGCGCGATGTCTTCTGCCACTACGTCGTGCTCGGGCACAGCGAACGCCGGACGATTTTTGGAGAAACCGACGAGGCGGTGAATAAGAAGACCCTCGCCGCCCACGCGAACGCGCTGCGCCCCATCGTCTGCATCGGTGAGACTCTCGCCGAGCGCGACGGCGGCCTCGTGGAAAAAGTGCTCGATACCCAGATTCGCGGCTCGCTCGCCGGGCTCACAGCGGAGCAGCTCGAAGAATCCGTCATCGCCTACGAGCCCGTCTGGGCCATCGGCACAGGCCGCACGGCGACTCCGCAGCAGGCGCAGGACGCCCACGCTTTCATCCGCAAGACCCTCGCAGACATTTGGGGCCAGCCGGCTGCGGATAAAGTGCGCATCCAATACGGCGGCAGCGTGAAGCCCGCCAATGCGGCAGAGCTGATGAGCCAGCCAGACATCGACGGCGCACTCGTTGGCGGAGCCAGCCTAGAGCCACGCGGCTTCGCGGAGATCGTGCTGAATACGGCGAAGGTGCTGGGGTAGGGTTTGAGGGCGAGGCTGCGCCTAAGCCTTCACAGCAACTTGCCCGTCAAAATCAAACTCGCGGCGAGGAAGTAGATTACCAGCCCCGTGACATCTACGAGGGTGGCGACGAAGGGGGCTGAGGAGGTGGCTGGGTCGAGGCCGAGTCTTTTCAAAAGGAGCGGGAGCATGGCTCCGGCGATGGTGCCCCACAGGACGACACCGAGGACAGCGATGCCGAAGGTCGCGCCGACGGCAATGTAATGGACGGTGTAGGGGTTGCCGCCCCATGCGGCTTGGAGGTTTTGCCAACCGACGACGCGGAAGAAGCCGATGAGCGCAAGGATGCCGCCGAGGAGGACGCCGGAGATGAGTTCTTTGCGCATGATTTTTAGCCAGTCGCGGGGGGTGATTTCGCCGAGGGACATGGCGCGGATGATGAGGGTGCTGGCTTGCGAGCCTGCGTTGCCGCCTGCGGAGATGATGAGGGGCATGAAGATGGTGAGGACGACCGCTTTTTCCAGACTCACCTGGAAGTTGGTGATGACGGTGGCGGTGAGCATCCCGCCGATGAAGAGGACGACGAGCCAGATGACGCGCTTTTTTACCAACTCCCAGATGGGCGCGTCCATGTAAGGGTCTTCGAGCGCGGAGGTGCCGCCGAGCATTTGGATGTCTTCGGTGGTTTCGGCTTCTTGCACGTCGAGCATGTCGTCCACGGTGACGATGCCGAGGAGGCGGCCTTCGCTGTCGGTGACGGGGAGGGTGTTTCGGTCGTATTTTTTGAAGATGCTGATGGCGGTCTCGGCGAGGTCGGTGGCTTTGAGGGCGACGTAGCTGGCGTCGTGGAGGTCCCGGACGAGGGTGTCTGTGGGCGGGAGGAGGACTTCGCGGATGCGGACGTCGTCAATGAGCCGCCCGCGTTCGTCGGTGACGTAGATGACGTTGAGCGTCTCGGAGTCCTGCCCGAATTTGCGGATGTGCTCCAGCACTTGCTGGATGCTCCAGCCGTCGCGGACGGAGACGAAATCGGGCGTCATTAGGCGGCCCACGCTGCCCTCGGGGTAATTCAGGAGTTGCTGGGCGACTTTGCGTTCTTCGGGGGTGAGGAGAGCGAGGAGTTGGGCGACCGCATTACCAGGGAGTTCTTCGAGGAGGGCGGTGCGGTCGTCGGGGGACATTTCGTTGAGCACCGCCGCCGCCTGCTCGCTGCTCATCGCTTTGAGGAGCTGCTCTTGGGCGTCGGGCTCGCAGTATTCAAAGACATCAGCCGCCAGTGCATGTGGCAGGATGCGAAAGACGATAGCGCGCTCGTCTTCCGGCAGTTCGACGATGAGTTCCGCAGCATCGACAGCAGGAAATTCCGATAATGTCTCGCGCAGCCCCGCGAAGTCGCGGCGAGCGATCATGTCCTTAATTTCCGGTCCTAGCAGCGTTCCGAGCATTGCGCGCAGCGAATGCAGGATGCAGGCCCGTGAGGCAATGCCGAAGTGCGAGAAGTCGGCGATGGGGATAAATTCTCGGTAATACGTCGATTTTCCGGGAAATTAGCGTTGACCGAATCGAGAGAACTTCGATAGTCGCGGCAAATCCAACCATTATGAAACGCATACTCTCATTTCTTCTCTGCATCATCCTTCTCAAAGCACAGGCATTCGCGATCCACGGACCTCTCGATGGCGTCGATTCCGCAGGGACGCTCATTGTTGGCACCTATTCAGGGACATTGACCCCGACTGCGGCCGATCAGGGAACACGGGTATTCGACTTCCAAACGGGAGAACAGACCGGGACATTGAATTCCGTCGGCCTTTTCACCGTCGCCATGCCTGATGCTGGAATCGGAGCAGGTACGTTCCTTGTCTTCACCGATGGTATCTCTTACTCCGGCACCATCACCGCTGTCGGCGACCCGACTGTTGGCAGCATTAGCGGAATCCTTGAGGCGACTTACACCTACGTTGATTTTGTGCGCGATGCCAATGGCGATGTCGTATTGCAAGTGGCCGCAAATGGAGCCATCAGCCCTGTCACCCAGACATT
Source organism: Prosthecobacter debontii (assembly GCA_945905735.1). GTDB lineage: Bacteria > Verrucomicrobiota > Verrucomicrobiia > Chthoniobacterales > Chthoniobacteraceae > SXWH01. The sequence continues at coordinate 33,279 of CAMDQC010000034.1, read as the reverse complement.
CCAAGCGGCAGTTCGCGGGACCCTCTCGGCGACTGTGATCTCTTCGGTCGCCTCAATCACTGCGGCCAATGCGTCCTCGGGCAACTTCGGGCGCATCTCTGGAAAAGCCGACACCGCGAGCCTGTTCGTCGGACCCAATGGAGCGGGTGAACTCGTGACCGACAAAATCGTGACCTACACAGTGGACGGTGTGAAACAGTCCCTCTCGGCGACCAACGCAAGCGCGCTGACGGCTGGAGCTAATACTGCGGGCACTAACGCCAGCCTGCTGAGCCTGCTCTTCGGCGGCTTCTAAATGGGCCTTAAAATAAGCCGCGTAAATTTGCTGAAGCCTCGGGGGACAACCCGAGGCTTCACGCTTTTAGAGTTGATGACGGTGATCGTGATCGTCGGGATACTCATGGTACTCTTCGTCCCGACTTTTTTGAAGCAGCAGGAAAACGCCCGGCGCGTGGTTTGCACCGCCCGCTTGAAAGGGCTCTACGTAGCGACGGTGGGCTTCCTCGGATCCAACGAAGGGCGCTGGCCTCGAATCATCCCGACGATGAGCGACGACGTGAAGTTTGCCCAGCAATGGTACGACGTTGTGAGCCAACACGGTCTCGGCTGGGAAGACCTTACGTGCCCCACCATGCAGCGCAGACTTCAGAGCCCCGATGTCACGTCGGCGAAATCCCACAGGATGGACTACATCAATACCTTCTTCGACGACAGACCGGGCACCGCGATGAAATGGCCGTATATGCCGTGGTTCCTCGAACGACAAGACGTGCATGGCAAGGGACAGCTTGTCATTTTGACCAATGGCACCGTCGTGGATATCCGGGAGGCACGGCGACTCACCGCTCCATAGTCATCATTGCCGCCTTGTTTCCGACGGCAAACTGACCCAAACAATCCGCGATGTTTTTTGACGCCGCCATCAATCCAGCCGAAATCGCTCTGCTTCCGCAAAGGGATCTATCGAGCACGACATGCGTGGTCTTCGACATCCTCCGCGCCACATCGTCCATGATCACCGGCCTAGCCCACGGAGCGACGGAAATTTGGCCGGTGCAAACCATCGAACATGCCCGTGAGTTGCGCACACAGATGCCCGACATCGTGCTCGGTGGAGAACGGCACGGAGACCCAATCGACGGATTCGACATCGGGAACAACCCGCTCGAATACGCCAAACTCCATAGCCGCCGCATCGCCACCACGACGACAAACGGCACCGTAGCCCTCCGCGCGTGCGACGCCGCAAAGCGCGTACTCGTCGGCGCGATCCTCAACCTCGAAGCCCTCCGCGCGGAGATCGCCAGCGAGGAGAACGTGCTACTCGTCTGCGCGGGGACGTTCGAGACGCTCGCGCTCGAAGACGCCATCGCCGCCGGAATGCTCGCGCGCCTTTTCCCCGATGCGGATTTATCCGACGCCGCGCGGATGTGCGTCACTGCGGCAAACAGCTACCCGACCGCACTCGACGGCCTACTCGCCGCTCGCAATGGCCGTGCACTCGCAGCACGCGGCTGGCGCGAACAGATCGATTGGTGCGCGGAAGTCTCGCGCTTTTCCACGATTGGCATTATGACCGGCGGCATCATACGCCCACTCCGCACTGCGGCATGAAAGTACCGCTCATCACAACGCCCGGCCCCATCCGCGAGCTTCTGGACGATTTCGCCCGGATGCCCGAAGGACGCCGCACGTTCATCGCCGGGCTCTTCGCGATCCTCCTCCACGCGGTAGTCTTTCTCGGCGGAGGGTTAATGCTCTTTCGGATGCAGCAAAACCAAGCGGATGCCGCGAAGCCGCTGGAGAAAAAGAAGTCGCAGCTCGAAGTCACACTCATCACCCCGCCGCCGCCGCAACTCGCCGCCGCCACCCCCACGCCCGAGCCCAAGCCGGAGAAACTCTCTCCCCAAGAAGAGAAACTTGTGGAGGAAAAGTTCCGCCTTCTCCCCGAAGAAGTGCGCCAAGAATACGTGGACGTGGACGGCCTCGCGAAAAAGAAAAACCTCTCCAAACGCGCACTGCTCGAAAGCTGGGAAGACAGCGTCGCCGGCAGTCGCATGCCTGGGAAAGGCGACGGCCCACTCCCCGCACAGGACGGGAAGAATCTCGCTTTTGCACAATTCAAAAACCAGCAAGCCTCGCTCGGAAAGGGGAAGACCGAGGCCGAGAGAGCACTTGATGCTCAACCGCCACAACTCCCAACTCCTCCCGAAGACAACCGCCCGATTTTCCAGCCCCGACCCATCCCGAAAGAAGAGCTTGCACCCACGAACAAGCCGCGTCCGATTCCCAAAGTCTCGGAAGTCGCCAAAGTTCGACCAATCGATGAAGTCGTCGCCCCCACTCCACCGCCCAGTCGGCTCCTCCTCGCAAAAGCCACCACGCCGCCGCCCATCAAAAAAGTCCGCGAGGCAAACGAAGATGAAATCCCCATGTTTCTCAACCAACCGGAACCGAAAGTCGTCCCCGACATGATTCTGCGCCCGGAGCCGACACCTCCGCCGAAGCCTACGCCAGAGCCAACCCCCGAGCCACCGAAGCTCCAGCCCACGCCCATTCCCACCCCGACGCCCGCACCCACACCGCCCGTCCGCGACGAAAAATCCATCATCGTCGCCGCTCGACTCCCCAGCCAAACGCGCCCGCAACCGATCAAAGACCCCGGCTACGCGCCCCAGCAAGTGCAGACAAAAATCGATGGTGGTGCCGCCCCTCCCGGCGAAAACGGCGTCGATGCAGTCGCCACCGCAGCCGGAAAATACAAAAAGGACATCCACTCCACCGTCGGATCTCGGTGGACCTACTTTGTGCGAGACCCAAAGTTTAGCAGTCTCTTCGCAGTCGGCCAAACCACGGTCCATTACACGCTCGACGCCCGTGGAAAAATATTGCGCGTGAAAGTCGGAGAGAACACCTCCAACGCAGCGCACGCGCAATTTTGCGAACGCGCGCTCCTCGAATCTCAGCGCGACATTGACGCGCCCCCGCCAGAAATGCTCCGCAACGGAGTCTTTGAGGACGACCTTACCTTTCATCTCTACTAACACATGATCATCCGCACCGCCGCAGTCGTTTTCGCGCTCGCCGCCGCCGCCGCCGCCCAAGCTCCCGCACCGCCGCCGCCCAAGCCCAAAGTCATCTCCATGCCGAAGCAGCCCAAGCCTAAGCCCAAACCAAAGCCCGCCGCCGACCCAACCGAGGCCCAAGAACTCCCGCCCGCAGCGGACCCGGCTCCCGCGCCACCTCCGACGCCCGCGCCTCCCAAGCGCAGTCGCGCCGTCGAGAGCACGCTCAGCGCCTACATGCCGAAAGTGAAAGCCGCATTGGGCACAGGATGGGCCGCCGCACTTCAGCTCCGTGCCGCCGAGTTTCAGCCGGGAAATGTCAGCGTCACCTTCAAGCTCGACCTCGAAGGCAAAGTCACAAACGTCACCGTCACCGAGAACTCATCGAATGCAGCATTCGGCAAATTTTGCGAAGAACACATCCGTGGCATCACCTTCGCCCCGCCGCCCGCCAAGACGCTGGAAGACGGGACGCTTGAGATTCCGTTCACCTTCTGGCTCTACTAAAAACACATGTTGATCAGCCTTAGTCTTTTCGCCGCCGCCGCCGCATCCATGTCGTGGCACCTGCGCGTCTTCGCGTTCTTCAAAAACGGCGGGCTCTTCATGATCCCGCTCCTGCTGTGCTCCGTCATCGCAGTCACCGTCACCATCATGCGAGCAATCGCGCTTCGGCGGCACCTCGTGCTCCCCGTCGAGTTGGAGAAAGAAATCGAACGCCTCCAGCCGCACGACACACCCGAGTCCGTCGTTCGCCTCTCCCGCATGGCGCGCAACGACATCTCCACACTCGGACGCATCGCCCGAGTCGGCCTCGACAATCTGCACCTGCCAAAAGAAGAAAACATGAACGCCGTGCAGACCGTCGCGCGGCACGAAGTCGTCCAACTCGAACGCGGCCTCCACGTCCTCGAAATCATCATCGGCATCGCCCCTCTCGTCGGACTGCTCGGCGCAGTGTCCGGCCTCATCGCCGTCTTCGGGGCCTTTGGCGACAGCCAGAACTCGCAAGACCCCCAGAAGATCGCATCGGGAATTTCCGAAGCGCTCAGCACCACCGTCGTCGGCCTCGCCATCGCCATCCCCAGCCTCATCGCCCACGGACTGCTGATGAAAAAAGTCGAACAAATGGCCGCCGATATGGAGCTCCTCATGTCCGGCCTCATCGCCAAATGCTACAACCAGAAAAGCCGACGCGGTGCCCCCATCGCCTCCGCGTATCAGTATGACCCGGAGGCCGGGCAATGAACTTCATCGTCCGCCGCCGGCGCAAGCCCGAGATCATGATCGTCTCGCTCATCGACATCTTCGCCATCCTCCTCATCTTCGTCATCGTCAACACCACATTCCGCCGCGAGCAAGCGGGCGTCACCATCAAGCTCCCCGAATCCAAAACCGCCGTCGCCGTGCAGTCCGGCAACGAAGCATTAAAACTCAGCATCGACGAAAAAGGAGACGTCTATCTCGGCGCGAAAAAAGTCACCCTGCCCGAGCTTCGCGGCGAACTCGACTCGCTCATGCAACTCCCCGCGCCGCCCAAACTCGCCCTCGCGCCCGACAAACGCGCATCCATCGGCTCCCTCATCGGCGTGCTCGACGTATTGAAAGAAGCTGGCGTCAAAGGCGACCTTGCTGCATTCACAGAAAAGGCACATTGAGTAAAACTCACTTGCCACGCACCACGCTGCACCTATTTTGAAAACACTAACTCAATGACGCTCGGGAATCTCCTATCGGCAAACGCAATCCTCCCGGTGATGCAGGCCACGGAACGCTACGCGGCCATCGCTGAACTTGTAACACTCCTCGTGGATCGCGGGCAAATCGCCGCCGAAAACCGCGAGACAGTCCTCGCCGCACTCCGTGCTCGCGAAGAGACGATGAGCACCGGCATCGGCTTTGGCATCGCCATCCCGCACGCGCAGTCCGACAAGGTCACGCAAGTCGTCGCCTGCTTCGGGCGCAGCTCAAAGGGCATCGAGTTTGAATCGCTCGACAACCAGCCGGTGAAATTTGTCGTCCTCTTCGTCGTCCCAAAAGATCAATTTCAGACCCACCTCCGCACACTCGCCGCCATCGCGAAATTCCTCAACGATCGCACCGTCCGTGAGCAACTTGCCCTTGCTGGCTCGTCAGAAGAAATCCTCACCATCTTTCAGAAAAGCGCGAAGCCGTAATCCACGATGCGACGTTTCGCCCTGCTCCCGGTCCTGCTCCTCCTCTTGCTCTCCACCCCGCTTCGGGCCGAACGATACGACATCGAAAAACACTCCGCCGTCGTCAACGTCCCCGACTCCGAAGGCTGGTTCCGCCGTGGCGGGCCACCCCTCCGCGTAGGCGAGTTTGTCGTCTTTGCCTACAACTCCTCGACTAGGGGATTCTTCGGCGTCGCCGCTATTCCCGGCTTCCCGACGACAGACATCCGTCACGCCAATGTCCTCTCGCGCATCATGGACACCATGCGCGCCATCGGCCCCGAACCTACCCGCCAGCGCTTCGGCACCTTTAACGACCTCGACTACGTAGAAGTCATCGGCGGACAGACCACCGATACCGGCGACAAATTCGTGACCGTCGCCCGAGGAGTCCTGCGCAACCAGTCCCTCTACATCACCATGCAATCGAGCAAGGGCTCCGACGAGGACGCCGACAAGCCCGAGTTCATGCAAAACATTGAGACGCTGCGCTTCAACGTCCCCGTCATTTACGAGCGCATCGACATCTCCACAAACGATCCTCAACTCAAGCGTTGGCACGGGCGTGTGTTTCGCCTCGCCGGACTTTTCGTCGCCATCCTCTTACCCGCATTTTTCGGGATGCTCTTCATCACCCGTCGCAAAGACGCGCGCTGACCTATGCTCGCTCGCCTGCTACTCCTCCTGTTCGCTTTCACTGCGTGGGGAAAAGAGGTCGTCTTCCTCGTCGGCGACAGCGAATACAAGACCGCCGAAACCGTCCCCGCTTGGGCCCGCGCCGAACTCGCGCCTCACGGCATCACCTGCACCTTCCTCCTCGACGACCCGGACAAACCCTTCGACTTCCCCCAACTCGCCAGCCTCGAAAAAGCCGACGCCCTGTTCATCTCCATCAAACGCCGTGGCCTCCCGCCCGCGCAACTCGCAGCCATCCGCGCCTTCGCCGAGAGCGGCAAGCCCGTCCTCGGCATCCGCACCGCCAGCCACGCACTCGACCCCAAAAAGCCCGCCGCCGGCGAAACCACCTGGCCCACGTTCGACCACGACATCTTCGGCGGCACCTACCAAAACCACTACGGCAAAGGCCCAGCCACCCTCGCCCGCATCGTCGGCGAACACCCAGCCCTCGTCGGCATCGGCAAAGACGAACTCCGCTTCGCCTCCCACCTCTACAAATGCCGCGACCTTGCCCCCAGCACGACCGTCCTCCTCACCGGCAACGTCGAAGGAAAACCCGAAATCACCGAGCCCCTCGCATGGCTCAACCTCACCGAAAAGCGCCGCACTTTCTACACCTCCCTCGGCTCCCCCGAAGACTTCCAGCACCCCGCCTTCCGCCGCCTGCTGCTGAACACGACGCTCTGGATGCTCGGGAAATAGCGCAAAGGTTGCCACCGCGCTGCGGCACTGACATTCTCTTCCCATGACGAATGTTGATTGGAAAAAAGTGCGCGCAGAGTTCCCCATCCTCGCGCAGGAGGTGAACGGCAAGCCGCTGATCTACATGGACAGCGCCGCGAGTTCGCAAAAACCGCGCGCCGTCATTGACGCCATCTCGCGCTACTACGAGCGGGATAATGCGAACGTCCATCGCGGCCTCCACGAGCTGAGTTCCCGCGCGACCGATGCCTTCGAGGGCGCGCGCGCCAAACTCGCCACGTATCTCGGCGCGGCCTCGCCCGACGAGATCATCTTCACACGCGGAACCACCGAGGCCATCAACCTCGTCGCCAACACCTGGGGCCCGCAAAACCTCCGCTCGGGCGACGTCATCCTCCTCACGGAACTCGAGCACCACAGCAACCTCGTCCCGTGGCAAATGCTCGCCGCCCGCACCGGCGCGACCCTCCGCTTCGTCCCGCTCGCCGACGACGGCACACTCGCCTTCACGCCTGCGCTCCTCGACGGCGTGAAGCTCTTCGCCTTCACCCACATCTCGAACTCCCTCGGCACCATCACACCCGCCGCCGACTTCTGCCGCGCCGCGCGCGAACAGGGCGCAGTCACCCTCGTGGACGGCGCGCAATCCGTCGGCCACATCCCCGTCGATGTCCGTGCGATGGGCTGCGACTTCTACGCCTTCTCCGGCCATAAAATGTGCGCCCCCACCGGCAGCGGCGGCCTCTACGGACGTCTCGAACTCCTGCGCACCATCCCCCCGTGGCACGGCGGCGGAGAGATGATCGTCAGCGTCACCTACGAACGCGCCACCTACAAACAACCGCCCGCAAAATTCGAAGCCGGCACGCCGAACATCGCTGGCGCAGTCGGCCTCGGCGCAGCCGTGGACTACCTCGAAGCCCTCGAACGCCCCGCCATCTTCGCCCACGACTCCGCGCTCACCGCCCACGCCATCGCCCTCCTCGCCGAGATTCCCGGCGTCCGCGTCCTCGGGCCGACGGGCGCACGTGGAGCCCTCGTCGCGTTTCACGCAGAATGGGCGCACCCCCACGACCTCACCACCTACGCCAACGAACACGGCCTCGCCCTTCGCGGCGGCCACCACTGCAACCAACCCCTCATGCGCAAGCTCGGCTACCCCGGCACCACACGCGCCAGCTTCTACTTCTACAACACCACCGCCGAGGTCGAGCGCATGGCCGACATCCTCAGAGGCGCCCACAAGTTCTTCGACGCATAGCCATCTCGCATTTGACACGCGCCGCTCCCCACGCAACTCTCCGCGCCCTTTTTCAAAATGAGTTTGATCGTCCAAAAATATGGCGGCACCAGCGTTGGCAATCCCGAGCGGATTAAAAACGTCGCCCGCCGCGTCATCGAGACCCAAGACCAGGGCCACGGCGTCGTCGTCGTCGTCAGCGCCATGAGCGGAGTCACCGACTCCCTCATCAAGCTCGCCCGCGAAGTCTCCCCCACCCCCGAAGAACGCGAAATGGACGTCCTCCTCGCCACCGGCGAACAAACCACCATCGCCCTCACCGCCATGGCCATCAACGCCATGGGCAAAAAAGCCATCTCCCTCACCGGCGCACAAGCAGGCATCGTCACCGACGGCGTCCACACCCGCGCCAAAATCTCCGACCTCACCCCCAAGCAACTCAAACAATACCTCGCCGAAGGCTACATCTGCATCGTCGCAGGCTTCCAAGGCCAGACCAAAGACCAGCGCATCACCACCCTCGGGCGCGGCGGCAGCGACCTCACCGCCATCGCCATCGCAGCAGCCGTGAAAGCCGACCTCTGCCAGATATTTACCGACGTGGACGGCGTCTATACCTGCGACCCCCGCGTAGTCCCCACCGCCAAAAAACTCGACGAAATCAGCTTCGACGAAATGCTCGAAATGGCCAGCAGCGGCAGCAAAGTCATGCAATCCCGCTCCGTCGAATTCGCCAAAAAGTTCGGCGTCGTCTTTGAAGTTCGCAGCTCATTTAACCACAATCCCGGCACCATCGTGAAAGAAGAAACCAAAAGCATGGAAACCGTCGTCGTCCGCGGCGTCTCCATCGAAAAAAACCAAGCAAAAGTCACCGTCCGCGCCGTCCCCGACCACCCCGGCGTCGCAGCCCGCGTCTTCACCGCTGTCGCCGCCGCCAACATCATCATAGACATGATCGTGCAGAACGTCTCCCACGACGGCACCACCGACATCAGCTTCACCCTCAACCGCGACGAACTCCCCAAGATCGAAGCCGCCCTCGGCCTCGTCGTCAAAGAGATCGCCGCCAAAGCCCTCGAAATCCAAGACGGCATCGGCAAACTCAGCATCATCGGCGTCGGGATGCGCAGCCACAGCGGCGTCGCCGCCAAAATGTTTGAAGCCCTCAGCCAAGCCGGCATCAACATCGTGATGATCAGCACCTCCGAAATCAAAACCGCCGTCATCATCGAAGAATCCAAACTCGCCCAAGGAGCCAACGTAGTCCACGAAGCCTTCGGCCTCTCCAAATAAAGCCCGCACCCACCCCATGAACACCCAGCCCCGCCGCAAATGGCACCTCCAACGCTGGCTCCTCCTCCTCGCCGCCTCGTTATTAGCATACGCCGGGTGGACTCAATACGCCTTCCGCTCGGCGATCAAAGAGGCCAGAGCACTGGGATGGGAGGTGCGCTACAGTGAACCGTCTGAACGGATTCTGAAGAACTGGAAAACGGCGTTCGAGAAAGAGACATGGCTATATGAAGTGAGCTACGTGACCATCCCACTGGACACACCGTTTGAGCAGGACATCGACCTCATCCATCGATTGAATCCAACCTCGTTGGAAATCAATGACGCCCCAACCTTGCCAGACCTCTCCGAGATCAAAGGCCTTTCTCGCTTGTTTTCGCTTCGCATCGCGAACGGAATCAACCTCACCAACGTGGACGAGCTCAAGAAGTTCACACGGTTGGAAATCCTCACGCTCCGTCGCTGCACCGAGCTGACGAATTTAGACGCTCTCAAGGAACTCACGGCGCTCAAACTGGTCGTCCTCACCGACTGCAAGGGACTGACAAACGTGGACGGGCTCGAAAACCTCACAGCGCTACAGTTAGTCGAGATGAGCGACTGCACGGGGCTCACGAATGTGGATGGGCTCAAGAAGCTCACGAAGACGAAATGGCTCAATCTCAGCGGATGCAAGGGACTGACGAATGTGGACGCGCTCAAAAACCTGACAGCGCTGAAACGGATCACGCTCTACCGCTGCACCGGGCTGACGAAGGAGAGCATTGCAGAGCTAAAAGCCGCCCTCCCGAATACAACAATCCGCACCGACTAACCCCCACCCAACCCCAAGCCCCCGAACCCCTGAGCCCATCTGCCTGATACCACCTGCCCGAAATAAAGAGACGCAATCAAGGGGGATGGGAGCGGGGCTTTCCTAAGCCCCGTTGCCACGTCAGTGGCAAGCGCGGGTTGCCGATATTGGGGTAGGAAAGCCCCGCTCCCATTCGCGTCTCCGCAACCCAACCGCCAGAAAGCACGAAAGTAGCGGGGCCGTCCCGGCCTAGCTACGATTCGTTCCTCTCCGGTAAGACTTCTATTTTCCGCCGCTTGCGAACTTTCGCCTTGCCCGTGATTATGAAGTCAAAACTTCCCACCCATCCGCTTTCATTGATGGTGCTCCCTGCCGCCTCATGGCTCGCAGCCCCGTTGACTTTTTTCATAGCCTCTGAGGAAAGCCCCGCTCCGATTTGCGTCTCCGTAAATGAGCCCGCTCTGCTGGACGTTGAGCGCACCGGCGGCGCCCGGCCCACCACCGACCGCAAGGGCCACGGCAACCTCGGAACCTCGGTCTTGATCCGAGAGTAGGGCAAACGGAGCAGACGATAAAAACGAAATGAATTACTGGTTCATTTGCGTTTCTTTTGCCTGACCTCGTTTCCCCTGCCCCCGGCTGGAGTGTGATCCGGTCGTGAAAGTGGACGCTGCCAGACGCCGGGAGTTTACCCTTTCGGCTTCAGCTTTTGATATTCTGCGGCGAGGCCTTCTTGCTTTTGCTTTGCTGGCGGGACTTCGGCGGCGGCCTTGTCGGCGGCGGCGCGGGCTTCGGCTGCGGCGGCGGATGCTTTGGCGGCGGCGGCTTCGAGCGCGGGGAGCGTTTTGGGGAGTTCGTCTTTCGATGCGACGGCTTTGGTGAGGGCGTCGATGCTCGCTGAGAGGGCGGTCTCGGCTTCCTTGATGACGGTGGGTTGCTTGTCGTGCGCGGCTTGTGCGGTGGCGACGGCGACGTTCGCGGCGTCGGTGGCGGCTTTAGCTGCGGTTTGGGCGTCGGTGTTACGCTTGATAAGCGCATCGAGTTCGACGACGGCTTTTCGTGAGGAATCGAGAGCGGCGGCAGAATCTGCGGCGGCTTGCTGGGCTTTGGTGGAGGCTTCGACGAGGGCCGGGATGGTGGCGTTGGCGTCGGCGAGGGCTTTGGCTTTGGCGGCGTTCTCGGCGGCGGCTTTGCTCGCGGTGTCGGCGCTGACGGTGTTGTCCTGCGCGGATTTCAGGATGCCTTGGGATTTGGGGATTTCAGCAGTCGCTGCGTTGTAGGCGGCGAGCTTGGCTGCGGCGTCGGCTTGTTTGGCGGCGAGGTCGGCCTTGAGGGTTGCGGTGGCGGCGTTCGCGGCGTCGAGGGCGACTTTCGCTTTCGCGGTGGCTTCGGCGCTCGCGGCGATGGTGGCCGGGACGTCGGCGATGGCTTTTTGCGTGGCGGCAACGGCGGCGGTGGCTTTGTCGGCGGCGGCTTTCAGCGCGTCGGCGTTGGCGAGTGCGGCTTGGGCGGCGGCGTCTTTCTTCTCTGCTTCATCGGCAGCGGCGAAGACTTGCAGGTTAAATTGCGCGGCTTTCCAGCGGGCGGCGTTTCTTTCGAGTGCGGCGATTTGGGCGGTGCTGGCGTCGAGGTTTGCTTTCGCCGGAGCAAGTGCGTCGGTCGCGGCTTTTGCCTGCGCTTCGGCGGGCGGGACGGCTTTGGCGGCTGCGTCGGCTGTTGCTGCCGCTGCGGTGAGGGCGTCGGTGCTTGCTTTGATCCCAGCCTCGGCGGCGGTCAGCACGGCGGTGGTGTCGGCGACCGCTTTCTGCGCGGTGGCGTGGGCGGCTTGCGCAGCGGTGGAAGCAGCTTGTGCGGCAGCAGCAGCGGTTTCGTCTGCTTTCGCTTTTGCTTCGGCTTCGGGGGCTGGCGCAGCCTTTGCCGCAGCTTGGGATTGCGTGAGGGTTTGCTGCGCGGCTGCGAGGGCGGCGGCGCTGGAATCGAGCGCGGCTTTCTTTGCGGCGTCGTCCTTTTGCGCGGCGTCGCGTGCGGCAAGGGCAGTGGCTTGGGTTTGCTTTGCGGTGGCGAGCGATGCCTCAGCGACCTTGGCCGCGGCAGCGGTATCGGCGGCGGTTTTCTTGGCGATTTCAAATGCAGCGGCGGCCTTCGTCATCGCGTCCGCCGCAGCGGTGTGCGCGGCGACCAGCGCAGCTTGCGCGGCTTGGGCTGCGGCGAGTTGTTTGGTGTCGGCGTCGAGGCGCGTGGCGAGGGCTGGAGGATTGGCGTCGAGTTTGCCGATGAGCTTTCCGTCTGCCGCGTTCCACACGCGGACTTCGCCGCTGAAGTCGCCGGAGATGACTTTCGTCATGTCGTGCGAAATCGCCGCTGCCATTGCGATGTCGGCGTGCGCGTCGAAGGCGCGCTGCTGCGCGCCCGCTGCATCCCAGAGCTTCGTCGTCTTGTCGCGTCCGGTGGAAACGAGCCGTCCGTCGTGCGCAAACCGCACCGATGCGGAACCGCCGCCGTGAGCAGCCCAGTTCTTCACGCGGCTGCTGTTCTCCATTTCCCAAAGCATAATCTGCCCGTCTTCGCCGGTCGTTGCTACGAGCCCGGAATCATCCCGCCACGCGATGTCGGTGACGCTCGCGGTGTGCGCTTTCAGCTCGCTGTATTGCTTCGCGGTGCCCGACTCCCACACGTGCACGCCGCCCGCACGGTCGCCGGTGCAGAGCAGCACGCCGTCCGCGCTGAACGCCAGCGCCGTCACCCAATCGGTGTGTTTTTTGATCGTGTGCAGCAGCTCGCCCGTCGCGGTGGAATAAATGCGCACGAGCTTCGATGGCCCGCCAAGCGCGATCTGCGACTGGTCGGGCGAGATGTCCGCAGCGAGCACGCTCTCGAATTCATTGCCGACTTCCGCGATGCGTTTTCCGGTCGCGACATTAAAAACGACGACCTTGCCGAGCTTCGCGCCGACGCCGCCGCCAGCCATGAGCAACTGCCCGTTCTGACTGAATTTCAGCACATACGGATAGCCCTCGGGAAATGGCAGCACGCCCTCTATGGCGAGCGTGTCGGCGTGGTAAAGAATCACCTGCCGTTGTCCAGCGACGGCGACCAGCGGAGCCCACGGACTCGCGGCAATCGCGGGAATCGCGCCAGCGCGAGAAGCGACCACGGGCGGCTCCAGCAGCAGGTCGCCGTTCGGCATGGGCGGCGGGCCCTCGGGCTTTCCGCTCGATACGGTCTTGAGCGAAAAATCCATCTTCGGCTTTTTGCTCACGATGGCTTTCGCGCCGCTGTTTTCCAAAAGGCCGCCATCAATCCATTGCTTGATCGTCGCGAGTTCCGCATCGCTGAGCTTCGCAGCCTTTGGCGGCATTTTCGGCTCCTCGGTGTGGTTGATAAGTTTCCACAGCAGACTGCCGCCCGCGTCTTCAGTCATCACGACCTTGCCGCTGCCGCCGCCGGCCATCAGCCCATTGAAAGACGACGCATCGAGGTCGCCCTTTTTCTTATCGGGGTTGTGGCAGTTGTTGCAGCTATTTTTGAAAATGGGCAGCACGTGATCCTCGAACGTGACCTTCGGGCCGTCGGCAGAAAATGCGGGAGCAGCGATGCCGCAGAGGAGCGCGACGGCAGTGCGAGTGGATGTTTTCTTCATGCGAAAATGCTCAGTGATTGAAGACAAATTCCTTCGCGTTCAGCAGCGCCCAGAAGAGGTTGTCGAACGCCTCCTGTTTGTTTGGCTCCGCTTCGATCTGCTTTAAAAGGTCGGCCTTTTCCACAGCGGTCGGCTTGCGGCTGAAGCAGCGGACGTAAAGGTCTTCGAGGATTTGCTCCGGCGTTTTGCCGTCCTTGAGATGCTTCGCGACCACGCCGCCCTGCCCGATGCGGCCGTTTACGGTGTCGCCGAGCATGAGGTGGAGCGCCTGCGAGAGGTTTGGCTCCATGATGACTTCGCACGAGCACACGGTCTCACGCTTTGCGCGGCCGAACGTGGTGAGGAAATACGTGTTCACATTTCCATCCGCGATCTGCACTGCGCGGGCGCCGAGCGGCAGACCCTGGAATTTGTTCTTCGTGTCCGTGACCTGCGAAATCGTATCGAGCAGCACTTCGGCGCGGATGCGGCGGATGCCTGCGCGCGTGTAGTTTTTCGTATCGAGTTTGTTCGACTCGTTTGGCTGCGACGAGAGCTGGTAGGTGCGCGATTTGCAGATGTCGGCGACGATCTTTTTGAAGTCGTAATTGTATTCCGTGAACCGCTTCGCGAGTTCGTCGAGCAGCTCGGGGTTCGCTGCGGGATTGCTGATTCGCACGTCGTCCACCGGCTCGATGATGCCGCGCCCGAGGAAGTGCGCCCACACGATGTTCACGAGATTTCGTGCGAAAAACGGATTTTGCGGCGACGCCAGCCATTCGCCCAGCACCTTGCGGCGATCTTTGCCCGCGACATCCGGCACTTCCGCGCCGAGGAACTTCGGCGGCATCGCGCGTCCGCCGACCGGATGCGTGACTTCACCGCCGCCGGAATTGAAGACGATGCGCTCGCCGGGATCTTCCGCACCTTTGCGCCCGATCTGGCTGAAAAACGCCGCGAAGCTGTAGTAGTCGTCCATCGTCCAGCGGTCGAACGGATGGTTGTGGCACTGCGCGCACTGCATCCGCATTCCCATGAAAACCTGCGCCGTATTTTCCGAGATTTTCAGCGTCTCCTGCTCGACCTGATAGTAGTTCGTCGAGGGATTATTAAACGAGCCGCCGCTCGCCGAGAGCAGGTCGCGCACGATTTCGTTCATCGGCACATTCTTCGACAGCTTCTCATTCAGCCAATTGAAATAGAGCAGCGTCGCCTTGTAGCTCATCCGCACGTTTCCATCGCTGCGGATTTTCAGCAGCTCGGAAAACTTCATCACCCACAGCTCGATGAATTCTTTTCGCCCGAGCAGTTCGTCCACGAGCTTGTCGCGTTTCTTCGGGTCGGCATCGGCGACGAAGCGGTCGAATTCCGCGGGCGTGGGCAGCACCCCGGTGATGTCGAGTGACGCTCGGCGGAGGAAGACTTCGTCGCTGCAGAGCTCCGAGGGCGTAATGCGCAATTTCTTGTGCTTGTTGAAAACGAGGCCGTCCACGTAGTTGTTCTCCGGCACGTTGGGCCATGCGAATGGCGCGTCTTTTGGGATGACGATGACTTGCGAGCCGACGGTAAATGTCGCGAACCTCGCCATCACGAACGCCTCACCGCGCTGGCCCGCAGTCACGCGTCCGGCGCGGTCGATTTTCGCCGATGCGTCGTTGTTCGATTGGAAAAGGCAGAGGCTCGTGACATCGCGCATCGAGCCGTCGGAATACTTCGCGCGCACCGTCATGCGCTGCGCTGCGCCTTCGCCTTCGAGCACGGCCTGACGCGGCAGGATTTCCATCGAGAGGGGCTTGATGACGTCCGCCGGATCGTTCGGCACACCTGCGGCGAGCCAGCGGACAAACGTCTGATATTCGGGGTCGCCTTTTTTGAAAAGTTCGCCACCTGTGTGATTCACGGCATTGATGCTTTTCAGCACCATGAGCGACTCCTCTGGCAGCGCGAGATTCACGCGGCGCGCGGCCATTTCGCGCGTGATGCGCTGGTGGTCGCCGTCCGGGTCGTAGCCAAAAAGCGACAGACGGAAGCCGTCCTTCCCGCGCGCCGCGCCGTGGCACGAACCCGTGTTGCAACCGACGCGCATGAAGACGGGCATCACGTCGTTTTTGAAACTGATCACACGCTCGATGACTGCGTCCTTCACACTCACGGGAACGGTCAGCGCCTTGTCCTGAAACTCGATCTTCAGCTCCGTCGCGCCATCCGCAGCGGGCGTGATGAGACCGTCCGCAAGCTTCACGAGCGCGGGATTGGCAAAGGTGAATTTCGCCTCGGTCGTGATGTCGCGCGTGACGCCGTCGCTGTAAGTCGCCTGTACGACCATGCTCTGCCGGTCGCGAGCATGGAGCAGCGCGACCGAGTCTGGAAAGACCTCAACCTTCGCGAGCGTGCGCTCGGCGGATGCAGGCGCGGCGACCGCGAAGGTCGCAAAAAGAATCGAGAGAATACGCGGATGGAGTTTCATGAAAAATGTTGGAGTGTTCAGGCCTTTGGTGGATCTTCGCGGACCGTGCAGGATTCCTCCGAAGCTGGGACTGGCGAGGCATACGAGACTCCACAAGCTGCGGCGGCGCGTTCACGATCGCGGATGGTGTCCATAAACTTTCGCACGTCGAAGCCAGCGGCGCGGGCCATGTCATCGCGAGTCTTGCGGATTTCGTTGAGAATTGGATTCGGTTGCATGGGTATCAGGATTGCAGCAATTGCTCGGGCGTGCAAATCACCGGGCAGCCGTATCCGTTTTTTGCGCAGAGGCGCTCAATGCGGCGAAAGTTGTGTGGATTGCTGATGTGTTTACAGTTCCATGTGAGGATGAAATCCATCGCATGAACGACGCCGAGCGCGATGTGTGCTGCGTCCGCGGTTGCATTACTCGGAACGATGGCCTCGCTAAGAAGTTGTTCGATTAGGCCATCCACCTCTGGCTGTGCCGGAAGGCGCAAGATGCCGCTGAGGATATCCATTCGCGCCTGCGCCATGGACACATCGCCTGCGGAGACTTCCGCAACGACGACTTCGGAAGTAAATAGTTCATATTCGTGCCGCTTGGTATCCCACCATTCGCGCGTCGTTTGCTGGTCGGCGGCGATGCGAATAAGCGGGCTCGGGCGCGCGACGAGGTAGCTGGGGATTGTCGTCTCGATGTAAAGGCGAGGCTTCATCGTGACTACGCTGCGGAAAAGGTGGAAATGCCCGTCGGTTTCATGATTACTTTTTCCCAGCGCGCGCTTCGGCGGCTTCGAGGCGGAGCTTTTCCAAGCGTGAGAGCGGCTTTGGCGGCGCGGCGGCTACGACCGGCGCGGGGGCGGGAGCGACTGCGGCGACTGCGACTGGCGGTGGTGGTGCGGGGGCGTTTGGTTTGGGCGCGGGCGGTTCGTCGATTCGCAGCACGCCGCCACCGCCGACGTTGTGGACTATGGGCTCGCCATCTTTCATCACGATGATCTGGCAAAACAGCGACTTGTGCTGACCGACCGGAGCGTCGCTCGCGAGCGTGGCGTTGAACGTCACGTCGGCGCTCGCTTTCGTGATGGGCAGCGGATTCTTCTCGATGGTCACCTTTGGCGGCAGCCCGACGAGCTGCACCTGCGCCTCGCCGTCGAACGGCTGGAGTTGCTGGATTTTGCAAAGCACCGCCGAGGGTTTGCCCTGCTCGCCTGCGGCCATCGGGATTTGCATCGCGAGAAATGGCGCGGAGACATTCAGCGAGGCGAGCTGTGAGGACGTCCACACGGGGCCTTTGCCCGCGTCGCTCACGGCGAGGATAGCCGTTTTCCACACGCGAATCGCCGCGTCGCCATTTGCGTTCACGGGATACAGCGCCTCGGTCTGGCCCTCGGGAATCGCGACCTCGTTTGCCGAGCCCACGCCCGGCGGATTCCACAGCATCCGCAACGTGATGGGCGCTTTGAAGCCCTCCTTGCGCGTCGCGACGACTTTGAGATTCATCGAGCCGCCCTGCACGAGCGGCACTTTCGGCTCGATGATGTCGATCTTGAACGGCACCTCCTCGGTCACCGCGACGGCCATGCGCTCTACGGCCTGGCGGTAATACACGGTGTTGTTCGGCGGGCCATACACGAGGTCGAGCGACTGGACAAAGCCGCCCGTGATCGCTGCGTTTGCGACGTTCTGGCCTGCGAGCGGCGCGAGCTTTGCGGCGACGGGCGCGTCCGGCGCGGCTTCGAAAACGGCCACCGTTTCGTTCACGTTTCCGGCGATCACATCGTTCGTCATCGTCATGCCCGCGGGCAGTTCCGGCGCGGAGAAAGAAACGTCTCCCGCGAAGTCCGCGCGTCCCACGCGGATGAGCGTCGCGAAGCGGTTGCCGCGGGGCACGGAGACGGAATTGCGCTCCTGACTATTGCGCGCGTATTCGGGGATGCCGAGCGACAGGCTCGCGGCGACCGGCTTGAACTCGACGCGATACACATAATCCGCGCCGCCCTTTCCAAGGTGGTCGCGCACAGCCACGAGGTATTCGCCATCCGCCGGCGCGGCCCAGCGCACCTGGCTGTCCGGCCCGCCCGCATCGTCGTTGTCGGCGATTTGCCCGCCGTCGCCTTTGTGAATGGTGAGCACGGAATCCAGCGGCGAACGCACGCCGCGCGCCACGCAGCGAACGTCAAACGTCTGCCCGGCCTTCGCGGTGAAGCGGAAGAAATCAATGTCGCCCGCCTTCTCGACGATGCCGTTGAACGCCAGCGGCAGCGCCTCCGCGGTCTTCGTCGCCTCGGCGGCGGCGTTGTTCGGCTCGACTTCCAGCACGTTCCCAAACGGCGACACGCGCAGCTTGTTTGGCGATGGCACCGACTGTCCGTCCTGCGTGAAGTAGTGGTCGAAATCGCCCGTCTTTGCCGGCAGTTTGATCTTCTGTGTCACCGGCCCGCGCACATCGCTGAGCAGCTTCACCTCGATCTCCTCGCCCGCTTTTCCGCCCGCCGGATACGGCATGAGCGGGCGCGGCGCTTCGCCCACGTGCAGCACGTAGCGGCTCCCGCCATTCCCCGCGTAGCTGCTCTCGCGCACCGCGATCACGTAGGTGCCATCCGCTGGCGCGATGATGGATGCGACCGGGTCCTGCAACGCCAGCGCCGAGTCGTCCGACACCGCCAGCTCGAACCGCTTCATATCCAAAATCGCCACGTAGCAATCCACGAGCGCCGACCCGAGCCGCATCGCCTCGACCTCCGCCGTGATGCGCTGGTCCTTCTTCGCCTCGATCAAATAGTAATCAATGTCCTCATTGTCCGCGATGCCGTGGACGCTCGTGTTCAGCGCGACCTTCTGTGGCGCGGCGAAGTCGTTGTTCGGCTCCTTTTCATCCGCCACCGGATACTGCCCTACGGAAAGCGTCGCCGCCTCCGAGATGCCGCCCGCCGTCCGCACGCGCACGATGTGCGTGCCGAGCCGCGCCGTCGGGTCCAGCTTCAGCTTCACCTTGAGCTGCGCGGGATTCGCGCCGTCCATCGAGACGACCGTGAAGCCCGGCTCGTAAAACAAAACCTCCTGCGCGTCGCCGAGCCGCGCGCCGTGGAAGACGGCCTCCGCCTCCATCCCGCGCTGGATGCCGCGTGGGGTGACGATGGTGAGATTCGGCGAAGCCGCATGGAGCGCCGCGGCGCAATACACGAGCGCCGCTGAGAAGCAGCGGAGAAGCAGTGGCAGTTTCATTTTTAAAAACTAAGCGATGAGATCTTTCAGCACCTGCCCGCCGTCCACGATCTCGATGGGCCGGTCGCCCGGTGCCATCAGCTCCTTGTCCGCGACAATGCCGAGTTGATGGTAAATCGTCGTCGCAAAGTCCTCCACCGTTAGCGGTTTCTCGTCCGGCTCCGACGCCGTCGCGTCCGACGACCCATATACATACCCCTGCTTGATGCCGCCGCCGGCGAGCACCACGCTGAACACCTTTGGCCAATGATCGCGGCCCGCCGTCGCGTTGATCTTCGGCGTGCGCCCAAACTCGCTGCTCACCACGACCAGCGTCGAGTCCAGCAGCCCGCGCTGTGCGAGGTCCGTAATCAGCATCGCAAACGCCTGATCAAACGGAGGCATCTGCCCATTGATCGCACCCGCGATATTGTCGTGATGATCCCAGCCGCCAAACGTCAGCGACACCATCCGCACCCCGGATTCCACCAGCCGCCGCGCCAGCATCATCCGCTGCCCCGCCGCATTCCGGCCATACGCATCCTTCAGCGCATCCGGCTCCGCCTTCATATTGAATGCCTCCCGCGCCTCCGCCGACGACAGCAGCCCGTAAGCGCGTTGGTAAAAAGTATCCATCGCATCCAGCGCGTCCGACTTTTCGAGGTTGCGAAAATGCGCATCCACCGACTTCAGCATCGTCTGCGACTTCGAGAACCGTTCCGCCGACATCCCGCCCGGCAACACCAAGTCCTTCACCTGAAAGCCCGCATCCGCCGGGTCCGAGCCCAGCGAGAAAGGCCCATACGCCGAGCTGAGATAGCCCGTCCCCGCAAACTCATTGGGCATCCCCGGGATGCACACATACGGCGGCAGATTCTTCCGCGGCCCGAACTCATGCGAAATCACCGAGCCAAACGACGGATACGACAGCGCCGGACTCGGCCGGTAACCCGTGAACATATTGTGCGTCCCGCGCTCATGCGCCGCCTCGCCGTGCGTCATCGAGCGGCACACCGTGATCTTATCCGCCACCTGCGCCGTCTTCGCCAGATTCTGCGAAAATAGCAGCCCGTCCACCTTCGTCGCCACCGTCCCCAGCGGCCCGCGATACTCCACCGGCGCATACGGCTTCGGGTCCCACGATTCCTGATGCGCCATCCCGCCCGGCAGGAAGATATGGATAATGCTCTTCGCCTTACCCTCCTTCGACTCGTAATTTTTAATATCCGCCCGCGCCGTCATGCGGAAGAAATCCCCCAGCGTCAGCCCCAGCCCCGCCACCATGCCGACCTGCAAAAAACTGCGCCGCCCCATGCCTTTCGGACGGAGAAAGTGCATCGGGTCATCGTTCCAGGTGCCGGTGATTTTAGGATCGTGGTTATTCATAAATTGGATGTGTGCGGTTGAGTTAGGTTTAACGACTCTTTTTAAAACGCCTTCTTAGGGTATTGGCGCGGCTGATTCGAGAGAACTTGCATCGAGCGGTTCACTTCACCTCATAGTCGCCACCGTGGAAGCTACGAATCACGGACAACTGCCAAGCCTCTAGTTCGGTCTTCATTCGGCTCACCACCTCAGCGTTCTCGGCGGCGATGTCGTGCTTTTCGGTGCGGTCGGTGGCTACGTCATAAAGTTCCCACACTCCGGGCTTTGGCTTCACGAGTTTATATTGGTTGTCATTCCAGGCGGAAGGGCCCGAGTTGGGCGTGAGTTTTTTCTGGTCGCCCGCAAACTGCCAGAAACCCATCGGCTGCGGGCGCGCCTTCATCTTTCCGTCGATCAGCGGGAGGAGGCTGATGCCGTCGAGCGGGACGGGATGCTCGGTTTTGACATCGAGCAACTCCACCAGCGTGGGGAAAATATCCGTGACTCCCGCGGGGACGTCGGTCACGCCGGGCTTGAGACGCGCGGGCCATTCGATAATGCCCGGGACGCGGATTCCACCCTCCCACATGTCGCCTTTGCGTCCGCGCAGATCGACGTTCGTCCCGTTGGCCTCCGGCTTTTTCGGATCGATCCAGCCACCATTGTCGCTGGAAAACCACAGCATCGTATTGTCCGCGATTCCGAGCTTGCGAAGCCCGGCGCGCAGCGTGCCGAGACTCCGATCCACGCCGATAAGCTCGCCATAGTAACCCGAACCACCAGCCGCCGCGAGGTCGGCGGGAAGCGGAGCGTGCGGCACATGCGGACTGCCAAACCATACGACGGCAAAAAACGGCGACTTCTTTTCGGCAGCCACGCCAATGAACTTCAGCGCCTCGCCGACGATGACCTCCGAGCCATCACCACTCGCCTTCTCCGGCACTCCATTGCGACCAAAGGTCCAGTCGTTCTCGAAATAATTGCTCACCGAGAATGACTCGTCGAAGCCGACATTACGCGGCGCGAGAGGATCAGCATCGGTGATGATTTTGCCCGGACCCGCGATACCATTGAGATGCCATTTCCCAAAGTGCCCAGTAGCATAACCCGCCTGCTTCACGAGCTGCGCAATGGTCGTCTCCTGTTTTCGCAGCGGCATCCCCGGCCAGAAAACCCCCATCCGATTCGGGTGCCTCCCGGTAAGCACGCTCGCCCGCGTGGGCGAGCAAGTCTGCTGCGCGTAAAAGCGAGTAAACCGAAGCCCCGCAGCCGCCATCGCGTCGATGTTCGGCGTCTTGATTTTCGTCAGTCCATTATAGCTCACGTCGCCCCAGCCTTGGTCGTCCGTCATGCAGAGGATGACGTTTGGGCGCGTTGCCGCCTCGGCATCCGCGCAAACAAAAAACAGGCTCGCGGCGACAAACTGAAAACTCTTCCTCATATCTATTTGACCGCCTTAGGCCTCTCCCGGCCCGGCAGCGCGCCCCATATTTCCTCCATGAGAGCGAACGTCTCCGGCTCCGCTTGTTTCAGCTCCCCCGCCACAAACGGGTAAAAATCATTGGAGCCGAAATACGCCTCCGTCATCTCAGCGAAGAACTCCTTCTGGTTCGTCAGCCCATAGTGCTCGCGCATGTGGCCGGGGCTGGTGAGGACGCTCGCGTATTTACCGCTGTCGCAAAACTTCTTCCACACAGCAGTCACCCGCGCATCCTCAAAGCCAATCGCCTGATCATGAAATCCATGCGCCAACTCGTGCAGCACCGTCCACGGCATCCGGTGATTTTCAGACGGAGAAAGAAACCCAGCCGCATCAGGAATATGCGCACACTTCGCGAGCGTCTCGCTGTAGCCATTCGCCTTCAGCCAGCCAGCGCTCGGGTGATACTGCATATTCCGCAGAGCACCGTAATCGAGATCGAGCTGGATCGTAATCTCCCGGAGCTTCGCGAGCGACTTCTCCGGGACGACAATCGTGATCGCGACGAGCCGCGCAGTGAGCAACTTAATCGCCCGCTCGCCCAGCGCCGCGCCCTCCCCTTTGAGCAAGCGATCATCCACGCGGACGTTCCAATCCTCAATCTTCCGCGTCGTATGCGCGGTGGGAAGTGGGCGCGGTTCGGCAGCAGCCATCCGGCAAGTGAGTATGGCGACAAAGGCAAAAATCAGGCTGAATACTTTCATGAGATTCTCACGCTTTCATAATTCGCCCCAGCGCGCAGCAAGTTTAAGCCGCCCACGGTGAAAAGCGCGGCCTCCTCGCCTAAACCGCCCCGCTACACCCGCGTGATCTGATTCAGCAGCGTGTTCATAAAATCCAGCATCGTCCGCACCCTTGAAGACTGCTATTTACAGCTTCCTGCGTCCCGCATCGCTGACCCACGCCAGCGCTGCTCCTGCGTCCCCTTCTTGCTCGGTCATTGTGCCTTCCATCCGTCTTCGGCGGATGTCCGCCTGCATAAAGAGGATGTCCCCCAGCGACGAGAGAACGTCCGCCAGCGACGAGAGAACGTCCGCCAGCGACGAGAGGACGTCCGCCAGCGACGAGGGGGCGTCCGCCAGCGACGAGGGGGCGTCCGCCAGCCACGAGGGGAAGTCCCCCAGCCACGAGGGGAAGTCCCCCCGCCACGAGAGGATGTCCGCCAGCCACGAGGGGACGTCCGCCAGCCACGAGGGGATGTCCGCCAGCCACGAGGGGATGTCCGCCAGCCACGAGAGGATGTCCGCCAGCCACGAGAGGATGTCCGCTTGCCTCAAGCGGAGTGAGAAATTCCGCGCAAACCACACGGAGCGCGCAATTTGCACACAATTGTCCCGATTTGATAGAAACCATAAAATAGACCAAAGCCCCACCCGCAACCGGGTGGGGCTTTTTCGTAGTGTCTCTCTGCGCCGGCTTCGCCGAGGGCTCGATGAGCCCGTGGATCATTTTCAGCGAAAATATCCCGCCCACCGCCGAAGAGCCCACAATCTGGTTGCACGAACCCATCATTTGCGACTAAAGCGACCCGCATGAACGCCCGACCACGTAATGGCCCAACAAACCCTTCGCCTATAAAGGCGATCGTCGAAAACCCACGGATTTGTTCGCGATCCAGTCGTTAGGCGTTTCCTCGCGTGTCCTATAACCGATTGCCAAGATGCCTCAAACACAGACGAACGCCGACCTTGGACCGGGAGTCGTGAACTTCGATTACGAGCGTTGGTTTCCTCACATTTTTTGGGTCAGCCAGTGGACGAGCGACGACTCACTTCCCGACGGTTACTGTTACAAGTTGCTTTCAGTGCGCGACGAGTCCACCGGGCGCGTTGAGGTCGTCGTCCTGCTTACCGAGCGCAACGGCGATAAGACCGACATGCACCGTTTCTCCATTCCTACGGAGCAGGCCCGCAGCGCAGGCCAGGATTGGGCCGCCGGTCTCGCCAAGCGATTCGGACTCGATTTCGAGGAGCAGGACTATTCTACTGTTCGCACATCCGAAGACTTCCGCACCGCCACACAGAAATACGGCTGGACGATGAAACCCAATGAGACCGGAAACGCCTCCTGAATAACAGGATTCGTGTTTTGCGGTGTAAGGGCCTATGCGGGGATGAGTTTCATGTTTAGGGCTTGCGCTTGGTTTTGGAGGTTTTTGAGGCGCCGGGCGGAACTGGCGGGGGTGAGGTTGAAGGCTTTATTTTCGTCATACGGTTGGCCGCTGACGATGGCTCCCCAGATGACTCGGGCGAGTTTATGGGCTCCGGCTACGATGCCTTCGGCTTTGCCGAGCCGCCCTTTGAACCGCCGCACGTAGTCGCTCATTTTGCCGTCGGCTCGGCTCACGGCTTGCGCGGCCATTCTCAGGATGTTGGCCACTCGGTTGAAGAGGGATTCTTCGCGGTAGTCGCCGATGAGGGCGTTCGGGGTAAATCCAGATTGAGTCTTTCTCGCAGACCAGCCAGCGTTTCCGAGGAAAACCAACTCAACATGAACCACTCTTTTTCAATCTCGCTCGCCTGTCTGTTCACCACCTCGCTCGCCTCGGCGGGCGATGTCCGCGTCCTCATCTGGGACGAGCA
This sequence comes from Prosthecobacter debontii, assembly GCA_945905735.1. Lineage (GTDB taxonomy): Bacteria > Verrucomicrobiota > Verrucomicrobiia > Chthoniobacterales > Chthoniobacteraceae > SXWH01. The sequence goes on along the minus strand of CAMDQC010000034.1, from coordinate 8,612 downwards.
GCAGCCGCAGCAGAAGGCGGGTTACGGCGAGAAATTCCTCGGCGAGACCATCGCCGCGCATCTCGCGAAGCAACCCGGCATCGTCGTAAAGACGACGAGTCTCGAAGGGCCGGAGCAAGGCGTGGAGGAAGCCGTGCTCGACGCGACGGATGTCATCATTTGGTGGGGCCACGTGAAGCATGCACAGCTCACGAACGCGAATGCCGAGCGTGTCGCACAGCGCGTCCGTGAAGGCCGGCTTTCGCTCGTCGCGCTGCACTCCGCGCATTGGGCAAAGCCGTTTGTCCGGCTCATGCAAGACCGCGCGAAGTCCGACGCGCTGCTGCATTTACCCGAAGCCGAACGCGCCACGGCGAAGTGGGAATTCACGAACGAAGCGCCGTTTGGGAAAGGCGTGAAAGCAGACGCGAAGCTCACGCCTTTTGTCGAAAAGACGGACGCCGGATACCGACTCACGCTGCCCGCGTGCGTCTTCCCCACGTGGCGTGCGGACGCTGCGCCGAGCCACGTCACGACGCTGCTGCCCGCGCACCCGATTGCCGCGGGGCTGCCGGTAAAATGGGACATCGCGCAGACGGAGATGTATTCCGAGCCGTTCCACGTCCCACCGCCGGACGAAGTGGTCTTTGAAGAACGCTGGGACAAGGGCGAGCACTTCCGCAGCGGTTGCGTGTGGAAGGTCGGCAAAGGCCGCGTCTTTTACTTCCGCCCCGGACACGAAACGTACGGCGTGTATCAGCAAGCCGAGCCGTTGCGCGTGATGACGAACGCCGTCCGCTGGCTCGGCGTGCCTGCGAAGTAGAGTCGAACTCGCTCGCGCTGGCGGGTGGACGAACTTTGCGGAAGCCCCTAAAAGGTCGCCATGAAATACACGTACTCCGACCTCGCGAAGATGATCGACCACTCGCTCCTTCACCCCACGATGACCGACGCCGACCTCGAAGCGGGCTGCAAACTTGCCGCGAAATACCAGGTCGCATCCGTCTGCATCAAACCCTACGCCGTGAAGCAAGCCGTCGAGTGGCTCAAAGGCTCCGGCGTCCTCGTCGGCTGCGTCATCGGCTTCCCCCACGGCAACAGCGCGACGGAATCCAAACGCTACGAAACCCAGCTCGCCTGCAAAGAAGGCGCGGCGGAAATCGACATGGTCGTGAACCTCGGCAAAGCGCTCAGCGGCGATTGGGACTATGTCGAAGCCGACGTGAAAGCCGTGTGCGACGAAGCCCACAGCCACGGCGCGAAGGTGAAGGTGATTTTTGAAAACGACTACCTCACCGCCGGCGGCGCGGGACTCAGCAGCGATGAGTTCAAACGCAAGCTCTGCGAACTCTGCGAGCGCGCCGGGGCCGATTGGGTGAAGACCAGCACCGGCTACGGCTTCGTGAAACAGCCCGACGGCAGCTACAACTACAAAGGCGCAACCGAGCACGACCTCGCCCTCATGCGCGCCAGTTGCAGCGAGAAAGTGCAGGTAAAAGCTGCGGGCGGCGTGCGCGATTTGGACGGCCTCATCAAAGTCCGCGACCTCGGCGGCAGTCGCTGCGGAGCCACCGCCACCGCCGCGATGATGGACGACTACCGCAAGCGCGAAGCCGCAGGCACGCTCGACAACGCCGCCGGAAAGATCGGCGCGGGCGGGTACTGATCACTTCTCGGATAGTCGATGAATCGTCCCGTGGATGGATCGTTCAACGGTTGTGCCATCGGGCGCGCGGAGCTTCATGGCGAGTTCGTAGCAGTGCGTCGGAGCGAGGTCGGGGATTTCGAGCACTACGGTGCGTCCGTCGGCGCTGAGGCTCACGGCGCGGATGGAAAGCGCGCGTTCGTCGTGGTGTTTGGAGCCGTAGCCTTTCGTGCGCTGGAGCGACCAGACTTTGATGGCGCTCGTCGTTTCGGTGAGAGGGTCGCTGAACGTGACGGTCAGCACGCCTTTCGCGGCATGGATGGCGACCGGTACATGCGCTGGTTTTTCGCTCCGTCGGATGCGGTGGAAGCCACCGGGCGCGGTCGCATTTCCGGCCCACGCAAACATGCCGCACGTGTAGAGCGCACCATCGGCGGCGAAGCGCCCGCGCATGATGCCGGTGGCGAATGCGGGCATCGGCAGCTCGCACACCGCACCCTGCCACACGCCGCCGACTTCCTCATTCGGGACGACGAATGCACGCCCGGTGCCGTAGCTGAGATTCAGCAGTGAACCGCCAAGATTTCCCCACGCGTTTTTGGGGATGGTGATGAGTTCGGCGGGGCTGCGGTCCTTTTTGTTCGTGATCCACACCATCGGCGGAGTCATCGCGGAATCGGCGGTGTCGGTCACGCTCGTGTAGCCGAACATGTTGCCGTAAAAGCCGCCAGCTTTCACGCGGTTGATGCGGTTCTTCGGCGTCCAGTGGCCTTCTTGGTCGGTGACGAAAAAGCTGCCGTCTTCGTTCAGGCACACCCCGTTCGCGGCGCGGAAGCCCGTCGCCAAAATGTCCGTGCGCGTGCCGTCCGCGCTCACGCGCAGCAGTGTGCCGTGGTGCGGCACGACGCTGTCGAGCGCGTGGCGGGCGGACTTGGCGTAGTAGAAATTGCCCGCCGCATCCGTTTGCAGGCCCATCGCGAATTCGTGGAAGTGTTCGGTGACTTGGTGGTCGTTGTTGAAGCTCTCGATGAAGTCCGTCTCGCCGTCGCCATTGAGGTCGCGCAGCCGCACGAGTTGGTCGCGGCAGGTGATGAAAAGATCGTCGCCGCGAAACTTCACGCCGAGGGGCTGAAAAAGTCCGCTGGCGATGCGCCGCCACGTCAGCTTCGCGGGAGCTTTGTCCATCACGCCGTCCACGCGCCACACGTCGCCATTCCACATCGCGACGATGGCCGCCTTTCCATCCGGCGTGAAATCAAAGCCGCCGGGGCGCATCCAGCTCTGCCACGGATTCTCGATCGGCAGCGGGAAATCATCCGACGCGAACGCCCCGTCGTCCTTGCCTGCGACGGATGTGGTCGTGACTTCCTGCGTCCACACGCGCGGTCCGCCTTTCGTCAGCGCCTCCAAATCGAGCGGCGTCTTGTCGCCCTTCGCGAGTGCATCGAGCGATGCGGCGTCCACGCGTGAGATGAAGATGCGCGTCTTCGCTCCGCCGGGCAGCGTCGCGACCCAAAAGCCGCCGTCCTTTTTCAAAGCGCCGTCGCCGGTAAGCGCGACGTTCACCGTGTCCGGCGCGACGCGCAGTTGTAGGGGCGGTCTAAATTTCAGCTGAGCGACATTGAGGGTCCGCGTGAAAACCGGCGTCGCTCCGTAGTCGAGCCAACCCGGTGATTCTAGCACGCGGGTTCCGTGGATGCTGGCGGCGATAACGACGCGGTTTCCACTTTGATAAACACCCTCGAACTTCGCCCACTCGCGCGGCAGCGGCCCGTAGCGTTTGCCGTCCTTGCCGAGCACGCGCTCATCGTCGTCCCATTTTCCCGCAGGCGACGCCCAGCCGGGGCCGACGGGATTGATGAAATGCCGCTCGCCCGTGAGCGATGTGTGGGAGCCGTGGCTGCCGTCGAAAGCGATGCCCTTCCAGTCCACGAAATCTCCCGTCGTCGCCGTGGCCACGCGCATCGTGTCGTGATCGTAGATCATCCATGCGCGACCTTTGCTCACGCCGCCGGGGCCGTCGTCGAGCCGGATGGCGATGCCCTTTTGCGCGATGTTTCCGGGCGCGACTTGATACGTCCAAAACAGCGCCGGCCCGAGGTCCATGCGCTTGTATTGCGGCAGCGTGCGATCCTCTTTCTCCGCCTCCACACGCACGAGCCCGCGCGGCAGCGATGCCACGTACGCGGGCGTGAGCTCCGTGAACTGCGTCTTGTTATGCGGCTTCAGGAACGTCTCTCGGATGTATTGGATGACCGCGTATTTCTGCGCCGTCGTATATTGCGGCTGCGGCACCATCTGACCGAAACCCTTCGTCGCCGTGAGATACATCGAGAACGGGTCCGCGCCGTTTTTGAACGCGCCCTCCGCAAACCGCAGCGCCGTCGGCAGCGAGCCGGGCGCGTCCTTGGTGCCGTGGCAAATGACGCACATCGTCTTGTAAATCTCCGCGCCTTCCGCGAGCGACTTGTCGTTCCACGCGCCCACGATTTCCGCGTGGTCGCTGCGCTCCAAAGCCTGCACCCATGCGGTCTTCACGGCGACGCCCGCCGCGGGCTCGATGACCGGCCTGCTACCACCGGCCCCCGGTGAGTGTGCAAAGTCCGGCGTGTTCGCGCCTACGCCGTCCGCTTTGAAAAGCAACGCGACCTCCGCATCCGGAAGCGCACGCGACCACACGCGCACGCTGGCGATCTTCCCTTTCGCAAAATCCCCCGCGAAGTCCGACGCGGCGCGTCCCACTTTGAAAACATGCCCCGCCACATCCGGCTTCGAGAGCGTCCCCTCCTCTGCGATGACCTTCCCATCCAGCCACAGCTTCGCCGCGCCACCGCGCACCGTGAGCACGGCAGTGTGCGGCTTGCCATCGCTCACTTTCCCGCCGCCGGACATCTCGCCGAGCCAGCCAATGTCATACACGAGCCGCCCGTCGCGGATTAAGAGCGCCTTCGCGCCCGCCTCCCATTTCCCCTTCGGCGCGCATTTGGAAAACAAAGTCCCCTCCCCGCGTGTCTCGAATTTCGCCACCACCGTGAAGTCCGTGCCGAGGTCCAGCTTCGCATCGGGGAACTCCGCCGCGCCACTCGCCGAAAGCCCCGCGAGTTCCTCCGGCCCGCGCACGAGCTTCCCGCCCGACCACACGCGCAGCACCGGCACGCCCTTCGCCGGTTGCTCGACCGCGATGTCGTGCTCCGCGCCCGTCGTCAGCGGCACAGCGAAGTCTTTTCCGAGCCGCACCGTTCCTCCGCCCGGCGACGAAAACTCGACATGCAGCCGGAAGTTCACCGGCAACTCTGCCGCATCCAGCGGCAGCGCATCACGCGGCGGCGCGGCAAAAGAAAGTGAGGTCGCGAGGGCAAACACGCATGCGATAAAGCGTTTCATCATGATGGTAGAGTTTCGAACTGCGTCTTACTTGCCCAGTTTCTGTCTGCTGAGCGCCTTCAGTTCCTCGTGAGTCCACGGGGTTTTTCGCTCGGCGGTTTCTTTCCGAGCGAGGGCGATTTCAGCGGCAGCCACCGGCTGTTTCCAAGAGTGCCAGCGCTGACCGATGAAGTTTAGGACGCTAGCGAGTTGGTCGTCACTGTAGGTTCCTTCCAACGGAAGCATCAGCCCTTCGCCGTAGGCCACGCCGTCGATGGGGCCGGTCTGTCCTTTGAGTAGGATACGCGCGAGGATGTCCGTATTGCCCCCGCGCTTGAACCACTCAGACTTCACGAGCGGCGGGGCGAGGTACTTATCGCCCGCTAACACGCCTTTACCGTCCGGCCCATGGCAAGTGGTGCAAAGCGTTTCGTAGATTTGTTTACCCTGTTTCCCCGATTCACTCAGCACCGTGAGCTGTGCGTCGGCTTTTCCTTTTTCGAGCAGGGCGAGGATGATGGGGGCTGGCTTCGCGGTCAGTTCAGACGGTGGGTTTTGCCCCGCAGCTCGGTAGGCGAGAAATATCTGGGTACGGACTTGGGCGTCCGCGTCACCGAGCATGGCCGCGAGGGTTTTAGCGATGTCGCCATCCTTGTCTCCCAGCAGCGGCTCGGCGAGTTGCACGGCAGCGCGACGGACTCGTGCGCTCTCGTGTTTCGTCGCGGCGATGATGGTTTCTTTCGGCAACGCGTCTAGCCCTCGAAGCGTCCACATGGCGTGGATGCGGGCGTTCACATCGGCGTGGCTCACAGCCATCGCCGCGAGCGCGGGAATGACCGATTTATCGGCGCGTGAGACGAGGAGCATCTGCGCAGTGTCGCGCCACCAACCGCTCGCGTGTGCGAGGTGGGGGACGAGTTGCGCGGGCGTCTCGTCGAGCATACGAGGCTGCGGGCCGGGCTGCTTTCCATCGGGCACCATGCGGTAGATGCGGCCGTGCCGGAACACTTTGAGCATCCCCCATTTTTTTACGCGGTGATAGCGGGCCACCCACTCCACATTATTACCCTCGGTAGGAAACCACGCCTTTTCCTGAATGATACCGCGATACAGATCGGAGAAAACGAGCGTGCCATCCGGCGCAGTCTCGCTCCACACCGGGCGAAAATAGGCGTCGGTGCTGCGGATAAATTCACTCTTCGGAAACGCGTTGTCGGCCACGCCGAGCCCATCCTTCCAATCAATCGTACTCATCCGAATCAAACGCCCGACAGGCTCGCACGTCACCACTCGCCCGTAAAATTCCGGCATAAGCGGACTGCGCAAAACCGTCTGCCCACAGCACGCGGAGAAATCCTTCAGCACCCGCTGCTCGTCCACCTTGTAGCCGCCGGAAGACTGGTCCCAGACTTTGCATGCCGCATACGGAATCTCGTAACCCGGCGCGTGCTCCTTCAGTTTCAAAATGGGGTATCCAGCAGGGAGTTGGAATGAGTGCGCGGGATTCGCGCCGCCAGCCCAAGTGCAGAAAAGCCGGCCATCGTCATCACGAGCGAGGCCCCACTGGCTGATACGCCCAACGGAATGTTTGCCGTCGCTCAGCTTTCCGTCGGCATAGCGAAAGCGGTGGTCGTTTGTGCAAATCGTGTTGTCGAGGTTCCACACCATGCCGGAGTTTTGATGCTCGATATTGCCACCGTTCGCGCTGCCTTCATAAGCCAATTCCCGGCGGTCCGAAACGCCGTCCTTGTTATCGTCGAAGTATGCCCACACGGAGTTTGATCCCGTTAAATTTACAAGTACGCGGTCATGCATCGGAAGCACGGTGCGAGGCAGAACGACGTTATCAATGAACACCGTGCGCTTATCCATGACGCCGTCGCCGTCGGTATCCACAAGCTTCACAACCCGACTCACAGGATCGAGCTGCTTCGTAGCGAATTCGTCCTGCATATAAGTGCGCCACTCGCACACGTAGAGCGCGCCATTTCCATCGAACGCAAAGCTCGCGGGCTCCTCGACCATCGGCTCACTCGCGATACATTCCAGCCGGTAGCCCTTGGGGATTTCGATAGTCTTGATCGCCTCGGCGGGAGATAGCGGCGGAAAAGTGGTGTCGGGATTCCAGCCTTCTTCCTTCTGCGCAAATAGAGCGCCGCCAGTGGTGAGCAAGACTAGGGCGAGGACTGAGGTGAATGGTTTCATCGGCGTACGGTTTATTTTGAGATTGTCGGGACGTTTTGCAGCGGGCGACGTAGTTGAATACCCCAAGTGCCGTCGAGCTTTCTCTGCGCAATGATGAGTTCCTTCTCCGTCACTCGCACGACGAGAAAGTCGCCCGTGTCGCCATCGCCGCGCGCGGTAGAGCCATCATGAACGGTGAGAAGGTCGTGCCACGGCGCAAAGGACGCGCCGTGCGAGTGGCCGTTGATGAGGCACGCGACGCGATAGGGCTTCACCACATCGTAAAAGCGTTCCTTTGCTTCGAGCTGCCACCAATCCGCCATGCCGCCGACCCACGCGAAATGCTGGAAGACGATAACGGGCCGCCCGCTATTGCCGACGTGCTTGGCGAGATCGTCGCGCAGGAAATCGAACGCCCCTTCCGGATCGTGCTCGGGACCGTTCACGCCCTTCACATCCAGTGGGCCGGAGCCGCCAAAAAGGTTGAGTTGCACGAGATGCACATGCTCCCAGTCCCACGAGTAGTGCAAGCCGCTCGGCGAGATTGCAGTGAGGCCGACGCGCTTGGGATTTCGCGCGCGAATGCCCGGGCGGACGAAACTCCTCGTCGGCCCGCCGTCGTGATTTCCAAAGCCTTCGTAAAGCGGGAAGCACAGCCGCCCGTCGCTCCCGGTGAGCCCGTAGTCCCGGCAAAACTCCGCCCAGTTTTGCGGCGCGGTTTCCTTGTCGAAGCCCTCGTCGAGCAAGTCGCCATTGAGCACGACGCCGCGTGGCGTGCGCACGAATCCGCCGCCAAGCGAGGCGGGCAGCGGCGCGCCGGGCAACGCGTTCATCGCGTCAATCACGCGGCGGTTGATGGCGGCGTTGTTCTCGCGGCCATAGTGTGAATCGGAGCTGGTGAAAAACGTAATATCGTCCTGCACCGGCGCGTCCTGCGTGCGGAAGCTCCACACCGCGCCGGGCGACTTCGGCTGCGCGCCGTTGTCACTCTCGACGCGCCAGAAATAACGCGTCCCCGGCGCGAGCGCCAAAGGCAGCGCGCAGCTTGTTTCCACCGCGCCCAGTTCGGCGGCAAGTTTCATCTCCTCGCGGCTCGTGCCGATGAACACACGCTGCGCCGTCGCGTATTTGCCCGGACGCCATGTGAGACGTGCGAGCGTGGGCGGCGTGTTGCTCGTCGCATCGCGCGGCAGCGGCTCGGCGGCGAGGCCCGCATCGGCGGTGAAAGTCCACACGGGGCTGGAAAGTTCCCCCTCCACAACGCGCCAGAAATAGGTCGCACCCAGCCGCAACGGTAGCGGGCCTGGCGGCTTGCTCGCAGACGCATCGCCGCGCTCGACTGCCTTCCGATCCATGCCCGCGAAGACCGTCGCATCCTTTGCGCCCGTCCAGCGCAGCGTCACGCTCAGTGCGTCCGTCGTCGCGCCGTTGCGCGGCTCCG
>CAMDQC010000033.1 GCA_945905735.1 Prosthecobacter debontii | reverse complement strand
CGGACCGGTGACCGAGGGCGCGATGTTTGAATTCAGAAAGGCGCAGGAAGAAGGAACCAAGCGGATCAAGAATGCTGTATTCGTCAAGACCACCGATTTTGCCCGACCGGCAGAACTCTCGCCCTGTCCCGGGCATGGACATCACTGGTTCGCCAATGCGGAGAGTTACTTTCTGATCGGCGAAGCGTGCGGTGAGGGTATGAAGAGCCTTTTGAAGTAATCCTTTCCCATTAGAACCTGCATCATGAAAACCTCGATCAAAACCATCGGCCTGCTGGCCGCACTCGCAGTGGGCCTCACCAGCCCGCTTTTCTCAAAAGTTCCCGACCTCACCACCGAAGCGCAGTCGGTGGACCGCAAGCTCACTTACAATCTGGGTGCGACGGGCCTGCGCGGTTGGATTTACACCAAGGCGGCGAACAATCTCGATGCCGCACAAGGGCGCACGACTTTGGCCAGTCGGCAGATTCTGGTCACCCATGTAGGAGCCGCATCACCTGCCGACGGGGTCGTAATGGTGGACGATGTGATCCTCGGGGTGGACGGCAAGCCGTTCAGCGATGACGCGCGCAAGTCCATCGCGCAGGCCATTCAGGAAGCGGAGACGGAGGCTAAGGGCGGTGTGCTCAAGTTGCTGGTTTCACGCGGCGGCAAGTCTCAGGAACTCGCACTCAAGCTCACCGTGATGGGCAGCTACAGCGCCACCGCGCCTTGGAATTGCGAGAAATCGAAACGCATTCTCGATGGTGCCATTAAGGTGCTCGAGAAGGAGAAGATGGAATCCAACTGGGCCGGACCCATCCAAGGGCTGGCGCTGCTCGCCACGGGCAAGCCAGAGTATTTGCCAAAACTGCGCGAGTTCGCACACGGCCTCGCCAAGCCGGAAATCGATCCTGACAAGAAACCCGCTGGCCCCAACTGGGGCGAGACGTGGCAGATGAGCTATCGCCTGCTGTTTCTCTGCGAGTATTTCATGGTCAGCCGTGACCAGGAGGTGCTGCCCTCGATCGAAAAAAGCGCCCTCCTGCTGGCCCGCGGCCAGAGCATGTATGGGACCTTCGGCCATGGCTTCGCCGCACTTACCAAGGACGGCAAATTCAACGGCTCCGTGCCTCCCTACGGTCCCGTGAACATGGCCGGACTGCCAGCGAATCTCGCCATCGTGCTTGCCAAAAAATGCGGCGTGAAACACCCGGAAATTGATCGGGCCATTCTTCGCGCCGCCGGGTTCTTCGGCTACTTCACCGACAAGGGCGCCATTCCCTACGGCGAACACGAACCATGGCCCTACCATGAGAACAACGGCAAGAATTCCGTCACCGCAGTGATGTTTGGCGCGATCGGCAACAAGCCGAAGGAGACGGAGTTTTTCGCCCGCATGGCCACGGCAGGTTTCGCCAGTCGCGAATACGGCCACACTGGACAGGGATTTAGCTATCTGTGGAGTGCCCTCGGTGCGGCCGTCGGCGGACCTGAGACGGCGGCCGGGTTCTTCCGCAAGTCCTCGTGGCACCTCGATCTAGTCCGCCGTTCGGACGGATCGTTCACCTACGACGGTGGCGAGCAATACGGAGCCGGACAGACGCATGACAATACCTACTTTGGAAACAGCAGTTACAATGGACTGAGTCCCGCCGCCACCTATGTGCTCACCTACGCGCTGCCACTGAGGAAACTCGTCATCACCGGCCGCGACGTGAATTCATCGGGTTGGCTCAACAAGGCGGATGCCGCCGCAGCCGTGGCAGCCGGCCATTTCGATCTCGATCGGGAACAGCTCACGCCGGCAAAGTTGATTGCCGCTTTTGACAACTGGTCGCCGATCGTCCGCGGCTGGGCGGCGCAGGAACTGGCGGCGCGCCCCGAGTCCAAGTCAATGGTGCCCGACCTCATCAAACTCGCCGACACCGGCAATCCGCATCAGATTCAGGGTGCCTGCGAGGCTCTGGGGCTCATCAAAACTCCCGAGGCCCTAACCGTCCTGGTCAAACAACTCGCCCACCCGGACCGCTGGGTGCGCTACAAGGCGGCCGAAGCTATTAAAGCGATGGGCGGGACCGCCAAGCCCGCCATCGAGAGCATCCTCAAGGCGCTCGTGGCGACGGCGGAGCCCTCGTGGCCGATCCGTTGGGAAGACCCCGTGCAAATCGCGCAAGGTCAGTTGGCCGCCGCCGTTTTCTCCGGCCCGCTGCGTGAGGAACTCAAGAAAGTGGACCCCAAGCTGCGCAACCAGGCCATCCGCGCGGTATCCACCAATCCGGATGGCATGGCCCGCGCCACGCTCGAACACTGCTTCCGAAACCAACTCACCGAGGATGATGTCATCGAACTCGCCCCGGTCATTCTCGCAGCCGTGGAAAGCCCCAGTCCTGCGGATACCATGTTCAACAATGTGATCCGCATGGCGGGCTTGAAGGCACTGACCAAGTATCATTTTGAAGAAGGCATCGCGGCAGCGGTCGGTCTGGCGAAAACTCAGGGCGGGCACGGCAGCGAAAGCCGCACAGGCGAAATCATGAAATTGATCACCGGCTACGGATCCGCCGCCAAACCGCAGATACCGGCACTGCGGGAGTTGATTGCCAGCCTCAACGCCGAGGTCACGCGCCGGGAGTTTCCCGGTGGCGAACTCAACGAGCGGCGCGTCGGTGCCGTGGAGGAAGCCATCAAGGCCATCGAGGCCGCGAAAGAGCATCCCCCGCTCCGCAGTGTCAGTAAATAACCATCAAACCAAACAAATGTAATCCATACCGCCACAGTTGCACCGGCGAATCCCTAGGGTCGCCAGACACCTCACAACCCGGCTCACCACCCCAAAAAGCAGTTACCTAGCAGCTGCAACGAAGGGCAAATAAATCGTTCAAACCATGAAAACCACGCTCGCACTCATCGCCGCCGTGCTGCTCGCGGTATTCACCGCGCCTGCACCGACAGCCCCCAAGTCCAGCCAAACCCAAGCCGCCGCCTACTACTTCCCGAACTGGCACCGCCAGGAAGGCCAGACAGGTCCCAACTTCGCCGAATGGGGGTTCATCCCACGCGCCACGCCGCGCTTCGAGGGACATCACCAGCCGAAGCATCCCGTGTGGGGCATCGAGGACGAGGCGGACCCTGTCGTGATGGCGAAGAAGCTCGCCACCGCCGCCGATCACGGTTTGTGCGCCTTCATCTTCTGTTGGTATTACCACGAGCAGGGCAGCTATCTCGACCGCGCCTTGCACGAAGGCTATTTGAAGGCCGCGAACAAAATGCGCCTGCCATTTGCCCTCATGTGGGCCAATCACGACGTGAACACGCAGCCGTTTCGCAAGGGCGCAGTCACTCGTGAGGTCTTCGACCGCATGACCGATCTGCTCATCACGCGCTACTTCAAGGACCCCGCGTATTGGCACATCGACGGGCGCTGTTACTTCAGCATCTACCAGCCCATGACCTTCATCCAGGGCATGGGCGGCATCACCGAGGCCCGCGCCGCGCTCGATGCCCTTCGGAAAAAGGCCGCCGATGCCGGCTGTGGCGAGTTGCATCTCAACTTGATCGACTTCGAGCTTTCCAAACAACCCGACGCCATGAAGCCCGTGCGCGAACTCGGCGCAGACAGCGTGACGAGCTATGTGTGGATCCACGACCCCGCCGCGTGGGCAGCGCTGAAGTTTCCCGCCAGTGACTACGAACCTGTCCGCAACGCATACTTCGCGACATGGGACAAATGGTGGGGCCGCACCGGGCAGCATTTCCCAAACGTCACGATGGGCTGGGACCCCACGCCACGTCTCCGCCCCGAACAGCCGCACACCGGCAAGACGTATCCCGACACCGCCGTCATGACCGGCAACACGCCCGAGCGTTTCAAGTCCGCGCTGCAAGACGCCAAAACCCGTGCCGACCAGCTCCCCGAAGGCCGCCGCATCGTCACCATCTACGCATGGAACGAATGGACCGAAGGTGGCTACCTCGAGCCGGATGCCGTCCACGGCATGAAGTATCTGGAAGCGGTGCGGGAAGTCTTCGGCACAAGTGTCGCAAAAGGGGAATCCATCTCGAAACCATGAAACCCATCCTCACCGCCCTGCTCTGTGCGGGCGCAATTACGCTCGATGCCGCGGAAGGGGTGGAGCTTCCGCAGTTCATCGTGCCCGGTCACGAGGCCGACATGAAGACGTTGCAGGAGTTGCACTCCATGCATCATGACGCGGCGTTTTCGGATTGCACGCTGTGGGATATTTGGCTGCCGCAATGCACGCTGTGGGCCTCGGAAGGGAAGCGTGCGCAGTATCGCGCGTCCCTCCTGAACCGGCTGATCGATGCGGAGGGTTATGTCTCGATGCAACAGCATCGCGGTATGGCGCACAGCGAGGGTTGGCCGTTCCCAGCCTGGCAGCAGAGCACGGGGGTTGGTTTCCATTTTTCGATCTTGCACGAGGTGTGGGCGATCCAGGCCTTCGGCCTAAAGCCGCTCACGGACACCATGGGCTGGGAAATCACGGGTGCGGAGGTGCTCGGGATCGACCCGGCGGTAGGTCTGAAGCTGAAGGCCACGGCGGATACCGTGACGATTACCACACCCCCTTTCCGCTGCGGCACCGTTGTGGCTCCGTTTGCACGGCTGGAATGGGCGGCACGCGGCACGGGCGTAGAGGCAAGGACGTCCATTGAGTGGCTGCTGGAAGGCGAGGCCGCGTGGCCGGTGAATCGCGCTGTGTTCTTTGCGGTGCCGAATGAGATGCAGTATGCGAACGTGCCGCTGTATCGCCGGCCTGGCTACGCAGGCTTACTCACCCGTTACCGGGTGCGTCTCGACCACGCGGCGGGCGCTGAAATTGATCTGAAGTCGATCATCACGGCCATCGACACACGCCATCCGATCACGAACCCGAACTTCGTGCGCGGCTGCTGCGATTACGTGGCGTGGACGCGGGACCTCGATTTCCTGCGGCAGAACATCGGGCGCATGAGGAAGGCGCTGGATTTCGCGCTGAACGAGTTTCGCGTGCGGGAGGGAAAGCACGTTTTCGTGCCGTGGGTGGGGCACGATGGCCGCAGCGGACTCGTGATCGGACTGGACGGAAAGAAGAGCGCGCGCCCCGGACTCGGCGTCGGGAACAACTATTGGGACCTTCTTCCCTTCGGCGGTCACGACGCCATCGCGACGATGTATCTGCAAGATGCAATTCGTGCCTTCGCGGCGCTGGAGCGCAGGATTACGAGCCACCCCGAGTGGAACATCCCCGCCGACACGAAGCCGCACGATGCGCAAGCACTCGCTCAACTCGCCGACGAGATACGGCAGGATTTTCAGACACGCTTTTGGAACCGCGACACCGGCCGCTTCAACGGCTGGATCGACGTTGAAGGCCGCGCCTATGACTACGGCTTGTCGTTCGTAAATTTGGAGGCCATTCATTACGGTCTCGCCAGTGCCGGGCAGGCTCAGAGCATCTTCGCGTGGCTCGATGGCCACCGCGAAGTGGCCGCCGACACCTCCCGCGGCGCGGACATCTACCGGTGGCAATTCGCACCGCGGGCCACGACCCGCCGCAATGTCGAAACTTACGTCTGGGCATGGTCCAATCCAGAAGGCGTTCATTGGGGTGACCAGGTGCAGGATGGCGGTGCCGTGCTGGGTTTCAGCTATCACGATATCATGGCGCGACTGACTACAAACGGCCCCGACGATGCCTGGAAGCGTCTCAGCGAGATTCTCACGTGGTTTCGCGAGGTGCAGAGCGAGGGCGGCTACCGCGCCTATTACGCCAAACCTGACCGTGGAAAACTCCAAGGGGGTGGGCCTGCCGGCGGCCTCGGCCTTGACAAGGAGTTCCTCGAAAGCGTTCTCGTGCCGCAAGTGATGCTGCAAGGTTTCCTCGGATTCCAAGCCACCGCCGAAGGCTATGAAGTGCATCCCCGCCTGCCGAAGCACTGGCCCTTGCTCACGATCACCGGCATCCGCTTCCACGACCAAATCCTCGACATCACCGCCCATGCAGACGGGCGGGTGGAAGTAAGCAGGCACAGCAAATAACCATGAAACCCATGCACATCCTCACCGTCCTGCTACTCGCGCCGCTGGCGCTTCACGCCCTTGACTACCCGCACATCACCGCCGAGCCGCAGAAGACTGGCTGGCCGCTCACGGCGGAGGAGCGGGCCTACATCACTGAAAAACCCGAACACGACCGACGTCCCGGCCGCGAGTCCAACAAGCACCTGCCCCAGTTTTGGCCGCAAGTGCCCAGCGCCGGTTTTTTCGGCGGGGATGCGTGGCTGAAGCTCCACGAGGCCCATGTGAAGACGGTTCAAGACAACAAAAGTCCGGTGGATGTGCTGCTGGTGGGCGACAGCATCACCATCCAATGGGGTGAGTCGTGGAAGAAGCACTTCCCCGAAAGGAAAGCCGTCAACATCGGTATCGGCGGGGACAAAACGCAAAACGTGCTCTGGCGTCTCGATCACGGCGGTGTCGAGGGGCTTCAGCCCAAGGCGATCGTGCTCATGATCGGCAACAACAACATGTTCTTCACGCCTGAGACCGGCATCGAAGCCGCAGCGCTCGGCATCCAGATGTGCGTAAAGAACCTTCGAGAAAAGTTCCCCGTCGCCGTCATCGTCGTTGCGAAAATCCTTCCCGCCCACGCCCCCGGCAATCGCTTCTACGAAGACATCAAGAAGACCAATGCCGCCCTCGACCCGCTCAAACTCGACAGTGCCGCAAAAGTGCACGTCCTCGACCTGTGGAGCGATTTCACGAATGCCGACGGCACGATCAGGAAAGAGCTGTTCACCCAAGACGGTATTCATCTCGCGCCCGCAGGCTATGCGGCGTATGCGGGACGACTGAATCCGATACTAAAGACGATCATCCCATGAAACCCACACTCATCGCCCTGCTGCTCGCGGTCTTGACCGCGCCTGCATCCGCCGACATTCGCGTCACGCCCGCCGGGGTCGCGCCGCTGCGCTTTGACACGGCACCGGGCTCCGGCGATTGGACCACGCTTTCCGTGGGCACTTTGGCGACCACTTACACTACCGCGCCGGCACTCGATGCCGCGGTTTCCACTCTCAACGCCGCAAACATCACTGCCGCGCTGGCCACCACGACTTCATGGCCGCCGACGGTCAGCGGCGCGGCCCGCTGGAATAACGGCTCCGGCGTCGGCGCTCTGCGCTGTCTTCAGACGCGCGCTTCGGCCAACGACTACCTCGTGCTCATGGCCAAGCTCCTCAACGCAACCGGGGCAAACATCACCTCGTTCACCGTCAGCTACTCATGGGGCCAGTGGCACAACCGCCCGGTCAACGAAAGCATCGCCGGTCACCGCGCATTTTACAGCCTCACCGGAACACCCGGCTCATGGCAGCTTATCCCCGCATTTTCCGTATTCGATAACAACAGCCCCAACCAGACGCTCACCGCCACGCTCAACGTCGGCACTTGGGCACCGGGCACGAGACTCTACCTGCTCTGGGCCGATGACAACGGCCCCGGTAGCGACACAGACCCGAAGGAAGGCGGCTACACGCTGGATGATTTCACAGTCACCAACGTGCTGCCCGCCATCAACCACAGCTTTCTCGACAACGGCATCGTCAAAATCGGCGCCGACCTCGGCAAAGGCGGCGCGATCACCTACCTGTCGCCCTCGGGGACGACGAATAACATCATCAACAACTACGACCTCGGGCGGCAGATTCAGCAGTCGTTTTATTCCGGGCCGCAACCCTACGACCCCGCCAACAACATGCATCCGGGTTGGCCGAACTGGCCGTGGAATCCCATCCAGACCGGCGATGTCTATTACAACCCATCGCTCGTCCTCACGCACACCAACGACGGTCAAACGCTCTACGTGAAATGCACTCCCAAGCAGTGGGCGCTCAACAATGTGGCGGGCCAATGCACCTTTGAATCGTGGATCACGCTCAGCGGCAAAGTCGTCACCGTCAAAAACCGGCTCATCAATTTCCGCACCGACACCGCGCAGCAATTCCCCGGACGCGATCAAGAACTTCCCGCCGTTTACACCAACGGCGACTTGTTCCGACTCGTCAGCTACAACGGCACCGCACCATTCACCGGCGGTGCAGTCACCACATTCCCAAACACCCCGCCGCCGTGGCTCTACTGGCGCGCGACGGAAAGCTGGGCCGCCCTGCTCAATTCGAGCAACTGGGGGCTCGGCGTTTACCATCCCGGCGCGGTATCTTTCATCGGCGGATTTGCCGGCACGCCCGGCAGTGGCGGCACGTATGATTCCCCCACCGGCTACATCTCGCCGCTCCATCAGGAAGTCATCGATAGCACTCTCGAATACACCTACACCTACCAACTCATCCTCGGCACCCTCACCGAGATTCGAGACTACGTTTACGCACAGCCTTACCGCCCCGCCTGCGACTTCGTCTTCGACACCGACCGCGAGCATTGGCGCTTTGAGCAAACCACCGATTCCGGCTGGCCGTTCGTGAACCAGCGCCTCCGCGTCAACCTCAACAGCGGCGACCCGCAAATGTGGTCGCCCCGCACCGCATACCGCGCCGCCGACGCGCCCAAGCTCTACATCCGCGCCGCATTTCAAATCGCCAATCCCGCCGGACGCGCCAACGGACAGGTGTTCTGGGAAGCGAACAACACCGGCGGATTGTCGCAGGCGCAAAGCATCATCTTCCCCGTCACCGCCGATGGCCAATACCACACCTACGAACTCGACCTCGCCGCCACCGGCAACTACTCCGGCCTCATCACCCAACTGCGATTCGACCCCGCCTTCAACGGCGAGACCGGAGATTATGTGGACGTGAAAGCAATCTCCTCAAATCCCTTCGCCGGAAACGAACTCATCGCCCCGACGCTCAACATCGCGCGGACGAATGGAGACATCGTCGTCAGCTTCCCGACCATCACCGCCACGACCGCAGGCTTCATCGGCGAGAACTTGCGGTATGATTTGGAAAGCACCACCGAACTCACCCCCGCGAACTGGCAGCCCGTCGCCGGGATCACAAACGTCCTCGGCGACGGCAGCCCCAAAACATTCACCAACCCGCCCTCATCCGCACCGGCGAAGTTCTTTCGGTTGAAGCTGCGGCTGGAGTAGGACGGAGTGCGGCGGGAGCATGGTGTTTGGAGTTCCGCGTTTACGCGGTGTAGCGCACGACCTTCCTGTTGCGCTGTCGGACCGGCTAAAGCCGGAACTCCAAACGCCGCGACTGTGAGAAATGAAGGGTAGGCACTCGTCAACACCGCTATCACTTCACTGATTTCACCGACCCGAATTGCTCCGCATCTGACCGTCCCCGTTCGCGATGAATTCTACTTCGCGAAGATACTGCCGCTGCGCGTGACTTTCTCCACGCCGGGCGCCCAGAGCTGCACGTTGGCGAACATCCCCGTATCGTTGTAGGAGCCGAACCCGATGGTTCCGCTCCCGAATGTCTTGTCCTCG
Source organism: Prosthecobacter debontii (assembly GCA_945905735.1). Taxonomy (GTDB): domain Bacteria; phylum Verrucomicrobiota; class Verrucomicrobiia; order Chthoniobacterales; family Chthoniobacteraceae; genus SXWH01. Next base: position 30,963 of record CAMDQC010000033.1, on the reverse strand, counting down.
GCGAGCATGGCGGGTTTTTCCATGTCGTCGAACCAGACTGTGATCGAGCCGCCGATTCGCTGCACGCGGACTTTGTGCCATTTGTCCGCGCCCCACTCGCTGCCGCTGGTGGTTTTGCTCGTGATTTTGGTGAAGGGCTTTTCGTTGACGATGAAGATCTGGTTGGCGCGGTCGTCCGTCTTGCTGGCGAAGTGGACGTAGTAGTAGTGGCCGGGATCCTGGAAGCCGAAGAAGAGGCAGAGGTCGCGATGCGCATAGTCGCCGCTGGTTTGGAGCAACTCGGCTTCAAAAACGAAGTCGCCGAACTTCCGGTCCGTGAGCAGCGCGATGCTGCGCGGGGACTGCACTTTGTATTCGTAGTTGCTCGCGCCGGAGAGTTCGAGCGCCGGCTTTCCCTTCGCGTTGCTCACGCGCCAGGCATTCGCGTCCGTGGTATCGAGTTCTTTGACGACCGCATCGTTTGTGAAGTCGGGCTGCCATTGAAGGGTGAAGCCTTTGGGAATGTGCGGCGGCGGCTCGGCTTTGCACGGAGCGACGAAAGCGAGGAGTGCAAGGAAGATAAGCAGGACGGGATTCATGGAACTCAGATTGTCGGGAGCGCGGCGGCGATGCGAGCTTTGTCGTTCGGTGCGATCAGTTCGTTGGGCATTTACCCCGACCGCGACCAAGGCCTCAACGAAGGCGCGGGATCGTCCGTTCACGTGCGGATGCTCATTGCCCGCTATCTCATTGAACACTTGCCGCCGGGGCCGCGATGAATGAGCCTCCGAACTCTTTTATGCGCCATCAAACCGTCATCGCGATTCTCTCGCTCATCTCCTTCCTTCTTCCGGATCCGCTTCATGCAAAGCCGCTCAAAGTCTTCATCCTCGCCGGGCAGTCGAACATGGAGGGGCACGCGCGGATTGAGACCTTCGACTACATAGGCGACGACCCAGCCACGGCACCGCTCCTCAAACAAATGCGCGGCGCGGACGGAAAACCGGCGGTCGCCGACCATGTCTGGATTTCCTACCTCACCGGCAAATATGACGGCAGCGCCAACGGCGAGGGAATCGGCAAGCTCACCGCAGGCTTCGGTGCCAGAGGTTCCAATCCAACGCAGGACGGCGGAAAGATCGGCCCGGAGTTCACATTCGGCCTCGCGATGGACGCCGCGCTGAAGGAGCCGGTGCTCATCATCAAGACCGCGTGGGGCGGCAGGAGCCTGAACACCGAATTCCGCCCGCCGAGCGCGGGGCCTTACGAGTTCAGCGAAGCGCAGCTCGCGCAGATGCAGAAGCAGGGCAAGGACATCGCTGCAGTGAAGGCGGAGAAGGAAAAGGAAACCGGACGCTTCTACCGATACATGGTCGCGCATGTGAAAAAGGTGCTCGCCGACCCGAAGCGCGTCTGCCCGGCCTACGACCCGGCGGCGGGATACGAGATCGCCGGCTTTGTCTGGCTGCAAGGTTTCAACGATCTCGTGGACGGCAACACCTACCCCACGGGCGCGGATGGCAAGACGCGGGACTACACCAAATACGGCGTGTGGCTGGCCGATTTCATCCGCGACGTGCGGAAGGATTTGAGCGCGCCGAAAATGCCGTTCGTCATCGGTGTGCTCGGCGTCGGCGGCTTGAAGGCCGAAGGCAGCACGGTCGCCTTCCATAAGGCGATGACCGCGCCGTCGCTGCTGCCGGAGTTCAAGGGCAACGTCGCCGCCGTGCCCACCGTGCCGTTCTGGGCCGAAGAGCTTGCGGCCATCGATGAAAAGCGCGGAAAGGTCAAAGCCATGTCCGCCACGCTCAAAAACAAAGGCAAGAACGGCCCGAACAAGGACGGCACCATGACCGACGCGGAGCAGAAGGAATATCTCAAGAAGTATGAGGCCGAGGTGATTTCGCCGGAGGAAGCCACCAAATGGACACGCGGCGCATCGAACGCGGGCTACCACTACCTCGGCTGCGCGAAGACCTTTGCGCTGATGGGCAAGGCGTTCGCCGAGGCGAACCTCGAGATGCTGAAGGCGCAAAAACGATGAACCGCTACCGATGAAAAACACACTCCTCACTCTCGCTCTTGCTGGCATCCTCGCCGCGCAGATTCCTGCTTTCGCTGCGCCAGCAGATAAAGCCGCAGCGATGCCCGACTTCACGAAAGGTGCGACGCTCGCAAAGGACGCACCGCACGACTGGGCGCTCGGACCGACCGGCGCGCGCGGTTGGATTTTCACGGCGAATGGTCACTCGCGCGAGGCGCGACAGATTCTCGTGACGGCGGTCGCGAAGGACTCGCCGGCGGCTGCGGTGCTCACCACAGGCGATGTCATTCTTGGAGTCGAGGGGAAGGATTTTTCCGGCGATGCGCGCATCGTTTTTGCCAACGCCATCGCGACGGCGGAGTCGGAGAAGGGCGGCGGCAAGCTGCCGCTGTTGCGTTGGCGCGCGGGGAAGACGGAAACGGTGGAAGTGAAGCTGCCGGTGCTCGGCAGTTACAGCGCCACCGCGCCGTATGCATGTGCGAAATCGAAACGCATTTTCGAGCTGGGCGTTGCGTCGCTCGCGCAGCGCATGGGCGCTGCGGACTACGGCAAGGGGATGCACGGCATCGTGCGCGGCTGCAACGCGCTCGCGCTGCTGTCGGCTGCGAACAAGGAGTGGATGCCTCTGCTCCAAAAAGAGGCGAAGTGGGCGGCGGACTTTACCGACAAAGGTTACCTCTCATGGTCCTACGGATACGTGATGATGTTCCTCGCGGAATACATCACTACGACCGGCGACAAGTCGGTGCTGCCGGGGCTGGAGCGGCTCGCGCTGGAGACGGCGCGTGGGCAGAGCGCGGTGGGGAATTGGGGACATCGCTTTTCGCCGAACGGCATAAACCTTGAAGGCTACGGCGCGATGAATGCGCCCGGTCTTACGCTCAGCATCGGCATGGCGCTCGCTCGCGAGGCGGGTGTGAAGCACGCTGACATCGACAATGCTCTCGTGAGGTCTTCGCGGATGCTGCGTTGGTTTGTAAACAAAGGCGCGGTGCCCTACGGAGACCATCAGCCGTTCTTCGCGCACGAGGACAACGGCAAGTGCGCCGCTGCCGCTGTGTTCTTCGACCTTCTCGGCGACCGCGAGGCTGCGGAGTTTTTCGCGAAGATGTCCGCCGCCGCCTACAGCGAGCGCGAGCGTGGGCACACGGGAAACTTTTTCAACATGCTCTGGGCGCTCACCGGCGTCGCGCGGTGCGGCCCTCTCACGACCGGCGCGTATTTGAAAGAACACGCGTGGTATTACGACCTCTCGCGCGGCTGGGACACGAAGTTCGTCTATCAAGGCTCGCCCGTCGGCGAGGAGGAGAGCGGCGCTTACAAAAACTGGGACTGCAGCGGCAGCTACCTGCTCGGCTTTGCCATGCCGCTGAAATCGCTGCGCCTCACCGGCAAAAAGCCGTTCACCGTGCCACCGCTCGATGCCGCGCAGACCGCCGAGGTCATCGCCGCCGGGCGCGACTATGCCTATCGCGGCGACGCGAACCTCTACGAGAAGCGCACGACCGAGCAGCTCCTCGCCGGCCTCGCAAGCTGGTCGCCCTTCGTGCGCGGACGCTCCGCCGCCGCCCTCGGCAAACGTGACGGCGACCACCTACCCACGCTGCTGAAAATGCTCGCGGGCAAAAATCGCGACGCCCGCTACGGAGCCATCGCAGCTCTCGGCGCGCTCGGCCCGCGCGCCGATGCCGCCGCGCCGCAACTCCGCGCGCTGCTCACCGACGCCGACCCGTGGATTCAGTGCCTCGCCGCCGAAGCCCTGCCCGAGCTCGGCCCCGATGCGCGCAAAGCCAGCGTGAGCGACCTGCTCGCGCTCGTCGTGCGCACGAACCCCGCCGACCCGCGCCGCCAGGCCGCGCGCTTCGCCAGCTTCTCGCTCTTTTCGCCGTTTCCCGGCGCACGCGGACCGCGCAGCATCCTCGCCCAATCGCTCGAAGGCGTTGACCGAGCCAAGCTCATCCCCGCCGTGCAATCGCTGCTCGCCCACGAAGACAGCGTGCCGCGCGGTGCCGCAGGCAGGACTTTCAAAAGCCTCACCGACGAAGACCTCCTCGCGCTGCTGCCGAGCATCGTCAAAGCCATCGAAAAGCTCGCGCCGAGCAACGAGATGTTCGGCGATGGCGTCCGCATCGCCGGACTCGACCTGCTCTCGCGCCTTGGTATCCGCGAAGGCATGGCGCTCTGCGTGTCCGTCATCGAGCCCGACCGCTGGGGCAGCAAAGACCGCATGAAAGGCTGCCTCAACTCGCTACAAAACTACGGAGCCCACGCAAAGGAAGTGCTTCCGAAATTGAAGGAAACGCGCACCTACCTCGCCACGGTCAAGAAGGCCGGCGCGGACACTCTCGCCGAGTTCGACAAAGCCATCGCAACCATCGAAAACAGCACTGCCACGCCCACGCTGGTAAACCTCGCCGATTTCAAAACACGACCGGCGAAGTAATAAGGGCGTTGAGGTTTATTGATGACATCAACGCGCTGGCATCTCCGACGGGAGAAGGAACTGGAGTCGAAGTGAACTTCCGGATAGCGCTCCAAGCATGAAAGTCTTCGCCGTTTGCCTCCTGGCTCTATCTCTCGTTTGCGGGGCAGCCGAGAAGCCCAATATCGTCGTCATCATGGCGGACGATCTTGGTTGGCGGGATCTCCACTGCTACGGCAACGAGCAAGTGGACACGCCCGCGCTGGATCAGTTGGCCGCGGAAGGAATGCGCTTTACGAACGGTTATGCCGCCGCCCCGGTTTGCACACCGACGCGTGCTGCGATGATCACCGGGCAGTCGCCGGCTCGATTGCGGATCACCAATCACGCGCCGGGAAACGCGGTCGGCTTTGCGTTGAAGGACTCGCCTTTGCACGAGGCGGAAAACATCCGCACCTGCCGCTCGCGGCTGTCACGATCGCGGAGCGGCTCTCCTCGGCTGGTTACGCCACGGCGCACGTCGGCAAGTGGCATCTCTCCCACACGACGCGTGAAGATCAGGGAGTCACGGAAAAGGATCTCCGCCCGGAGAAGCAAGGCTTCGATCTCAACATCGGCGGGGATTCGAGCGGTGGGCCTCCCAGCTACTTTGCGCCCTATCGCAATCCGGCGCTCATGGATGGGAAAACCGGAGAATACCTGCCGGAGCGGCTCGCCGACGAAGCCATCGCCTTCATCCGCAAGCCTCGCGATGGTCCGTTTTTCCTGAACTGGTGGCCGTTCTCCGTGCATTACCCCATGCAGGCGCGCGAGGAAGTCATCGCGAAATACCGCCAGCGCACGACCATCAAGGATCCGGTCTACGCCGCGATGATCGAAGACATGGATACCGCGATCGGACGCTTCCTCAAGGCGCTCGACGAAGCCGGTCTGCGGGAGAACACGTTGGTCATCTTCAAGTCGGACAACGGCGGCTACAATGGCGACAACCGTCCGCTGCGCGGCCTCAAAGGAATGCTCTACGAAGGCGGCATCCGCATTCCATGGATCGTCCGCTGGCCTGGCAAAGTTCAGCCGGGCACGACGAACGCCACGCCCGTGATCAGCATGGATTGCTACCCGACACTTCTCGAAGCAGTCGGTTTGCCCCCGACGCCGGATCATCCGCTCGACGGCAAAAGCATTATGCCGCTCTTCACTCAATCCCCCGGCTACGAGCGCGACGCGCTTTACTTCCACTATCCCAACTACGCCTTCCACAAACAGAACCGCCTCGGCAGCGCCATTCGCGAGGGCGACTACAAACTCATCAAAAACTACGACGACGAATCGCTGGAGCTCTACGACCTGCGCAGCGACATCGGCGAGAAAAACAATCTCGCCGCAAAGTCGCCGGAGCTCACGAAACGACTCGCAGACAAGCTCGACACATGGCTCCGCGCAAGCGATGCCCGATTGCCGGTCAGGGCGACCGAAAAGAGATGAAGCAACACGACCAGCCATGAAACACTTACTCACGCTCCTCACAGCTCTGTTGCTCACCCCGCTGGTAGCGATATCATTCGCCCGACCGGCGCAAGCAGCCAACCCGGCAGCGGAAGCCAGCGACCGCTTGCTGGCGCAGGTCGAGCCGCAGATTAAGGCGATTTATGAAACGAACGAGTTTGCCGTCCGCTCCTTTGGCGCGACCTGGCTTCCGGACGGCTCGGGTTGTCTGAGGTTGGAGACGGCCGCTGGCGCGAAGGTGCCGGAGATTGCGCGCTACGATGCCGCCGACGGAAAGCGCACGGTTGTGGTGCCGAGCGAAAGACTCGTCGTCGCCAGTGGCCGGGAGGTTGCGCTGACCAAGGACGGCAATCCAGGCACGATCGGGAATAGTCACAAGGCTCGTTTAGGCGGTCGAATCCCAGTCGTGAATCCGGCCATTTACGGAAGCGAAAAAAGTTTGTCCAAAAAGACATGCCCGACGGAAGAATATGAAAGACACACATGAATCCGAATCCGCCATTACCTCCCGACCAGCCGCGTTTTTTGCGGCTGTTTCTCGCGAGTGAGCGGGAGGTGCGGCGGACGGTGCTGGCGATGGTGCCGAGTCTGGCGGATGCGGAGGATATTGTGCAGCAGACGGCGGCGGCGTTGTGGGAGAAGTTCGCGGAGTATGATGAGGCGCGGCCGTTCACGCCTTGGGCGTGCCGCTTTGCGCAGCATCATACGCGGCGCTGGCTGGAGCGGCGGGCCATCTGGCAGCGGTTGTTGGAGCACGGGCTGGCGGAGGAACTGACGCAGCGGCGTGAGGCGCTGCGGCCGGAGATGGAGCGGCGGCTGGCGGCTTTGGAAAAGTGCGTGGAGAAATTGCCGGAGGAGCAGCGGCGATTGGTGACCGGATACTATTACGATCGCACGGGCATCGGGGCGCTCGCGGAAGCGCAGGGGCGGAGTGTGGAGGCGGTTTACAAAATGATGCAGCGCATCCGGCAGGCGTTGCTGGAATGTGTGCGGGCTGCGACCGCGCAGGAGGTGGAGGCGTGAATTTTCCATCGCCGGAATTCGATGGAGCAGTGGCGGCGGTGTGCGACGGCAGCGTGTTGGAGCGGCAGGCGGAGGAATTGAATGCGCTGCTGCGGACGGACGCGGCGGCGCGCGATGAATACTTGTGGCGTGTCGAACTGCATGCGCGGCTGGCTTGCGATGCGGACGCGATTCTCGGCAGGGATGCGACCGCGGTGAGCGAGCCTGCGCCGGTCGCGCAGATTTCGTGGCGACGCGCAGCGCTGGCGCTGGCGGCTTGCCTTGCGGTGCTGCTCGGCGGGGTGTGGCTGTGGCCGAGGGCGGCTTCGCAGGAGGACATCGTGGAATTGGTGCGGGCGACGGGCTCGGTGTCGTGGAGCAGCGAGGACGGGCGGGTTCGTCCGGCGCTGGAAGCGGGTGCGCGGCTAAGCGAGGGTTCGCTCACGGTGGAGGGCGCGGCTTCTTCGGCGGTGGTGAAATTTCGCGATGGCTCGGAGCTGACTCTCTCCGGTGATGCGGAGCTTTCTTTTTCCGACCACGGGAAGAAGCGGCTGACGCTGCGGCGCGGCGCGTTTTCGGCGGATGTTTGTCCGCAACCGACGGGGCATCCGATGGTGATTCGCACGCCAGCGGCGGAGGCGGAGGTGCTGGGCACGAAGTTTTCGATTTCGGCGGTCGCGGAACAATCGACGCTCTCGGTGGAGACGGGGCGCGTGCGGCTCCGGCGGCTGGCGGATGGCGCGACGGTCGAGGTGGCATCCGCGCAGTCGGCGGTGGCGACGCTCGATGCGACGGTGAAAATGGAGGCTTCATCGCGCGGGGTGGCGGCGGCTCGCTGGCGTGAGGATTTTCGCACGAAGCCTTCGGAGTTGTGGCAGGGCTCGTGGCTTCCGGCGGAGGGCGCGGAGCCGGCGCGCATGGCGACCGTGCCGCATGTCGCGGCGACGCGGAAGGACGGCACGAAGGTCATCACGCAAGCGGTCTCACGGAAGGACAGTTCGGCGGGGCGCATCGTTTCGCTCATGCCTGACAGCGTGCTCACGATGAAATTTCGGATGCAGCGATCGAAGCCGGTGACGGTGCTTTTGAGCCGCCACGAGTCGTCGGGCGCGTTTGCCGGCAATTACGAATTGGTCGTTCCGCCGAGCACCGGGCAGACGGATGCGAGCGGGTGGCGCACGGTGTCGGTGCCGGTGTCATCCTTCATCGCGAAGATGCGCGGCTATCAGCAACCGCCGTCGGGGGGACAGGTGTCTCTCGTTTACATCGTGTGCTACGACGCGAAGGCGGGGATGGAAATCGCCGGGGTCGCCATCGAGTCGGCGCACGCGGGGACTTCCACGAATCCATAAACCATGCGCATCACGAATTGCCTCATCGCGCTTCTCGCCTTCACCGCAACGGCATTCGGTGCAGTTGGTCCGTTGCAGCCGTTTCTCTCGCAGAACTGTCTGAAGTGTCACGGGCCGGAGAAGCAGAAGGGCGATTTCCGCGTGGATAAACTCGAGTGGCCGATCGCGAGCAAGGCGTCCGCGGAGCAATGGCGGGAGCTGGCGGAGATGGTCGAAACGAAGGAAATGCCGCCGAAAAAAGATGGCAAGCCGATCTCCGAGAAAGACGCTTCGGCGCTGGTGGCTTCCGTGAATGCGGAACTCAATCGCGCGGCGCTGGCGCTCGCAGCCCAGACCAGCGGTGGTGACACCTTCCGCAGACTGAACCGCTCGCAATACCAGAACACCGTGAACGATCTGCTCGGCACTCACACGGAGCTGGGTTCGATGCTTCCCCGCGACGCCACGGGGGAGTTTGGTTTCGACCGGGTCGGCTCGGCGCTGTCCATGTCGGGTGAGCAGATTCAGAACTACATGGCAGTGGGGGAGTATGCGCTGCTGAACGCGATGCCGCGGCCGGAGGATCTCGCGAAGCCGGAGCTGAGGAAGATCGTCGGGACCCCGAAGACGATCGGCACGCTTGAAGGAGGGAAGCAGGGGCTCCTCAAAGACTTGCGGACCATACCGGAAGGAGGCGTGGTTTCCTTTAGGGGAGGGATTGAATACAAAGACATCAAGGTTTCCACCGCCGGACGCTATCGTTACAAATTGCGGGTGGCACATGCCGTCTATCAGGGCACAGACGAGACCGTGTATGTCCGCATCAAGTCCGGTGATTCGACGATTGCCTTCCTCGAATCCGAACCAGGACCGCCTGTTGTGTCGGAACTCGAAGTTTGGCTTGGGGGCGGATCCCTGACGATTGAGCCATTTCTCGACATCCCATTTCGCAGACCGTGGCGACATGATTTCGCGAACTACACCGGCCCGGGGCTGCTCGTTCAGTCAGTGGAATTGGAAGGTCCATTCATCGAGGAGTGGCCGCCGCGCGGGCGGACGGTGCTCTTCGGCGACCTGCCGCTGAAGGAGAAAGGCAACAGCGGGCGCTCCTTTGCCGACAAGGCTCCGCAAGGCAGAGAATACAAATCCGTGGCCGCCAATTCAACGAACCCGGCTGCGGACGCGAACAAATTGCTCACCGCTTTTCTGCCGAAGGCGTTTCGCCGTCCGGTCACTACGCAGGAGGTCGCCAAGTTCGCGAAAATCGCCACCGACCAAATGGCCGCCAGCGAAAAGCCGTCCTTCCACGATGCGATGATTCTCGCCTACACGACCGCGCTGTCGTCGCCGGATTTTCTCTTTCTCCAGGAGCCCAAGGGAAAGCTCAACGACTACGCGCTCGCGAGCAGGCTGTCCTATTTCCTCACCGGCTCGATGCCGGACGACGCGCTGTTCGCCGCCGCGGCGAAAGGGAAGCTGCAAACGCCGGAAGGACGCGTCGCGGAAGCGCGGCGCTTGCTTGACGTACCGGCGTCGCAATTCTTCGTCCGCGACTTCGTGGATCAGTGGCTCGACCTGCGGGAGATCGACGCGACGACTCCCGATCCGAAGATGTATCCGGAGTTCGATCCGCTGATCAAAGATGCGATGGTCCAGGAGACGCAGCTCTTCTTCACCGAAGTCCTGAAGAACGATCTCAATCTCCTGAACTTCGTGAATTCCGACTGGACCTTTCTCAACAGCCGGCTCGCGAGCCACTATGGAATCCCCGGCGTCGCCGGCGTGGAGATGCGCAAGGTGACGCTGCCCAAGGACACCATGCGCGGCGGCGTGATGACTCATGCCAGCGTGCTGAAAGTGACCGCGAACGGCTCGGTGACCTCGCCCGTGCATCGCGGGAAATGGGTGCTGGAGCGGATCATCGGGAGACCGCCCTCGCCGCCGCCGCCGAACATCGCCGCCATCGAATCCGACGTGCGCGGCACCACGACGATTCGCGAACAAATGGCCAAGCATGCCGCCGATCCATCGTGCGCCGGCTGCCACGCCAAGCTCGATCCGCATGGATTCGCGCTGGAGAATTTCGACGTGCTCGGCGGCTGGCGGACAAGCTATCGCGTGATGGGCAAAGTGGGAAAACAGGTTCCAAAAGTGGAATACCGAATCGGCCCGGATGTGCAGGCCGCCGATGTCCTGCCCGACGGCCGCACCTTCAAAGCCGTGGACGAATACAAAAAGCTGCTCCTTTCCGAAAGCGACCAGATCGCCCGCGCGCTCACCGAGAAGCTGCTGGTTTACGCCCTCGGCCGCGACCTCACTTTTGCCGACCGCTCGACGGTGAGCGCGATCGTTGCCGACGTGAAGAAGAAGAACTACGGATTCCGGACCCTGGTGCTGGACGTGGTGCAGAGTGAAACATTCGCCAGGAAATAGAACGACCAACCAACCATGAACACATCCACACACCTGCCCGTTTCCATTTCACGCCGATCGTTCCTGCGCGCCGCCGGCGTCACGGTCGGACTTCCACTGCTCGATGCCATGAACCTTTTCGCCGCACCCGTTCCTGGCGCCCAGGGTGCGGGCGTGACCGGGCGGCGCATGCTGGCCATCTGCTACAATCTGGGCTTCCACCCGCCCTCATTTTTCCCCGAGAAAGCCGGCAAAGATTACGAGCCTTCCGAATACCTCAAGGTGCTCACCGATGCCGGACTGCGCGATGATTTCACCGTGATCAGCGGCATCTCGCATCCGGACGTCATCGGCGGGCACGACGTGGGCCCCAGCTTCCTCACCGCTGCGCCGAAGAAGGGCGGGATGGTGTATCGCAACAGCGTCTCCGTGGATCAGGTGCTCGCCGGCAACATGCTCGGCACCACCCGCGAGCCGTATCTCAATCTCAGCACGGATCTCAACGGCGGCGGCAGCATGCTCGGAGGCCTGTCCTACACCTCGAGCGGCGTGGGCCTTCCCGCCATCGGCAAGCCATCGGTGCTGTTCTCGCGGCTGTTCCTGAGCGGCGGAGGCAACGAGGTGAAAGCCCAGCAGGCGAAACTGGCGCGCGGCCACAGCGTGCTCGATGCCGTGACCGAGCAGGCGAAGCAGCTCCGTTCCAAAGTCGGCCAAGGGGACAAGGACAAGCTCGCCGAATATTTCGACTCCATCCGCGACTTGGAAAAGAAGATGGCCGCGACCGAAGCCTGGGCGTCGCAGCCCAAGCCGAAGGTGGATGCCAAACCGCCCACCGACATCACTGACCCCAACGGCCTCATCGGCCGGATGCGCATGATGTTCGACATGATCCACCTCATCCTGCAGACCGACTCCACGCGCGTCATCACGCTGTTCGTCCAGGATGGCGGCACGGCCAGCCCGGACATCCCCGGCGTCACGCGCGAGCACCACGACCTCACGCATCACAGCATGGTCGCCGAGAAAATCGCGATGCTGCGCGTGCATGAACTGGCGCAGATGTCCGCCTTCCGCGACTTCCTCGTGAAGATGAAGGGAACGAAAGAAGGCAACGAAACCATGCTGGAGAAAACCTCGATCCTCTCCGGCGCCTTCATGGGCAGCGCCGCGCAACACATGAGCCAGAACCTGCCAATCATCCTCGCCGGCGGCGGCTTCAAGCACGCCGGCCATGTCGAACTCGACAAAAAACATAACAAGCCGCTGAGCAACCTGTTCGTCAGCATCCTGCAGCGGACGGGCATGAAGGCGGACAAATTCGCCGACAGCACCGGCACGTGCGCGGGGATTGATTTCAAGGCGTGACGTCTATCGCTCATGAAACTGCGAACGGCTTTTCTTTCGGCGCGCGCCGCCCTTGTGGTGCTGGCTTCGGTCTGGCCATTCGCGGCGTCCGCCGCGGAATCTGCTGCTCCGATTGAGATGAACGGCCCGCCGACCGAGGGGACGGTCGTCGGCGTCATCAAGAGTGTCGAAGTCGCGGCGCAGGTTTTCCAAATCCGTGGCGCGAAGCCGGGCGGCAAAGCGTGGGGGGATATCAACGAGTGTCAACTCCATCTCCTGCCCACGACGGTCATCACCCTCAACGGCGAGCCCACCAATTTTGAGACGATCCAGAAGGATCAGAAAGCGACGGTGACCTGGCAGCGAGCGGAGAAGGTCGAGGGTGGGAAAATTTACGACATCTACAGCGCGAAGACTCTCGCGGCGCTGGATCCCGCGTCGAAGGCGGTTGCTCCACCGCCCGGCCCGCTTCCACCGCCAACGGCCAAGCCGAAGTTTGGCGAAACCCCGCAATCCATGAAGGTCGGAATTTGGGAGCCGATTAATTACCAGCTCATGCGGAAGCTCGACCTCGGAATGAAGGGCATCTATCATTATTCCAATCTGGGCTACGGGCCTCTCGTGCTCCTGCCCAACGGCGATGTGATGGCGAGCCTCAGTCACGCAATGGGGACCTGGAAAAGCAGCGACCGGGGTGATTCGTGGACGAAGGTGGAAGGCAAGGGCTTTGAAAAAGTGAGTGGCGCCAAAGTCTTCTGCGGCTCCGGTCGCGTGGCGCTGAGCCTCAGTGGTCTCGTGGCCGTTTCTGCCGACAGCGGCAAGACCCTGACTTACCTCGATAAGAAGCTGACTAACTTCATCGACATGGATTTGGAGACATCCATGCCGCCGAAGGTCATCCTCAGCTCCGGCCCGAAGGGTGAGTTGCTGCTCAGCGTGGACGGCGGCGCGATCGCAAAACCATTGCCCGCGCCGCTCGGCGAGCCCGGTGCGAGTAAGAGCTACAAAGTCGGACTCGTGAATGCGACGACGCTTATCCGTTCGGAGAAACCGGCGGATGAAAAAGGAAAGCAGACGTCCCCGGGAATTTTTCTCAGCACGAACGGCGGGAGCACGTGGACGAAAGTGGCCGAGTTCACGCTTGAGAGTGAACTGATTCACTTTGGTCCGAACCTCTACTTCCGGGCGAAGGAAGGCACGATCGTCTCCACCGATGGAGGCAAGAGCTGGAGTCTCTACGGCAAGAGCCTTCCGGGTTCGCCGAGAGTGCATCGAGGCCCCATCTTTGGCGCGAGCGAAAAGGAAATGATGATCGTGACGCGAGTCGGAGACGGCGGAGACTACGGCCGTTACAACGACGCGTGGATCACGAGGGACGCCGGCCAGTCGTGGACTAATGCGGCGAGGATCGATTTCAACGACGCCGGCCATCTTCGCGGCCAGTGGGCATGGGACGCAAAGCGGAATATTGTCTATGTGTCAGGCCAGTATGCCGTCTCATACCGCGGGAGGATTAAGTGAGGAAACCGAGCAGCAACACTATGAGAACATTCATCACCATCAGCCTCTTCTCGCTTTCCATCGCGAGCCTTCACGCCGCGGAGCCGAAGCCCGAGTGGCAGAACATCACGGCCGAACTCGCCAAGACGCTCGGCGTCGATGCGCCTCGTGAGCTCCCACCCAAAGAACCGGGCGGCGAGGTGCAGAAGACGGCCATCTACATGACGCACTTTCAGGGCTTGTTCGTCCTCCCCAATGGCGACGTGGGCGTGATTAACAACGACAAGGGCCTCCATCGCAGCACGGACCAGGGCGCGACCTGGAACAAATGGGGCGAGGATTGGATGAAGGGCGTGGCGCAAAGCTCGCTGAGCTTGAAGGTGTATTATCCGGATCGCATCGGCCTGACGATGGATGGTCCCATCGCGGTGTCGTCGGACCTCGGCAAATCCTGGACGCAAATCAAGAAGCCGATCGTGACCGTCACCAAAAAGAACACGCCTCCGTTTCAGGGCGATCTGAACATTTTCGTGGGAGACATGGACCTCTCGGTCAACATGCCGCCGAAGACCATCCTGGGCTTCGTTCATCATGGCGAACTCTTTGGCGGAACCTTTGTCCAGACCACCGATGGCGGCGTTAAATGGGATTGGTCGCCACCCGTCCTGCGCGAATCGAGGTGTTGGCTGCGCACCGGCGTCGCAAGCGCCAGCACGGTGCTTCGCGGGGCGGTGAGCGAGGATGCGAAAGCCCCGCCGAACGCCGGCATCTTCTTGAGCCCCGACCTCGGTCAGACATGGGAAAAGGTATCCGAGTACACCCTCCTCGGCACCTGCCCGGTCCACTACGGCCCCAACATTTACTGGGCCGCGCGCGAAGGCATCGTGGTCTCACGCGACGGCGGCAAGACATGGAGTGTGTGCGGCTCAGCCATCGAGAACGTCGTCTTCGGCCCGTATTTCGGAACGAGCGAGCAGGAGATGATGGTGGTCTCCTACAAGGACGGATTTTCCATCACGCGCGACGGCGGCAAGACATGGAAGCTCGTGGCGCCATTCTTCGCCGCGCCGAGCGCATGGGGTGAGCCCAAAAATGAAATGACCAGCGCGCCAACCGGCAGCCGTCACTGGCGCGGCGCCCTGTGGTATTTCGGGTGGGACGCCAAGAAGGACATTCTGTATGCGAACTGCTTCGGCGGCGATGCATGGAAGTTGGCGCTGGCTCCGGCCGCCGCTGCTGCATTGGAAAAGGAGAACGGTAAATGAAAACGAGAATCCCGAACGCAAGGTGCATCTGTGTTTTCATCCGCATGAGCCTCGCTGCTGTCGCAGTCATGGTGCTTGCCGCTCTGCGGACTGTTGCCGCCGCTGAAACCGCACAGTGGGAAAACATCACGGACGAGTTTTTCAAGAAGCTCGACGTGTATGACATGAAGCCGGATTACGTCCGGCGCTGCGTGGGGATGGCAGTCGCGCCGAGAGGCGAGGTCTTCATCCTGACCAGCAAGGATAACGGCGTCTGCGTCAGCAAGGATCACGGGATGACCTGGACCGTGGTTCCCGGGAACAAGGTCACCGGTCGCTGCGAGACTGGTTTCGGCTTCTCGATCGCCTATCCCTATGACGGACGGCTGGCGTTTTTCTGCATCGACGGCACCGGTGGCATCACGCTCGATGGGGGCGGGACGTGGCGGCCTTTCACCAAGTTGCTCCGCATGTTTGACTATGCCGACGTCGATTGGAGCACCAAGGATCCGCAGACGATCTTCGGCCTGCTGCGCGAGCCTTTTTACACAGTCCTCAGCACCGATGGCGGCAGAGTCTGGCAGCAGATCTACAAGGACGCCGAGGCTCCCAAGGAGGTGCAAAAGACAACCAAGCAATACCACCTCGGTATCATCGACGCCAACACGCTGGTGCGCTCGCACCGCGAACAGGACGGCATCAGCATGAGCACGGACGCCGGCAAGACCTGGAACGAGGTGGCGAAATACAAGATCCTCGGGCGGCGACCGGTGCATTACGGCAACAAGGTTTTCTGGACCACCACCGAGGGCGTGATCGTCTCGGAGAACGGCAAGGACTGGACCCTCACCGGCAAAGGCCTCGAGAAAGCGATCTACGGCCCCTACTTCGGCACCACTGAAAGTGACTTCATGGTCGTCTCCGAGAAGGCCTTCTTCATCACCCGCGACGGCGGCAAGACATGGAAGGACGTGGCGCCCGTCTTCCTCCCGCCTGATGGCCCGCTGAAAGGTTTCAACGCCGGCGGCTCGTTCAACTACTTCGGCTGGGACGCCAAGGATAACTTCATTTACGCGTCGAGCCTCGGTGGTTCGGTGTTCCGGCTGAAGCTGAAATGAAAACCTTCGGCGTGGTCAGATTGGGGTTCTTCAGCACGCTGAGTGCGGCGTTGACGATCCTCTGCAGCTTTCACCACTTCGTGTGCATCGCCGGGCACGCTGCAGAGATTACTTTTCCAAAGGATGGAGGCGTGCTGGATGTGCGGAATTTCGGGGCGAAACCGGATGACGCCGGCAACGACACTGCGGCGATTCAGAAAGCGCTTGATGCATTTCCCAACGGCAATCGCATCATCTACCTGCCCGCGGGAACATGGATCGTAAGCGACACCTTGCGCTGGCCCGATGGGAAGCACGGAGGCGAGGCGCAGAAGCGCACCATCCTGCAGGGCGCGGGGCGTTCGGTGACGCGGCTCCGGCTTCCAGATGCCACGGCTGGTTTCGCGGACGGGAAGACGAAGGCATTGATCTGGACGGGCGGTTCTCCCGCGCAGCGATTCCGAAATGCGGTGCGCGATCTCAATGATTGGATCGGATGCCTTGGCGGGCATCCGCAGACGAAGACGCCAAACTTTGATCGGCTCGCGGCGAGCGGCGTGTTGTTCAAGAACGCCTATTGCGTCGGGGCGTCGTGCAATCCTTCGCGTGCGGCGATCCTGAGCGAGTTGACGCCGCATCGCTCGGGGCTTTACAACAACCGGCAGAAGATGCGCGAGGTGCTGCCGGATGCGGAGTTGATGCCGCGCTACTTTTCGCGGAATGGCTACTGGTCCGCCGGCTCGGGCAAGATGCTCCACTACGTGATCGACCCGCAGTCGTGGGATGATT
Organism: Prosthecobacter debontii; assembly: GCA_945905735.1. Classification (GTDB taxonomy): domain Bacteria; phylum Verrucomicrobiota; class Verrucomicrobiia; order Chthoniobacterales; family Chthoniobacteraceae; genus SXWH01. Next base: position 14,293 of record CAMDQC010000033.1, on the reverse strand, counting down.
ACTTCCCGGACAAAGCGAAGGACAATCCGTTCCCGCGCACGTTCTATCCGACCAAGCGCCCCGTGAATCTGCCGCGCGCTGGCGAATGGCAGTATGACGAAACCGACTGGGCCGCGCTCGACGTGACGGACGAGGAGTTCGGTGGCGACTGGCTCTTGACGAAATGGATCGGCGAGCAACTCCAGCGCGCGCACGACAAACCGTTCTTCCTCGCGTGCGGCATCTACCGGCCGCACGAGCCGTGGTTTGTGCCGAAGAAATATTTCGAGCCATTCCCGCTGGAGACGATTCAACCCGGCCCCGGCTACAAGGCGGACGACCTCGATGACATCCCGCCCGCCGGTCAGAAGCTCGGGCGCAATCGCTACTTCGCGCACATCCAAAAGGAAGGCCAGTGGAAGAAGGGCATCCAGGCTTATCTGGCGTCCATTCATTTCGCCGATGCGATGCTCGGGCGCGTGCTCGATGCGCTGGAAAAAAGTCCGCAGCGCGACAACACGATCGTCGTGCTCTGGAGCGATCACGGCTGGCATCTCGGCGAAAAGGAACACTGGCAGAAATTCACCGGCTGGCGCATCTGCGACCGCGTGCCGCTCATGGTGCGCGTGCCGAAAGGCATGGCCCCATTGCCCGAAGGCACGCGCGCTGGCTCGGTGTGTGACCGGCCTGTCAGCCTCGTCGATCTGTTCCGAACCCTCACCGACTTGTGCGGACTGCCGGACAAGCCCGACATCATGGGCGGCAGTCTCGTCCCATTGCTGCGCGACCCATCCATGAACTGGCCGCACGCCGCAATCACGCATCTCGATCAACCCGAGAGCTACGCGATCAGCACCGAGCGCTGGCGTTACATTCACTACAAAAGCGGCGACGAGGAACTCTACGACATCGCGAGCGATCCGCACGAATGGACCAACCTCGCGCCCAAAGCCGAGCACGCAGCCAAACTCGCCGAGATGCGAACGCTCGCGCCGAAGGAAGTGAACGTGCTGGTTTTGCCGAAAGAAACCAAAGAGGCTCCCACGAAATAACCAAACGACACGACCACCATGAACCGCATCCACCTTCTGCTTTCCATTGCGCTCTTTGCGTTCTCGTGCGGCCATTCCAATGCCGCCGACCGCAAGCCGAACTTCCTGTTTCTTTACACGGACGACCAGCGCTGGGATGCGATGGGAGTGGTGCAGCGCGAGCAGGGGGAAAAGGCGCGGTTCCCGTGGTTTCAATCACCCGGCATGGACCGCCTCGCTGCGGAGGGCGTGCGGTTTCGCAATGCTTTCGTCACGCTTTCGCTCTGCGCGCCGAGCCGGGCGGCGTTCCTCACGGGTCGCTACAATCACGCGAATGGAATCACGAATAACGGCACGCCATTTCCTGCCGATGCCGTGACTCATGCCACGCTGCTGCGGGCCGCAGGATACCAGACGGCCTACATTGGCAAATGGCACATGGGAAACCAACGCGGGCAGCGTCCTGGTTTCGACTACTCCGCGAGTTTTGTCGGACAAGGCGGCTACCAGAATTTTCCGTTCGAAATCAATGGAGTCGCCACGCCGACCAAAGGCTGGATTGACGACGTGAGCACCGACTTCGCGATCGAATGGATGAAGCAGAACAAAGAGCGCCCATTCTCGATGGTCGTGGGTTTCAAAAGCCCGCACAGTCCGCGCGGTGGAAACCATTTGCCGGAGCGACTGCGCGACCTTTACGCGGGCGAAACCAGCCGCCCCACGCCAAACTGCGGCGTGCCCGCAATTTTCCACAAGCCCGCTGCGGACGGCAAAAAGCCGCTCGGCCTTGCTGACAACGTCGTTCACCTCGACTACCTGCGGCACATTCGTGGAGTGGACGACAACGTCGCGCGGCTGCTGGATTCGCTCGATGCACTCGGCATCGCCGAAGACACGGTGGTCGTCTATTCGAGCGACAACGGCTATTTCCTCGGCGAGCACAACTCCGGTGACAAACGCGCGATGTACGAAGAATCACTGCGCGTTCCGATGCTCATCCGTTATCCCCGACTGTTCCGCAAAGGGCTCGTGCTGGATGAACTCGCACTCAACATCGACCTCGCCCCGACATTCCTCGATCTCGCAGGCGTGGCGATTCCGCCCGAGATGCAAGGCGCGAGCTGGAAGGAACTCGCATCGGGCCAAAAGCCGGCAGGCTGGAGGCAGTCCATATTCGCCGAATACTACAAAGAGCTCGGCGAAGTCCCGACGTGCTACGCCATCCGCACCGCGACGCACAAGCTGGTCAAATATCCGAACCTCCCCGAACTCACCGAAGTCTTCGACCTCACCGCCGACCCGTATGAAATCAAGAACCTCGCCGCCGACGCCGCACTAACCGGAAAGCTTGATTCCGAGCTGACTGCGCTCATGAAAACAGTCAACTACACGGTGCCCGAAAACGCAAACAAAGCGCGGCAATCGGCACCCGGCAAGGCGCGGGACGAGTGATTCAATGATGAGACGAACATCGATTACTTTCAGTAGAGCCCTGTTTCTTTCCATAGCGACGGCGGGCGGATTGCGCGCTGCCGAGTTTGCCGCCACCGGGCCGACGCAACTCTCCATCATCCCGAGACCATGAAAATGAGGATGGCGGGCGACGAAATGGCCGGCCGTTCCTCTAGAAATAAATTGGCTGCTCGGGCGCTCCTTCGACTGCCGGATAATTGGCAGCGTTTTCTCCATTCTCTCGCTTTCTTGGCGGACTTCGGCCATCACCCCGGCATCGTAATCGAGCGCATCATTCGTTAAAAAATACCATCATGAAATCCTACCGCCTGCGTCTGTTCCTATTTCTGTGTCTTCAGTGTCTTCCGTGGTTCTCCCACGCCGCCCCGAAGCCCAACGTGCTGTTCCTCTTTGCCGATGATCAGTGTTTCGAGACCATCCGCGCTTTAGGTCACACGGATATCGATACGCCGAATCTCGACCGGCTCGCCGGACGCGGCACGACGTTCACTCGCGCTTACAACATGGGCTCGTGGAGCGGCGCTGTGTGCGTCGCGAGCCGCACGATGCTCATCACGGGCCGCAGTGTGTGGAATGCGGAGTCCATCTATAAGACAACCGACAAGGAACGGCAGTCGGGTGTGCTTTGGCCGCAGTTGATGAGCCAGGCCGGCTACCGCACTTACTTCACCGGCAAGTGGCACATCCAGACCGATGCGGCAAAATGCTTCGACGTCGCGCGCAACATCCGCGCCGGGATGCCGAAGGACACGCCGAGCAGCTACAGCCGTCCGCCCGCGACCGGAGTGGACCCGTGGAGTCCTTACGACACATCGCTCGGCGGATTCTGGGATGGCGGAAAGCACTGGTCCGAAGTGACCGCGGACGATGCGGTGGATTTTCTCGGTGAGGCGAAGCAGCAGGAAAAACCGTTCTTTATGTATGTTGCCTTCAACGCGCCGCACGACCCGCGGCAGTCGCCGAAGGAATACGTGGACAAATATCCGCTCAGCCGCATCGCGGTGCCGAAGAGTTTTATCCCCGAGTATCCGCACAAAGACGCCATCGGCTGCGGTCCCTCGCTGCGCGATGAAAAGCTCGGGCCGTTTCCGCGCACGGAGCATTCCGTGAAGATTCACCGGCAGGAATACTATGCGCTCATCACGCACATGGACGCGCAGATTGGCCGCATCCTCGACACGCTCGATCAATCCGGGCAGGCGGACAACACGTGGATTTTCTTCACCGCCGACCACGGGCTCGCGCTCGGGCATCACGGTCTGTTCGGCAAGCAGAACCTCTATGATGACAGCGTGCGCGTGCCGTTCATCGTGGCCGGTCCCGGCGTCGCAAAAAACGCCCGCAACGACGCTGCAATTTATTTGCAGGACGCCATGGCCACGTCGCTCGACGTCGCCGGTGCGCGAAAGCCTGCGCACGTCTTCTTCAACAGCCTGCGCCCATTGCTCGACGGGAAGCAGAAGCAGTCGAGCTACGAGTCGGTTTACGGCGGCTACTTGGGACTCCAACGGTCCATCACGCACGACGGTTGGAAGCTCATCGCGTATCCGAAAGCTGGAGTCGTCCGCCTGTATCACCTCGCGAAAGACCCGCTGGAAATGGCCGACCTCGCCGCCGCTCCGAAGCATGCGAAACACAAGGCGGAGCTTTTTCAACGACTGCTCGCCTTGCAGAAAAGTCTCGCCGACAAGGTAGACCTCGCTCCTGTTTTTCCGAAGCTCTGACCGCGCCACGCATCCACACGATGAAAACACTATTTACTCTCTCGACGTTCGCTTTGCTCTCTTGCGCAAGGGTCTTCTCCGCCGACACCACTGCGCAGCTCGCGTCTCAAGATGCTGTCTTCGGCGAAGCGGATGGCGGCGTCGCCATTGAAGCGGAGCATTTTTTTAAACAAACGCTCACGGAGAAACGCGCATGGCACATCACTTCGCCGAAGCACACTGCCGGCGTGAAACCCGATGCGGACGCGGCGCATCTTGCGGGCGCGAGCGGCGGTGCTTACGTCGAAGCGCTGCCGGACACGCGGGCGACGGACGCCGACAAGCTCATCAAGGGCGAGAACTTCACGGACACGCCGGGCGAGCTCGCGGTGCTGCACTACAAAATCCACGTCGCCACGCCGGGGCGATACTTCGTTTGGGCGCGGACATTTTCGACCGGCACGGAGGACAATGGTTTTCACATCGGCCTCGATGGCGCTTGGCCTGCGAACGGTCAACGATGGCAGACCACGCAGAAAAACAAGTGGGCTTGGGACTGCCGGCAACGCACGCCGGAGGTTCACACGGGAGTGCCGATGCAGCTCTGGCTCGACATCGAAAAGCCCGGTACACACGAGGTCGCAGTGGCGATGCGCGAGGATGGTTTCGAGTTGGACAAGCTCGTGCTCGCTCGCAGCGCGGAGTTTAAACCGGAGGGCAACGGCCCGGCGGTGAAGGTGCAGAACGGCACCGCGCCCGCAGCATTTTCGGTTGAGGTCGTTGCCGCGGAAAAGACTGCACCCATGCTGCCGCGCCAGCCGGATGGCGATGGCGCGGCGATGGTGAGCGGTGAACTCAAGCAGTGGCACAAAGTCACGCTGACAATCGATGGTCCATTCGCTTACGAGCGCGACCAAGAGCCGAATCCGTTCACGGACATCAGGCTGAATGTCACTTTCACACACGAGAGCGGTTCTCCGCGTTATGTCGTGCCGGGGTATTTTGCGGCGGATGCAAACGCTGCGGAATCCGGCGCGGAGAGCGGGACGAAATGGCGGGCGCATCTTTCGCCAGACAAGCCGGGACGCTGGACTTGGGAGGCACACATGCTCCGCGGAAAGTATGTCGCACTAGGGCTCGCGGGAGAGAAAAGCGTGCAACCGGTCGCGGCGGTGGACGGAAAGCGCGGCGAATTCACCGTCGCAGCGAGCGACAAGGCGGGCCGCGATTTCCGCGCACATGGGCGGCTGCAATATGTCGGAAAACATCACCTCCAGTTCGCGGGGTCGAAGCAGTTTTTCCTCAAGGCCGGGCCCGATGCGCCGGAGACGATGCTGGCGTCTGTGGACTTCGACAACACCGTCGCAGGCAAGCCGGACAAAGTGCCGCTCAAAACGTGGGCACCGCATTTGCACGACTGGAATGCCGGCGACCCCACGTGGCGCGGCGGCAAGGGCAAGGGACTCATCGGCGCGCTGAATTACCTCGCGGGCAAAGGCGTGAACGCGTTCTCGTTTCTCACCTACAACGCTGCGGGCGACGGCGACAACGTGTGGCCTTTCGTCGAGCGCGACGCAAAGCTGCACTACGACTGCTCGAAGCTCGATCAATGGGGTATCGTGTTTGACCACGCTACGGCGCTCGGGCTCTACCTGCATTTCAAACTCCAGGAGAACGAATCGGACGACAACCGCATGGGCTCCAAGCGCAACGAGAAGCAACTCCCCGAAGCGCTCGACGGCGGTAAACTCGGCGTGGAGCGTCGCCTTTACTGCCGCGAACTCGTCGCCCGCTTCGGCCACGCGCTCGCGCTGAACTGGAACATCGGCGAGGAGAACACGCAGAGCACCGACGAAGTCCGCGACATGGTGAAGTTCATCCACGACACCGATCCTTACAAACATCCCATCGTCATCCACACGTTCCCGCCCGAGCAGGAAATGGTGTATCGTCCGCTGCTCGGCGAGAAGTCGCTGCTCGCCGGCGTGTCGCTGCAAAACTCTTGGAAAGCCGCCCACCAGAGCACGCTGAAATGGCGACGCGAATCCGCCGCCGCCGGTCGCCCGTGGGTCGTGGCAAACGACGAGCAAAACCCCGCCGGCCTCGGTGTTCCGCCCGATCCGGGATACAAGGGCCACGACGGATTTGCCGTGGAGAAGGAACTCAAAGGGACCGCAGCCGAGGGCAACTTCAAGACCAAGCCCTACACGATGCACGACATCCGCAAACTCACGCTCTGGGGCAGCCTCATGGCCGGCGGCGCGGGGGTGGAATACTACTTCGGCTACCAACTCCCCGAGAACGATCTCGTCGCGCAGGACTTCCGCAGCCGCGACAAAAGCTGGGACTACTGCCGCATTGCGCTGAACTTCTTCCGCGATGAAAAAATTCCGTTCGCCGAAATGCAAAGCGCCAACGCGCTCATCAGCAATGCGAAGGACGACAACTCGAAGTTCTGCTTCGCAAAACCCGGCCAGTTCTACCTCGTCTATCTCCCGAGCGGTGGCACCACTGACCTCGACCTCTCTGGCGCGAACGGCACCTTCACCGTGAAGTGGTTCAACCCACGCACCGGCGGCGCACTCGCCGACGGCTCGGTGAAATCCGTCACCGCTGGCGGCAAAGTCGCGCTCGGTGCTCCACCTGCGGATGCGGGCGAGGATTGGGTTGTCTTGATTCGCAAATGATGGCGGTGTTGCGCCACGCATGAAAATTCTCGTCCTGTTCACTATCGCACTCCTTGCCGCTCCGGCGCTGGCGCAGGACGCGGTGCGTCCGCTGGTCGAGCAACATTGTGTGGAGTGTCACGATGCGGATTCAGCGAAGAGGAAACTCAATCTCGACAGTCTGCTCGGCGACGATGTGACGAAGCATCCGGCGGTTTGGGAAAAGGTGGTGCGGCGCATGGCGACGCGGCAGATGCCGCCAGCGAGCAGGAAGGAACGTCCGACCGAGGCAGAATATGCGACCATCGTCGCGGCGCTCGCGGGGAAACTGGACGCTGCACCTCCGAAGCCGGGGCGCACGGAGACGCTGCGGCGGCTGAACCGCGCGGAATATCAAAACGCCCTGCGCGATTTGCTCGCCGTGGAGGTGGACGCCGCGGCGCTGCTGCCACCGGATGAGGCGAGTCACGGCTTTGACAATATGTCCACCGGCACGCTGCCGCCGACGCTGCTCGACCGCTACATCACGGCGGCGCAACGCGTCAGCCGTCTCGCGGTCGGCGCGGCGCAGCGTGTGCCGGGCGGCGAGACGTTTCGCGTGCGGCCCGACATCACGCAGCAGGAGCGCGTCGCGGGGCTGCCGTTTGGCACGCGCGGCGGCGCGGCGATTCCGTTCACCGCGCCGCAGGATGGCGAATACGAACTGCAAGTCCGCCTCACCCGCGACCGGAACGACGAAGTCGAAGGTCTCCACGGCCCGCACGATGTGCTCGTGCTGCTCGACCGCGCACAGGTGAAGACGCTGACTGTGCGCCCGCCGGGAAAGAAGGGGCACGACGAAGTGGACGCGCATTTGAAATTCCGTCTGCCGATGAAAGCGGGCCGTCGCGAGTTGGGCGTCACGTTTCTGCAAGACTCGGCGTCGCTGCTTGAACACGAGCGCCAGCCCTACGAGTCGCGGTTCAATTTTCACCGTCATCCGCGCAGTGCGCCTGCGCTCTATCAAGTGACCATCACCGGCCCGTTCGATGCGAAGGGGCCGGGCGAGACGCCGAGCCGCGCGCGCATTTTCACGGCGCAGCCGAAGTCGGCGGACGACGCGTTGTCGTGCGCGAAAAAAATTCTCGCGCCGCTGCTGCGCCGTGCGTGGCGTCGTCCGGTGACGGATGACGACGTGGCGCGCTTCGTGCCGTTTTTCGAGGAGGGCAAAAAGGACGGCGGCTTCGATGCGGGCATCGAGTCTGCACTGAGCGCAGTGTTGGTGAGCCGGGAGTTTTTGTTCCGCGTCGAGACGCCGCCCGCCGCTGCAAAGCCCGGCGCGGTCTATCGCGTGAGCGACCTCGCGCTGGCCTCGCGGCTCTCGTTCTTTTTGTGGAGCAGCATCCCCGACGACGAACTGCTGCTTCTCGCCGAACGCGGCGAACTCTCGCAACCCGCCGTGCTCACTGCGCAAGCGCGCCGAATGCTCGCCGACCCGCGCGCGCGACATTCGCTCGTGGCGAACTTCGCCGGGCAATGGCTGCACCTGCGCAACCTCGACGGCATCACACCGGACGGACGGCTCTTTCCCGATTTCGATGACAATCTGCGCCAGTCCATGCGCCGCGAGACGGAGCTGCTCTTCGACGAAATTCTGAGCGACGACCGCAGCGTGCTCGCGCTGCTGAAATCCGACCACACCTTCCTCAACGAACGCCTCGCCAAGCACTACGGCATCCCCGGCATCTACGGCGAACGCTTCCGCCGCGTCGCGCTCGCCCCGGAAACTCAGCGCGGCGGACTGCTGCGCCACGCCAGCGTGCTCATGGCCACGTCCTACGCCACGCGCACTGCGCCGACCATTCGCGGAAAGTGGATTTTGGAGAACATCCTCGGCACCCCGCCGTCGCCGCCCGCGCCCGACGTGCCCTCGCTCGATGAGAGCGTCGTGTCCGAAAAACTCCCCGTCCGCCAACGCCTCGCCGCGCACCGCGACAAAGCCGCCTGCGCAAGCTGCCACGATTTCATTGACCCGCCCGGCTTCGCGCTGGAGCACTTCGACGCGGTGGGCCGCTGGCGCACGATGGAATCTGGCCTCCCCGTGGACGCCGCCGGCGGCCTGCCCGACGGCACACGCTTCACCGGCACCGAAGGCTTGGAAAACGGCCTGCTCGCACGCCCGGAGAACTTCGCCACCACGCTCGCCGAAAAACTCCTCGCCTACGCCCTAGGCCGCGCCATCGAGCCCCACGACGCCCCCGCCATCCGCCAAATCGTCCGCCGCGCCCAAGCGCAGGACTTCCGCTTTTCAGAATTCGTCACCGCCCTCGTCACCAGCGTTCCATTTACCATGCGCCAAAATCTATGAGCACATTCACTACACGCCTCGCCCTGCCACGCCGCACGTTTCTGCGCGGGATGGGTTCCATGCTCGCGCTGCCGTTGCTTGATGCGATGGTGCCTGCGCTTGTTGCTGCGGAGAAGACGGCGGCGAAGCCGGTGAAGCGGTTGGGGTATCTGTTCATGCCGATGGGCGCGGACATGACGCGCTGGACTCCGGCGGGTGGCGACAAACTCGACGAGATGTCATTCATCCTCGAATCGCTCGCGCCTTTGAAGGACCGCGTGAGCATTGTGTCGAATCTCGAAGTGCGGAATGCCTACCCCGGCACGCACGCGACCTCGAACGCTTCATTCCTGAGCTGCGCCCGCGCGAAGCACACCGAGAGCACTGATTACTTCCTCGGGACCACGGTGGACCAGATGGCCGCGCAGCAGCTTGGGCGCGAGACGCAGCTTCCGTCGCTGGAGCTGGCGATGGACATGATGCAGACCGTCGGTCAGTGCGACAACGGCTACGCCTGCGTCTATCAGAACAACCTCTCGTGGTCGTCGCCCACCACGCCGCTGCCCGCGGAGGCGCATCCGCGCATCGTGTTTGAAATGCTCTTCGGCGAAGGCGGCGACAAGGCGCAGCGTCAGGCCGCGCTGCGCAAGCGCGCCAGCCTGCTCGATTTCGTGAAGGACGACATCTCGCGGCTCCAGCGCGAACTCGGCGCCGCCGACCGCGAGCGCGTCGGACATTACCTCGAGAGCGTGCGCGATGTGGAGCGGCGCATCCAAAGAGCCGAGCGCGGAGTGGCGGAAAATCCGCTGCCCGACCTCGACCGACCGACCGGCGTGCCTGCAAGTTACGCCGAGCACGCGCGGCTCATGTTCGACCTCCAACTGCTCGCCATGCAGGGCGACGTCACGCGCGTCACCACGTTTCAGCTCGCACGCGAGACGAGCAATCGCACCTACCCCGAGACGGGCGTCAGCGACCCGCACCATCCGCTCTCGCACCACGGCAACGACCCGGAAAAAATCGCGCGCATGGCGAAGATAAACCGCTTCCACGTTTCGCTGTTCGCCGAGTTCCTGCAAAAGCTGCGCGCCACGCCCGAGGCCGGCGGCACGCTGCTCGACAACTCGCTTTTCCTCTACGGCAGCGGCATGGGAAATCCGAACGTCCACGACCACGTGAACCTGCCTATCATCGTCGCCGGCGGCGCGGCAGGCGGCATGAAAGGCGGACGCCACATCCGCTACAAAGAGCCCACGCCGCTGGCGAATCTGCACCTCACGCTGCTGGATAAAGCGGGCGTGCGGCTGGAGAAATTTCAGGACAGCACGGGGAAAGTGGACGGGTTGTTTGAGCCGCTGGGGATTTGAAAGACGTGATGAAAATGCGAACGCACGACAACGCCAAGGAGCGGCGACATTCCTGTCGCCGTCTCCATAGCGCGAAGCGCCCATTCTCCTTCGCGTGGCTCTCGCGGTTTGCGCGGATTGGAAAATGGGCGCTTCGCGCTTTTGCTTACGGCGACAGGAATGTCGCCGCTCCTTGGGCGCTCGCTCTTTTCCTCGCGAGCGCAGCGTGGACGCACGCCGCCGCTCCACTCGCCGATGCTGCGGAAAAGGCCGACTGGCCGCGCGTGGAGACGTTGTTGAAAGAGCGCGCCGAAGTGAAATCCGCGCAGCCCGACGGCACGACCGCGCTGCATTGGGCGGCGCATCACGACCATGTCGCCAGCGTGCAGTCGCTGCTCGGGGCGGGCGCGGATGCGAAGGCGGCGAACCAATACGGAGTCGCGCCGCTTTCGCTCGCCTGTGTGAATGGCAGTGAGGCCGCCATCTCCGCGCTGCTCGACGCCGGGGCCGACGCCAACACGACCACTCGCGGCGGCGAATCCGCGCTCATGACTGCCGCCCGCACTGGCCGCACCGGTGCGGTGAAAGTGCTACTCGCGCGCGGCGCGAAACTGGACGCCACCGACCGCAAGGGCCAGACCGCGCTCATGTGGGCTGCCGCCGATGGCCACGCGGCGGTCGTCACGCAATTGCTCGCCGCCGGAGCTGCGCGCGACACGCGAGTGGCGTCCGGTTTCACCGCGTTTCTTTTCGCCGCGAGGCAGGGTCGCATCGAAGTCATCCGCACGCTGCTCGCCGCCGGAGTGGATGCGAACGAAGCTATCGAAACCGACAAAGGAGGTGGACGCCAGCCCGATGCGGGCACCAGCGCGCTGCTGCTCGCGGTGAAGAACGGCCATTTCGAACTCGCGCTCGAACTCGTCAAAGCAGGCGCGAATCCCAACGACCAGCGCACCGGCTTCACGCCGCTGCACACGCTCACGTGGGTCCGCAAACCACCGCGCGGCGACGATCTCGACGGCCAACCGCCGCCCGATGGCTCCGGCAACGTCACCGCGCTCGATTTCGCCCGCCGCCTCATCGCCGCCGGAGCGAAAGTGAACACGCAACTCGACGAACGCGCGAAGGGGCGAGGCAAGCTCAAGCTCCACGGCGCAACGCCGCTGCTCATGGCCGCGAAGAACGCCGACCTCGATTACATGAAACTGCTCGTCGAACTCGGCGACGACGCGAATCTTCCCAACAAGGACGGGGCCACGCCCCTGCTCGCTGCCGCTGGCCTCGGCTGCTTCGCGCCCGATGAAGAAGCCGGCACCGAAGCCGAGTGCCTCGAAGCCGTCGCGTGGCTGCTCAAGCAAGGCGGCGACATCAACACGGTGGACAAGAACGGCGAAACCGCCATGCACGGCGCAGCCTACAAGAGCCTGCCCAAGATGGTGCAGTTCCTCGCCGCCCACGGCGCGAAGCCCGAGGTGTGGAACCGCAAAAACAAATCCGGCTGGACGCCCGTGCTCATCGCCGAAGGATTCCGTCCCGGTAATTTCAAACCCTCCCACGAAACTCTCGCCGCGCTCCACGAAGTCATGCGCGCCGCGGGCCTCCCCATCCCGCCACCAACGCCGCGCCCGACCGAGGAGCCGAAAGGCTACGACGACGGCGCCACGCCGCCGCCCGCGAAGGAGAAAAAGAAAAGCCCGTGAACGTGTCGAATTTCATCCACGCTTTCCTCACTGCCCTGCTCTTTGCTTTGATGTCCGTGGCGCCCGCGGCCGCCGAGTTGGTCGTGTATCCGCCAGTGCCAGGGCTTGCCGCGTCGGAGCATTACAAGGTGCGCGTGCGCTCAACCGGTGCGGGCGGCGAGTGGAAGAGCGCGTTTGCTTGGGAGACCGTTTGCAAGAGCGTTGAGAAGAAGACGGATGCTTACTTTGAGCATCTCGCGGGTTGGACGCACGCGTACGTGAACTTTGAAACTGCGGGTGCTGTGGAGATCGAAATCGCTCGCGTCAATGGACACCCGATTCGCACTGCGGCGGTGCATCCGCTGCGCAAAGCGTCCTCGTGTTTGGTGAAAGACGGCAAGGCAATTGTCCGCCTCGACAAGCCCTGTCTCGTGGCCGTGGACATCGACGGGCAGATGGACGCGCAGGACACGGGCAAGGGCTACAAAGGGCCGCCCATTCACACGATCTCCGTCTTTGCAAATCCCCTGCTCCCCGCCAAACCCAAGCCCACCGATCCCGGCGTGCTGACCGTGAAACCGGGCGAGATTCCCCCTTCCGACGGAGCCTGGACCACGCTCTATTTTCTGCCCGGCGTTCACGATATCGGGCTGGCTTTTCCGGTGCGTGCGAACCGCCAGTATTATATCCCCGGCGACGCGATGGTTTACGGCACGCTCTCCAGCACGAAATGGGGCGACGGAAGGAACATCCGCATTTTCGGGCTCGGCACCTTGTCGGGCGCACGGCTGCAGCACCCCGAGTATGTGAAGCCCGCCGTCCCTTCGAAGGAACACGCTCGCTACCGGCCCATCGAGATCATCGGCACCACCGACACCCGCGTGGAATGTATCACCATCGCGGACTCGGCGACTCACTCGCTCATGCTCGTGCATCCCTACAAAGCGGGGCATCCCAACGCGGTGACGTGGACCAAGATTTTCACATGGCGCGCGAATGGCGACGGGATCAATCCCTTTGGAAATACGCTCATCGAGGACTGCTTCATCCGCACCCAGGACGATTCGCTCTACGTGAACGGCCTCGGCATTCGCCGCACCGTGCTGTGGAACGACGCGAACGGCTCATCCTTCGTCCTCAGCGCGCTGCCGCAACTCACCGACCGCAAGCTGGTGGTGGAAGACTGCGACGTGATTTATGCGCGCGCCAAATGGCATCGCTGGAGCGGCGGTCGTGTATTCAATATGCGCGGTGAAGGCGGCGGCGCTGCCGGGGCCGGTGTCATCTTCCGCAATATCAACATCGAGGACCCGCGACCCACGTTGCAGCAATTCTTCATCTGCATGACCATGCCGGAGCCCTATTCGAGCGGCGCGGAGAGACGCGAAGGCGGGGAATTGTCCGGCATCCTTTTCCAGAATATCTCCATCGCCGCGCCCAGCGTTTTGGGCGAGCCGCAAATGCTATGGGGCCAGCCCAACGCCCGCATCCGCGACCTCAAGTTTGAGAACGTCACACTCGGCGGAAAACCTGTGCGCGACGCGGGCTTTTTCAAAACGAACGAGTTTGTTGACGGGCTCATCTTTTCCCCCGGCGCTTCGTCGGGGCGGTAAACGCCACCCGGGCTGGTGCACCCGGCCAGCCGTCGCGGATTCCTATTCCCTCCGCCGGCGGCGTCCCGCCAGCAATGCGAGACCACCCAGCGGCGCTGCTTCCGTTCTCGGGTGTTGGTTGGTGGAAATCGCACGGCTTCTTTGGCTCTCTCACGTCTCGCCAGGCGGATCAATCTTCGGGCTTTCGGGGTCCTTTATCGCTCGTTTCGGGTTTAATCTGCGGTTTTCAGGGTGAGGGCAGGACGGGGCTCGAACCGGTCGCGGGGGCGGCTTACTTTCTCGATGCCGCGTGGCGTGTTATACCAAATTTCATAATTAAAGTGACATCTTAGAGTAAAAAGGCAAGAAAGCGAAATGGCAGGAGTGAAACTCAAACTTGGACTACCGGAAATTGCAGCGATCATAGACGAGCGGCACGCGAACGAACCCGATGGGTGGAGCAAAAACCGACTACTAGCGGTGAAGCTGGCAGCACGG
>CAMDQC010000032.1 GCA_945905735.1 Prosthecobacter debontii | reverse complement strand
CTGCTCGCCCTCACGGCTTGACCGTGCCCGCATCGCACCAAAACGGGGCAAAAACAGCAATTTCTCGATGACTTTCCGCCTCAGAACCCCACTCACTACCACCCTGCCTCGCGCTTCTCTGCTCAACTCGCTTTATTCAGCGTTTCCCTATGGAGCGACAACGGCATAATATTGCGAAGGTGCTTAGCAGCAATGGGGCCAGCCTCGCAGGGCAAATTTCACCCGAACTCCGCGCTTGCCAGAAAAAGCGGCAACGGCATAGTGCGCGCCCTTTTTCCGGCACCAAGATGGTGCGCAGGACTCAACTAAAACCTTTTACTTTTACTCTCTACCGACCATGGCCAACGCCAACGATCTCCGCAAAGGAATGTGCATCCGCTACAACAGCAACCCAGCAATCGTGCTGGAAGTCATGCACCGCACACCCGGCAACCTCCGCGCATTCGTCCAAGTCATCATCCGCTACATCGGCACCGGCAAAAGCGCCGACGTCCGCTTTGGCAGCACCGATAAAGTGGACCTCGTAGAAGTAGAGCGCACGAAGCTCGACTTCAGCTACAAAGACCATTCCGGCTACCAGTTCATGGACCCAGACTCGTTCGAGACCATCACTTTCGACGAATCATTCGTAGGTGACGTTAAAGATTACCTCTCCGAGAACCAGCGCGTAGAAATCCTCTACGTCGAAGGCAAAGCCGCCAGCATCGAACTGCCCACCACCGTCACCCTCACCGTCACAGAATCGCCCGAAGGCGTGCGCGGCGACAGCGCTAATAACGTGCAAAAGATGGCCGTGTTGGAAACCGGCAAAGCCATCCAAGTCCCGCTCTTCATCAAAGAAGGCGAGAAAATCAAAGTCAGCACCGTGGACGGCGGCTACCTCGGGCGGGCTTAATTACCCGCTTGCCCGGTGGACCACTCCTCCACTCGGCTCGAAGAATTGATGCTCCTTTCGGACGGCAAGCCTCGAACAGTTCGGCGACTCGGGCGAAGTTAGCGATTGGCACTGTGAAGCAATCGTGGCAACTTGTCGGCCATGAGCGCAGTGCC
Organism: Prosthecobacter debontii; assembly: GCA_945905735.1. GTDB lineage: Bacteria > Verrucomicrobiota > Verrucomicrobiia > Chthoniobacterales > Chthoniobacteraceae > SXWH01. Next base: position 39,672 of record CAMDQC010000032.1, on the reverse strand, counting down.
ACAAGAACTTGCAGAAACGTTGAGCAAACTCGACAGCCAATCCGCCACCGCCCTAGAGCGGCTCGTGCGCGATGCGATGGCGCTCGTTCGCTCGACAAAGCGCGAAGGCACCGTGGATGCAAACGGTTGGCCGGTCGGATATTTTGAGCGGACTGCGGGTTGTTTCGCAGGAGAGCCGTGCGACATTCCTTCTGACCCACCGCCAGAACCTACGACCGACTGGTGATGCGATATTTGATCGATACGAATATCTGGATCATCTACCTCAAAAACGTGGAAACAAAGATTCGCACACGTTTTGAGACCACTGACTCGTCTGAAATTGCGGTGTGTTCAGTCGCCTGGGCCGAACTGCTTCACGGAGCACAGAAATACGGTGATCCAGCACAGCGTGAAGCGAGGGTTGAAACCACCCTACAGCCATTTGCGACTCTTCCATTCGACCTCGAATCAGCGCGGCACTACGCCCGCACCCGCGACGCACTCGAACGAGCCGGGAAAATCATCGGCGGCAATGACTTGATGATCGCCGCCATCGCGCTGGCCAACGACCTCACCGTCGTGACGCACAACAACGAAGAGTTCTCACGCGTGCCGGGATTGCGAGTGGAAGACTGGGCGGTGTAAAAGAGCGCAATTGTCGTTCGGGCGGCGAGCCTCGAACAGTTCGGCGACTCGGGGAAGACCGCCGGGTAAAGAGCTCGACTTCCTCCATCTCGCCTGATGCCACCACGACGTGGCTAACCGACTGCGATTTGGCGGGGCTTTGGTGCTTCGACCCGAGGGAGGAAGATTTGCAGGACTCCGGCCTCGGTGCGGGCGTTGATGCGGCTGAGGTCTATCTCGGCCTCTAACACGAATGCTCGGCGGTAATCGCATGGGCGGCTTTCGCGGTGGATGGGCACGCCGAGCTTCGTCTCATTGCGGCGACCTGAGATGGTGAGGACGTTCTTCTCCACCGTCAGTTGGATGCCTTCACGGGATACGCCGGGCATGTCGCATTCGATGACGAAGCCGTCTGGGCGATGGATAACGCTGGCCGCTGGACGGATGGTTTTTACGCAGGATTGTGTGTTGGTGTTCATGTGTTTTTAGGTAAGAAAGCTTTCCCGGCGAGCGGGAGCACCGCTCGCCGGGGATTTGAGTTTACGAGATTTTGACTTCGATGGATTTGGGTTTGGCTTCCTCGGCTTTTGGGAGCTCGATTTGGAGCACGCCGTCTTTGTAGGTTGCGGCGACTGCATCGGCCTTCGCTGTTCCGGGGAGGCTCACGCTGCGGGTGAATTTCCCGTAGAAACGCTCCGAGCGATGGACGGTGCCAGTTTGGGCGTTTTGGTCGCTCTTGCGCTCGCCGGTGATAGTGAGGACGCCGTCGTGAACGGTGACAGCGATGTCTTCCCGCTTCATGCCCGGCAGTTCGAGAGACACGACGTATTTGTCTTTGTCCTCGAACGCATCAAGGGCTGGTGACCAGTCGCCAAAGGACTCCGGCGCACGAGTCGCCGAAAGGTCGAAGAGGCGGTGAAGCTGATCGCGCAGACTGTTGTAAGGCGACCGTGGGTTTAGTTCAGGAATGATGGAGTTTAGTATGCTCATTGTGTGTTTTTAGTTGTTGTGTTTGTTTAGCGTCGTCAGAACGACGAGAAACTACTGAGCTTTTCGAGTGCCGCGCTTTTCTGCCTTTGCGTATTTTTTCGCAAATATCTCTCCATTAGATAGATGCGAAAAATATCCCATCATCCTCCAGCGATCATGAAGCGCCACAATGTCACTTTTCGCCCTTTTCCCTCGCGACGAGAAATGGGCCGTTTTGTCGCTATCGCTGCGCTTTTTCAAGCCGACGAGTCAGCGCCAGCACTCGCCAAAGCGGGATAGCCCCGAAAACGCCGAACGACGCATCAATGAGCTGCCAATAGAAGGGAATCCCCCGAATCGGCCCGCAGACAAAAACCACCACCACCACCCCGGCGCAGGCGATGAGCCCGGATTGGATGATCCACACATTGCGCACCGGATCGCGGTAGGGACCGACGAAAAATACGGCGATGACGATATGCGCAAACGCCAGCCAATCCGTGCCGTAGCCCAGCCAAGGATAGCGCGAATACGTGTCGTTCAGCCCGTCGCGAATCGTCCGAAACCACCATTGGATGCCGTTCTCCGGGATGCCCGGCGCATCAACGTGGAACCATTCGCCGAGCAAGCGTAGCTCCGTCGCGAGGGGAAACGCCGTGAGCCCGCTGAGGATGAGGGCCACGATGAAAAATGCCGTCCAACACCGAAGCTCGCGCAGGTCGCGGCTCACAGTGCGTCCCCCGGCAGCGGGCGATTGCGAATGTCCACCGTGGCTCCGACGCCGACGGTATTGAAAAGCTGGATGACATCGCGCGAACGCATCCGGACGCATCCGTAGCTGGCCTGCATGCCGATGCGCCATTCTTCGGGCGTCCCGTGGATGTAGATGAACCGGGCAAAGCTGTTGCGGTTCCGCCGCTCCAGCCCGCGCAGCCAGAGGATGCGCGTGACTATCGGATCGCGGCCTGGGGAGTTGGGGCGGACGATTTCGCCCGTCGGCCGGCGGCTTTTGAACTTCATCCCCGACGGCTGCCCGCCTCCGATTTTCTTCGCTATCTCGTGGAGCCCGAGCGGCGTGCCGTTCGTGCCTGGAGAGCAACTCACACAGAACTTCGACGTGGAGACATCGTAGGTACGGAGGAACGCGCCCTTGCGATAGAGCGCCATCTTTTGCTGCGGGATGCTGACGACCATCGTGTGGACGCGGTCCTTGGCGCAGGCTGCGAAGAATAAGGCGAAAACGACGGCGAGAAGTCGGGTAGCGTTGGCAATCACACGGCAGGAGATAAAGCGCCGTGCATCGAAAGAAAAGTCCCTATTCTCCGCACGCCTGCTAAAGTGCTGGGGACGATGAACGCATTTTTCAAAAAACTCCTGTCGCTCTGGCTCATGGCGCTGCTCGCGGCTCCAGCCGTCCTTTTTGCCGATGAACCTACCGCGAACATGACCACTCCCGCCTACGTCTTCCCGCTCCAAGGCGGCGTGAACGAAGTGCAGCTCATACTCCTCCGACGCGCTCTGAAAGCGGCGGAGAAGGCGAACGCATCGGCCTTTATCATAGATATGGATACGCCCGGCGGCGATTTGGAGGTAACGATGAAAATCCTCGAACTGCTCCGCAAGACGAAGCTGCCGACGTTGACTTTCGTGAACCCAAATGCGGTTTCGGCGGGCGCAATGATCTCCCTCGGGACGAAGAAAATCTACATGCGAAAAGATGCCGTGATCGGCGCGGCCGCGGTGGTGACGAGTGATGGCCAAGACTTGGGGAAAACGATGAGGCAGAAAGTGGACTCCTATGAGACGGCAAAAATGCGGGCGGTATCCGCAGAAAACGGCCACAATCCCGCCATCGCCGAGGCGTTCATGGTCGCGGAGAAAGAGCTAAAAATGGGCGACGCTGTGCTCGACGGAAACGCCACTCTCCTGAGCCTCAATGGCCGGGAAGCCGTGCGCCTCTACGACGGAAAGCGATTGCTCGCCGAGGGCCTCGCAGAGACGATGGATGATGTGCTGAAACTGGAGCATCTCACCGGCGGGATGACTCGTCTGGTGCCCACGGGCTTTGAGTCTGCGGCGCTGTGGATCACACGCATTTCGTGGCTGCTGCTGCTCGGCGGAATCGTCGGCGCATATATCGAGATGAAGGCGCCGGGCTTCGGGTTCCCCGGCATCGCGTCGCTCGTCTGCTTCGCGTTCTTTTTTCTCGGGCACTACATCGCCGCGCTCTCGGGCTGGGAAGCCACGGTCGTCTTCGTCATCGGCGCGATGCTCGTGGTCGTGGAGATTTTCCTCCTGCCCGGCACGATGATCCCCGGAATGGTCGGCGCGCTGATGGTCTTCGGCTCCATCGTATGGGCGATGGTGGACCATTGGCCCAGCCAGCCCGGAACGCTCAGTGGCAACGATTTTGAGAAGCCGATGCTCAATCTCATCATCGCGCTCGCTGGCGCAGCGGTCGTGGGGGGTATCCTCGCGAAGTTCCTCCCTCACACGTCTCTCTACCGCAAATTGGTGCTCGTCGGCGAGTCCAGCAGCATCCCCGAAACATGGAAGCCGAGCGTCGCTATCGGAGATACCGGCGTGGCCACGACGACCCTGCGCCCGGCGGGCAAGGCAAGGTTCGGCGAACACGTCGTGGATGTGATGACCGACGGCACATTCCTCAACTCCGGCGCGACCGTGCGCGTCGCCTCCATCGAAGGCATGAAAGTGATCGTCGAGTCCGTAGGCTGACGGGCACGGGGTTTGCAAGGGGCGTTTAGCGCGTTTGACCTCCCGGAGGCCAGACGCCACACTCTCGCAAACGCATGGAAATCCGAAAAGCAGTCATCACCGCCGCTGGTAAAAGTCAGCGCCAACTCCCGCTCCAATCCCTCGTGGACCGCGATGGGCAGACGAAAAGCGCGCTCGCCATTATTATAGAGGAAGTGCTCAGCGCGGGCATCGAGAGCATCGCCGTCGTCATCAGCCCCGGCGACTCTGCCGCATTTCGCGCTGCCGCTGGCCCGCACGCGCAGACGCTCACTTTCATCGAGCAGACGCAGCCGCTCGGCTACGCGCACGCCGTCCACTGCGCGGCGGAGTTCACGGGCGGCGACGCCTTTCTCCTGCTCGTCGGCGACCACCTGTATCTCTCCCACACCGGGCAGGGTTGTGCCGCCCAACTCGTCGCCCTCGCTCGCGCAGAAAAGTGCGCAATTTCCGCCGTCCAGAGCACCCACGAAAGCCAGCTCGCCTACTACGGCGCAGTCGGCGGCAAGCTCGTGGACGCCGCTCGCCGCCTCTACCAAGTGGACACGGTTTTAGAAAAACCCACGCCCACCGAGGCCGAGCAAAAAATAGACGTTCCCGGCCTGCGCGCGGGCTACTACTTGTGCTTCTTCGGGATGCACGTGCTCACGCCCGCCGTGCATCGCGTGCTGGCGGGGATGTTCAAAGATTACGCAGGCCGAGAGAACAGCGTGCATCTCCGTTCCGCGCTCGCGCAACTCGCAGATACGGAGCGCTACCTCGCCGCCGAACTCGACGGACGCCGCTACGATTTCGGAGTAAAATACGGCCTCCTCACGGCCCAACTCGCCCTAGCCCTCGCGGGAAAAGATCGCGACGAAGTGCTGCGCGGGATGGTGGAGTTGCTGGCGACAGCGAGGACGAACTGATGACACTCATCGACCTCATCACCAGCCCCGACGCCGCCACTCGCGACCTTTCGCTCGACGAGCAAATCGCCGGGCTTTCGCTCACTGAACTGCTCGCCGAATGCGATGCGCTGGAGACTTTTCGGCGGCAGGCGGACAACCTTTACGAGCGCGTTCGGGCACTGTTTTTTCTCGCGGCGATTCATCGATACCATCTGCCGGAGCGGATGGTCGCGGCTGAGACGCCGGGGTTGATTCCCTTCCACGGCTTCGAGCACCTGCTCGCTCGCCGCTTCGAGGAAGCCATCGAGGTTTTCCTCGAAAACCAGCGCACGAACGGCCCGAGCGATTCCATCTCCAGCGCACTCGCGGCGGCGTATCACCGGTTTGCTTTCCAGACGCTCGCGGACCAAGTCCGGCGCAGCGTGCGCACGGTGCGAGGGAATCAGTGGATGTTCCGAATGGGCCACCCGAAAGACCAGCCGCTGCGCTTCCGGCCCGAGCTGCTGGCGCGTGCTGGCGATGGAACGTTTCCCATTTTGCGCGAGCGCACGCCCGTCCGCATGGACCTCACGCACAGTGCGTGGAGCGACATTTTTTTCCTCGGCATGGATTTCCCCGACGGCGCGAAAGTGCTGAATATCAGCGTGGATTTGGGCGTGCATAAACGCGACGCCGAGCCGCAGCCGCCTGTCAGCGCGTGGCTGCGTGTCATCGAGAAACCGGTCATCCGGCTCGTCTCCGTGGACCTCATGGCTTCGGCGGAAATTGATTCGCTGGGCGAGGTGTTTGATTTTGCAAAAGACTACCTCGGTCTGCTCAAAGCCGCCGTCATCGCCAGCGGCATCGTGCCGCCGGGAATCGAGGGCAGCGGGCAATCGCTCGGCGACTTGCTAGCGCAAATGCTCGGGCCGGGGCGCGGCATCGAACTCGTCTCGTCCGTGAACGACATCCCGAAAGGCTCGCGCCTTGCCGTTTCCACAAACTTGCTCGCCGCGCTCATCGCCGTGCTCATGCGGGCGACGGGCCAAGCGGAGTCGCTCACCGGCCCGCTGCGCGAACCCGAACGCCGCCTCGTGCTCGCCCGCGCACTGCTCGGCGAATGGATCGGCGGCAGCGGCGGCGGCTGGCAGGACAGCGGCGGCGTTTGGCCCGGCATCAAGCTCATCGAGGGCGTCCCAGCCTGCGAAGGCGACCCGGAATTTTGCATCTCGCGCGGTCGGCTCATGCCGAAGCACCACGTCTTTTCCCGCGACGAAATCCCCGACAGCGCACGGCTCGCGCTGCAAGACAGCCTCGTCGTCGTCCACGGCGGCATGGCGCAAAACGTCGGCCCGATTTTGGAGATGGTGACGGAGAAATACCTCCTCCGCAGCGCCGCAGAATGGCGCGGGAGAAAAGAAGCGCTCGGCTTCCTCGACGGCATCATTGACGCGCTGAAAGTCGGCGACATCCGCAAAGTCGGCCAGCTCACCACGGACAACTTTCGCGGCCCCATCCAAGCCATCATCCCGTGGGCAACGAACTATTACACCGAGCGGCTCATCGAGCAGGTGCGCGGCGAGTTTGGCGAAGACTTTTGGGGGTTCTGGATGCTCGGCGGGATGTCCGGCGGCGGCATGGGTTTCATCGTCGCGCCCGCGCGAAAATCCGAGCTGCAAGAGCGGCTGCAAATCATCATGTCCGCCACGAAAAAGGCGCTCGCCGAGAGCCTGCCCTTCGCGATGGAGCCGGTCGTGTATGATTTCCGCATCAACGAAAACGGAACCTTCGCCGACATCCTCGCCACCGACGCCGCGCTGATGCCCAAAGGCTACTACCTCCTGCTCGCCCCGCAACTCCTCCGCCGCGACCTCAAAGACCTCCCCCCAGCCACACGCACCGAACTAGACCATTTCGCCAGCGCGTGCCGCACCAAGCCCGAGCTGCGCGGCGTCGTGCAAGAGCTGTTCGACGCCATGCTCCCGCGCACCAAGGGCGGCAAAGCGGGCGACCAATCGCTCGATGAACTGCTCGCGGAAAACGGCTTCGACCTCGAAGCCCACAACACCATCCGTGCGGACCTGCGAGCAGGCCGCATCGGCCTCGCGCAGAATCGCCTACCGGCGAACACCGTCATCGAAGACGTGAAAGCGGGCGACGTGAACTCTCAGCTCTCAACTCTCAACTCTCAACTAAAGCGCGGCGCTGCCTCCCTCGCCGCTGGCGAAGTTGCCGTCGTCACCCTCGCGGCTGGCGCGGCTTCGCGCTGGACGCAGGGCGCGGGCGTGGTGAAATCGCTGCATCCTTTCTGCAAACTCGGCGGACGCCACCGCACCTTTCTCGAAGTGCATCTCGCCAAGTCGCAAAAGACCGCCAGCGAAGCAAGGATGCCCGTTCCGCACGTCTTCACCACGAGCTTCCTCACGCACGGGCCGCTCTCCGCTTTCCTCGCGAACGCGGGCAACTACGGCTACAGCGGCCCCGTGATTTTCAGCAAGGGCAAGAGCGTCGGGCTGCGGCTCATCCCGACGGCGCGCGACCTCCGTTTTGCGTGGGAGGAAATGCCGCAGCAGACACTCGACGAGCAGCAGCAGAAAGTCCGCGAATCTCTCCGCGCCGCGCTACTCCGCTGGGCGGAATCAGCGGGCGAAGCGGGCGAATATCGCGATAACTTGCCGCTGCAATGCCTGCACCCCGTCGGCCATTTTTACGAAGTCCCAAACATGCTGCGCAACGGCACGCTGGCCGCGCTGCTCCGCGAGCGCCCGCAACTCCGCACGCTCATGCTACACAACATCGACACGACCGGCGCGAACCTCGACCCGGAGATTCTCGGCCAGCATTTAGAAAGCGGCGCGACCCTCAGCTTCGAGGTCATCACCCGTCGTCTCGATGATCGCGGCGGCGGCCTCGCCCGCGTGGATGGTCGTCCACGCTTGGTCGAAGGACTCGCGATGCCACGCGAGGAAGTGGAGTTCGACCTCACTTACTACAACACGATGACGACGTGGATTGACGTGGACGGCTTCCTCCGAGCCATGAACCTCACACGCGAAGACGTGCTGGCTGGCGACGAAGAGAAAATCACCGCAGCCATCCGCGCACTCGCGGCAAAAGTACCGACCTACATCACGCTAAAGGACGTCAAAAAACGCTGGGGCCACGGGCAGGAAGACGTATTCCCTGTCGCGCAATTCGAGAAACTCTGGAGCGACCTCACCGCCCTACCCGAAATCGAAAGCCGCTTCATCGTCGTTTCCCGCCAGCGCGGACAGCAGCTCAAGGATCAAGCCCAGCTCGACGGCTGGTTGCGCGACGGTTCTGCGCGATTCGTGGAGGAACTTTGCGAGTTTGACAGCTCCAACACCCAGTAAACGCCTCTTTTTCGCCACCAACCGACATCACCCAGAAAAATAATCCCATAAATCGGAAGTCTCGCTTGACGGATGCGGGGGCTTCCGCGTTATATCCCGCTCCTTTTTTTCCGCTGCTGGCTGCATTGTGTAGTCCGCGGTGGGTATTTTCATCTCTATATACTTCGCGGAAACAATGCCGAACACCAAAGCAAAAGCAGCCAAAACCAAAGCAAAGTCCTCGAAGAAAACGCCCGCAGCGAAGAATACAAAGGCAGCCAAGAAGGCTCCGAAAGTCAAAGGCCCCGAGAAAAAGCAACCCGCAAAGGCTCGGAAGCCAGCCAAGGCGGTCAAAGCCGCCAAGCCCAAACCTGCGAAGAAGGCTAAACCCGTAAAAGCGGTTAAAGCGACCAAGACTCCGAAAGCAAAACCGGCGAAAGAGCCGAAAGGCAAAAAGATTCACTCCAGCCTCATAGGGATCAGCGCCAAACTCGCGGAAAAGCTCAATCTTAACGTCAAGGCGTCTGTCCCGCTCAAACCGGGCCAGAGCATTCTGGACACTCCCGAAGGTCAGGAGAAACTGCGCGAACTCGTCAAAATCGCCAAGGATCAGGGCTACCTCACTTTTGATGACTTAAACGAAAATCTGCCCGAGTCCGTCAGCGACCCGGAGGAGATGGACCTCGTCATGAACCGCCTACGCGGCATGGAGATTGACATCATTGATGCCTCGCAGGTGGACAACTACAAGGTCGGCCCGAAGGATGGCGACCAGCAGCAGTCCGGCACGAAAGACGAGGAAGAGCCCGAGAAATCGAACGATAAACTCGATATTCTCGACGACCCCGTCCGCATGTATCTCAAGCAGATGGGCCAAGTCCCGCTGCTTACCCGCGAGCAAGAGGTGGAAATCTCCATGCGCATCGAAGATGCCGAGCTCAACGTGCAGAAATTCGTCAACAAGTTCGGCTTTATCCCACGGGCCTACTTGGAGCTCGCCCAAAAGCTCATTGATGGCCGCGAGCGTTTCGATCGCGTGATTCTCGACAAAAAAATCGAGAGCCGCGAGCGCTTCATGAAGGCGCTTCCGAAGATGATGAAGCAGCTTGAAGACGCCTCGAACGAAGCCGTTAAAACCTACAAAGCCTTTATGGCTCACGGCGGCACGAACCGGGACAGCAAGACGTATCAAGACTTCGTAAAAGCCACGTTCTCCGTGCAGAAGCTCTACCCGAAGTTCTTTTTCAAACAGAAGGTCACAGAGGATTTCGTCGTCATCGTCGAAGAGCAGCACCGCGTCGTCACCGCCCTTTCCCATGAGCTGAACAAGCCCAAGAAGGACCAGCAGCGCGCCGTCGGTGGCGTGAAGGTGGACTACGGCACCAAGCTCAAAGAAGTGCAGGCCCGCGTTTGGATGTCCACGGAGGAATTCCTCGCGGAGTTCCAAGAGCTTCGCAAATGGCTGCGCAAAGCACTCAAAGCCAAGACCGAGATGGTCGAGGCCAACCTGCGCCTCGTTATTTCCATCGCGAAAAAGTATACCAATCGCGGCCTGTCGTTCCTTGATCTCATCCAAGAAGGCAACATGGGCCTGATGAAAGCCGTCGAGAAATTCGAGTACCGCCGTGGCTACAAATTCTCCACGTATGCGACGTGGTGGATTCGCCAAGCGATCACCCGCTCCATCGCCGACCAAGCCCGCACGATCCGCATCCCGGTCCACATGATCGAGACGATCAACAAGCTGATGCGCGTGCAAAAGCAGCTCGTCCAAGACTACGGACGCGAGCCCACGCCGGAGGAAGTCGCGGAGGAAATCAACCTTCCCGTCGAGCGCGTCCGTGCGGTGCTCAAGATGGCGCAGCAGCCCATCTCCCTGCAAAGCCCCGTCGGCGATAGCGACGACACAAGCTTTGGCGATTTCATCCCCGACCAAACGGCGGAAGACCCGTCCGATGTCACCGCGATTGCTCTTTTGAAAGAGAAAATCCGCGACGTTCTCGACACGCTCACCGAGCGCGAACGCCAAGTGCTCGAACAGCGCTTCGGCCTTGTGGACGGCTACAGCCGCACGCTGGAAGAAGTCGGTCGCCAGTTCAAAGTCACCCGCGAACGCATCCGCCAAATCGAGGCGAAAGCGCTCCGCAAAATGCGTCACCCGACCCGCATCCGGCAGCTCGAAGGCTTCCTCGAAGCGTCCGACATGCACTTGGCGTAAAAGGTTCATTTTCTGGGACTACGCGGGCGCTTGTGAAAAGTTTCACAAATTCGCCTTGCCGCATTCTGTGCTGCTCGTAGTCTGCGCCCATCATGTCCACGCAAGCTGCTTACGACTCGAAAATCGAGGGCAACATCATCTTTACCAAGGTCGATGCTGCCATTAACTGGATGCGCAAAAACTCGCTCTGGCCCATGCCGATGGGCCTCGCTTGCTGCGCCATCGAGCTGATGGCCACAGGCGCATCCCGCTACGACATCAGCCGCTTCGGTGCGGAAGTCATGCGCTTTTCGCCCCGCCAGAGCGACGTGATGATCGTCGCAGGCACGGTGACTTACAAAATGGCGCTGGCCGTGAAACGCATCTGGGACCAAATGCCCGAGCCGAAGTGGTGCATCGCGATGGGCGCGTGTGCCAGCAGCGGCGGGATGTATCGCAGCTATGCCGTGCTTCAGGGCATTGACCAACTCATCCCGGTGGACGTTTACATCTCCGGTTGCCCTCCACGCCCCGAGGCACTCATCGAAGGGCTCCTGCGGCTCCAGCGGAAGATTGATACGGAAAAATCGCTCTCCGAGCAAAAGGGCGAACTCACTGCGGCGCTGGCGTAATCCCTTTTCAATATGGCCACGAATAAAGAAGACGCCGACGCGATCTGCGCGAAGTTCACAGGAGTAAAGCGGAGCGAGTTTCGCCGAGAAACCACGCTCACGGTGACGCGCGATCAGTTTCGCCAAATCGCGGAGTTTTGCCGGGCGATGGGCTACGACTATCTCATTGATGTGAGCAGCGTGGACCACATGGGCCAAGAGCCCCGCTACGAGATGGTCTATGAGCTGCAATCGCTCGCCCACATTGGCCACCTGCGCCTGAAATACACAGTGAGCGAAGACGACTGCACCGCGCCGAGCGTAGTGGACATCTGGGCAACGGCCGATTGGCACGAGCGCGAAGTTTTCGACATGATGGGGATTCATTTCCCAGCGCATCCAGACGTGAAAGAAGTGGGACATCTACGCCGCATCCTCATGTGGGACGGCTATCCGTTTCATCCACTCCAGAAGGATTTCCCGCTGGCTGGCCGCCCGAGCAATATGCCCGATGTCGCGTTCAGCAACGCGGCACCGCTGGCTGGCGGGCCGTTTGTGACTTCGCCGAGCACGGCAGGCACGGCGGAGCGTGAGCCGCGTTCGCGGGAGATGGAGTAGCGCGAAGTAATGATTCGACTCCCCCTCGAAATGCCTGCCAATCTCCCGGCACATGAAGCTCCTATCTATCGCCGCATTTGCCCTCGTCGCCACTGTCTCCACCTTTGCCCGCGACCTCACAGTTTCCACGAACGGCACCGGCGCCGTCGAACGCTCGGGCGTGGAGGACAACAACGTCGGAAAAGCCAATCTCGTCCTCGAAGCCAACGGCGACTTCACCATCGGCCTCGTGGGCAATGTGGACTATCGCTTCAAAGGAACCGCGCAATCCGTGGACCGCGACACCCTGCGGCTGAACGTCACGAGCGCATTTGGAAAAGACGCCGCTGGCACCGGCACCCTGATTCTCGATGACCGCCGCTCCGGCCCCGTCGTTGGTAAAGTGAGCCTTTCAGGGAATGGGCGCGCTGGCTCGTTCAAGGCGCGATTCCAAGGCGAGCGCGAGGCGTTCATCCAAGTCCCCGGCTTCACCCGGCCACAACAGCCGCCACCACTCGTGCTCGTAGATTCCCTGCGTGGAGGCCAAGGAAATATGCGGATCAGCGGGCAAGCTCCCTACAAGCTCAGCCACGTCTATGTGAGCCTCAAAGCTGACAGCTCTGCGCTCGTGAATATCTATGGCCAAGCGACAGCGGGCTACGTCGGCACTTGGCAACCAGCAGGACCAAACACGTATCAGCTCTCCGTGCGCGGCGGCTTTGCAGGCGAGCGCATCTCCGGCGCAGTCACCATCGCGCCCGGTGGCCGCACCTACTCGCGCGTCGAGCTGAGCGGCACCAGCCTCCGCGTCTATTACTCATTCGCCTTCGAGCCCAACCGCTAAAACGCGGACGTGATCGCTTCAAACGACGCATCGCTCTTCGACTCGGCATTCCTCGCCAAACTCGAACAGCTCCACCTCCTCGCTCGCCGCCTCTTTCGCGGCGAGCAGCGGGCGGAGCGTCGCAGCCGCCAGCTCGGCAGCAGTCTGGAGTTTGCGGACTACCGCGAATACTCGGCGGGCGACGAGCTGCGGGCGATTGATTGGCCCGCCTACGCACGGCTGGAGCGGCTCTTCGTGAAGCTCTACGAGCAAGAGCAGGACTTGGCCGTGAGCTTCCTCGTGGACGCCAGCGCGAGTATGCGCTGGCAGTCGGCAGGCTTTTCAAAGTTCGACACCGCCCGCCGAATCACCGCCGCGCTCGCCTACATCGCCCTCGCGAATCTCGATCGTGTAAGCGTTCACTTTTTCTCCGCCGGGCTCGTCTCCGAACTCGGCGTCATGCGAGGAAAAGCGCAGTTTCACAGCATCCTCGACTTCCTCCGCGAGACGCCTCCTGATGCAAAACCGACGAGCCTCCTCGCCAGCGCTCGCGCATTTTCCCAGCGGCAAAAGCGCAGTGGCATAGTCTTCGTCCTCAGCGATTTCTTCGACCCCGCAGGCTACGAAGAGCCGCTGGCCTTGCTCCAGCACGGGCAGCACGATGTCCACGCCATCCAAATCCTCGACCCCGCCGAACTCGCACCAACCGAAACTGGCGACCTCCGCCTGCTCGAAATCGAAACCGGCGCAGGACTCGAAGTCACCGCCAACGAAGCCGTCCTCAAACGCTACCGCGAAGAAATCGCCGCCCACAACACCGCGCTAGAATCCTTCTGCCACAAGCGCGCCATCGGCCACGCCAGCGTGACGTGCGACCTGCCATTTGAAGACGTAGTCCTGAAAACCCTGCGCGATGGAGCGATGCTGAAATGACCTTCCTCTCGCCCTGGGCTCTGTGGTTCCTCGCTGGCGTGCCGATCGTCGTCGCGCTGTACTTCCTCCGGCTGAAGCGCCGCGCGATCACCGTGAGCACGCATCTTTTTTGGCAGCGGGCGCTTCAGCAGACGAGCCGCAATGCCTTCTTCCAGCGGCTCCGGCACTTGTTCTCGCTGCTGCTGCACGTCCTCATTTTGCTCCTGCTCGTCGGCGCACTTGCGCGACCTGTGCTCGATCACTTCATCCACGAAGGTGCCAGCGTCGTGCTCATCCTCGACAGCCGCGCGCGGATGCAGGCGACCTCCGCCGACGGCACGACGCGCTTCGCACGCGCCCTCGACGCCGCCCGCAGCTACGCCCGCGAAGCCAACGATGCGCGGCAGTTTTCCATCATCAAAGTGGACGCCGCTCCGTCCGTCGTCGTCCCATTTACCGGTGATGAAAAACCGCTCCTCGACGCCCTCGCAAGCGCACAGCCGACCGATGCCGCCGGAGACATCGACGCCGCGCTAAACCTCGCCAGCGCGCTGCTCGACGCTCGCAAAGGCGCTCGCCGCATCATCCTCCTCAGCGACCGCGCACCGAGCGTGGAGCCGCGCTTCCCGCTCACCACGCACGCATTTCCAGCAGGCGAGGAGAACGCCGCAATCACACGCTTTGCCAAGCGCCCGTTGCCCGCAAACCCCGAGACGAGCGAAGTGTTGCTGGAGGTCCGCAACTTCGGCAAATCGCCCATCCGCACCAGCGTCGAGCTGACCTACGACGGCAAGCCGCTCGACGTAAAACCCATCGCCCTCGCGCCCGGCGCGACGAGCCTCACCGTCTTCCCCGCGCTCACAAAACCCAGCCGCACCGCACGCGGTTGGCTCACCGCTCGCCTCGATGCCGCCGACGCTCTCGCGCTGGATAACACAGCCTTCGCCACACTCCCGCCCGCTCGTGCCAAGCGCGTGCTGCTCGTCAGCAAAGGCAGCTTCTTTCTCGAAAAACTGCTGGAGGCCGACGCGACTGTGAAGTTCGAGCTGCTCACGCCCGACGCCTACTCCCCTGCCCTCGGCGCGAAGTTTGCCGCCGTGATTTTCGACGGCGGCGTGCCGCCCGGACTCGACCTCGCGAAAGCCGAGGGCAACTTCCTCTTTATAAAGAGCACGCCCTTTCCCGCCGGTGCCGTCGTGGACCAACCACTCGTCACCGACGTGGACGCCGCGCATCCCACGACGCGCAACGTGAGCCTGCAAAACGTCACCATCCTCCACGCGCCCTCGCTCGCCATCCCGCCGCCCGCAGACGGATGGCAGTTCGCCGCGCCGCTGCGCTCGTTCGACAACGCGCTACTCATCACCGGTCAGCGCAAAACTCAGCGCCTCGCCGCGCTGGCGTTCGATGTCACGGACTCCGACCTTCCCCTCCGCGTCGCATTCCCGCTGCTCATCAGCAACACCGTCCACTGGCTCGCAGGCGACGAGCCCGACGCGCTCCCCGCGCTCCCCGTCGGGCAGATTTTGCGCAACGGCTTCCATCAATTCGGCGATGCGTGGCTCGCCGTGAACACCTTCTCCGCCGCCGAATCCGCGCTACAAACCTCCGCCGAAACCTCCCTCGCTAAATTGCCCAGCGCCCCTCTCACCGGCTGGCCGCTCTGGCAATGGCTCGCCCTCGCCGCCTTCGCGCTGCTCGTAGGCGAATGGTGGCTGCACCACCAAAGGAGGACGGAATGATCGAAGTCGCTCGCCCGTGGATGTTCGCCCTGCTGCTCGCGCTGCCGCTGCTTTGGCTGGGGATGCGCGGCTCTATCGCGGGGTGGACGGCTGCACAGCGTCGCGTCTGCACGGCGATGCGGATTTTGCTACTTGCGGCTGTTGTGGTGGCGCTGGCGGGGCTGCGGATGCTGCGTCCGTCGTCGGAAGCCTCCGTGCTTTTCGTCGTAGATGCCTCCGCTTCCATCTCGCCGGAAGCGGCGAATGCGGCGCGTGAGTTTGTCGCCAAATCGCTGGCGTCCAAACGAAGCAGCGACACAGCGGGCGTCGTCGGCTTTGGGGAGACAGCTCAGCTTTGGCAGCCACCGAGCGAGAGTGCGCCGCTTGCGGAATGGCCTGCGCTTTCAAGCAAGAAGGCGACAGACATCGGCGCGGCGCTCGATTTCGCCAGCGCACTCTTCCCCGCCGACCAAGCTCGACGCGTCGTGCTGCTTTCGGATGGAAACGACACGGCGGGCCGTGTGAATGAAGCATCAGCGCGGCTTGCGGCGCAGGGCGTGGAGGTTTGGACGGTGCCGCTGCGCAACCCGCAGACGCCCGAGGTGCTCGTCGAGCGGGTGGAGATTCCGCGTCGGCTGAAGCAAGGCGAGCCGTTCGATCTCACCGCGAATATCCGCAGCAGCGTGGAGACAACAGCGAAGGTCCGGATTTACCAAAGCCAGTTCCTCGTCGCCGAAAAGGCGATGACTCTCAAGCAAGGCGACAACGAATTCCGTGCGCCGAATCTCCAGCCGGATGGAAACTTCGTGCCGTTCGATGTCGAGGTGCTGCCCGATGCAGACACCGCGCCGGAAAACAACCGCGCCTCCGCAATCGCCAGCCTGCGCGGGCAGCCGCGCGTGCTCATCGTGGATGGTGAGTCCGACAAGGCCCGCCCGCTTGCCGACGCGCTGCGCAACGCCCGCATAGCCGTGGACCTGCGCGATGGACGAGGCGCTCCGAAGACGATTGATGACTTGCAGCAGTTCGACCTTTTCATCCTCAGCGACCTCTCCGCGCTTACGTTATCGCGGGCGCAGATGGAGCTGTATCGCCGATGGGTGCAGGATTTCGGCGGCGGCTTCCTCATGCTCGGCGGCGAGAGCAGCTTCGGAGTCGGCGGTTATTTCCGCTCGCCTGTGGAGCAAATGCTGCCGGTGAAAATGGAGCACAGCGACCGTCAGGAACTCCCCACCGTCGCGCTGCTCATCGTGCTCGATCGCTCCGGCTCCATGACCGCGCAAGTCGCCGGCCAGACGAAAATGTCCCTCGCCAACCAAGGCGCGGCGCTGGCGCTGAACGTCCTTGGCCCGCGCGATTACTTCGGCGTGCTGGCCGTGGATACGCGGGCCCACGTCGTCGCCGCGCTGGCTCGCCATGGAGCGAAAGAACCCGTCGCTCAAAAAATCCTCTCCATCACCGCAGGCGGCGGCGGCATCTACATCTACACGTCGCTCGCCGAATCGTTTCAGGCGCTCCGCGACATCTCCGCACGCATCAAGCACGTCATCCTATTTTCTGACGCCGCCGACGCCGAAGAGAAGAACGCGGGCGAGCAGCAAGACGGCGCGAAAGGCAGCGGCACATCGCTCGATCTCGTCACCGCGATGGCCTCCGCGAAGATCACCACCAGCGTCGTCGCGCTCGGCTCCGAGGCGGATAAAGACGCCGCATTTCTCCGCCAGCTCGCCGAGCGCGGGCAGGGCCGGTTTTACCTCACGAGTGACGCCACTACGCTGCCGCAGATTTTTTCCACCGAGACGCTGAAGGTCGCGCAGGCCTCGCTCATCGAGGAACCCACGCTGGCCGTCGTCGCCGGGGAATCGCCTATCACCGCTGGCATTGATTGGGCGCAAAGCCCGCTGCTGCTCGGTTACAACGCCACGAAGGCCAAGCCCACCGCCGACATCCTGCTCGCCACCGAGCGCGGCGAACCGCTGCTCGCAACGTGGCGCTACGGCCTCGGGCAAGCCGCCGCTTTCACCAGCGACGCGAAATCGCGCTGGGCGGGCGAGTGGCTAAACTGGCCGGGCTACGGCAAGTTTTGGCCGCAAGTCGTGCGCGGGCTTTTGCGCAAAAGCGACGCCGCAGCCTTCGAGGTCACGACCCGCGAGAACGGCGCAATGCTCGACTTGCAAATTGACGCCGTCACGCCCGACGGCACGTTCCGCAACCGCCTGCCCATCACCATCGCCACACGCGGCGAGGGCGACGCCGCGGCGCAATTCCCCGCCGTACAAAGCGCACCGGGTCGCTACACCGCCAGCATCCCGCTGCCGAGCGAAGGCACCACCGTCATCAGCGTGAATTCGCCCGAGTTGCCCGACGGCGGCATCGCCCTCGCCCACACGCGCAGCTACCCGCGAGAGTTCCTCGCCAGCGCCACAAATGAGCCGCTCCTCCGCAGTATCGGTACACGCTTTGATCCACAACCCAGCGAAGTCTTCACGCCAAGCGCCCGCCAAACGCCGCGCCGCAAAGACCTCAGCAATTATTTCCTCATCGCCGCCCTCAGCTTGCTCCCGTTAGACATCTTCCTCCGCCGCCGCACTTGGAAATGACGTCACCACTTCTCGATCCCGAAGCCATTCAAAAAGCCGAATACCTCGGCCTCCAAGCCCGCACCATCGTCGAGGGATACATGGCCGGCGCGCACAAATCGCCGTTTCGCGGATTCGCCATCGAGTTTGCCCAGCACCGCGAATACGTCCCCGGAGACGATACCCGGCACCTCGACTGGAAAGTGCTCGGGCGCAGCGACCGCTACTACATCAAGCAATACGAGCAGGAGACGAACTTCGTCGCCCATCTCCTCCTCGACGGCAGCGAGAGCATGAAATACGGCAGCAGCCGCGTCGCCAAGCTCGACTACGCGAAGGTCATGGCCGCGTGCCTCGCCTACCTCATCCTGCTCCAGCGCGACGCCGCCGCAGTGACGGTCTTCGACGACACGCCGCGCGAGCATTTCCCCCGCACAGACAGCCTCGCCAAAATCAACGCCCTCTGCACCCTCCTCTCGCGTTTCGCCCCGACAGAAAAAACATCCATCGCCGCGAGCATGGAAGCCCTCGCGCAGAAGACGCGGCGGCGCGGCATCGTCATCCTCATCAGCGACCTCATGGACGATGAAGACAAAGTCCTGCGCGGCATTCAGCACCTCCGCTTCGCCGGGCACGAAGTCATCGTCTTCCACGTCCTCGACCCCTTCGAGGTGACGTTCCCCTTCCAAGGCACCGTCGAGTTTATCGGGCTAGAGCAGCAAGGGAAAGTGCTCACGCGCCCCGCCGAAATCCGCAAAAGCTACCTCGCCGAATTCGGCGCTTTCCTTGACCGCGTAAAAAGCACCTGCGACCGCAACGGATGCCCCTACATCCGCATCACCACGGACCAGCCGTGGCACGAAGTCCTCACCGCCTACCTCGGCACGCGGCAGCATCGCTACGGCTGAGGACTCAAAATCGGCGACAGGAGTGTCGCCGCTCCTATCGCGCGGTTCGAGGTAACTACGGGGCAACTCGGAGGCGCATGTATTGGGGAGTGGCGGCGTTGAATGGCTGGGCGGCTCGGTAGATGACGGTGGACGTACCATCGCCGTTCGCCACGGTGGCGACATAGACGACGGCGGAGGCGTCGCTGGCCCACGAGGTGAGGTTGTTGCTGAGTTGGACGGTGTAATTGACCCCGTCGGCTGCGTCGTTGCGGCGGTAGCTAAATGTGAGATACGGGCTGGTGACGGTGGCGACGGTGAAGGTCTGTAGGGATGCGCCGGGGCGATTGGTGGTTCCGGGGGAGTTATGCGGATTGCCGAGCGCCCATTCGAGGTAGTCGCTGTATCCATCGCCGTCGGTATCGCCTGCCGGGCTGCCGGAAAATGCGGCTCCTGCGGGTGCGCCGGGGGTGCCGCCGGGCTGGGCGCTGGTGCGCCAAGCGGTCGGGCCGTAGGTGGCTCCTCTGACGGGGTTATTGAGCACGAGGCTGTAGCCGAGGGTGTTTGCGCCGACGGGCCACGGCTCGGTGGTAGCGTAGGTGACGCTGGCGATGGTGGTGTTATTGATGTCCACAAGGGTCACGGTCTCGCCGTTATTGCTGAGGCTGCCGCCAAATGGACCGAGCACTTTTACGCCGGGCATCGCTCCGTAGCGCATGGTGGCGGCGGCGAGGTTGGCGACGATGAGGACGCGTTGGCCGGGAGCGAGTGTGAGTGTGCCGGGGTCGGCGATGTCGAAGTCGAAGTTGATGCCGACGGTGAAGTTGCAGCCGGTAAGGTCCACGTTGCCCGCGCCGACGTTGGTGAGTTCGACGTATTCAAAGTCGTTGTCGCCGTAGCCAGCTGTGATTTCAGCTCCGGCGGCTGGGAGCGGGTTGTAGTGGATTTCCGAGATGACGATGTTGCTGGCGCTGGCGGGGGCTGCATTGACGACGAACTCGGCGGTGGTGATGGGGGACCACACTCCGTTGGCGAGAAGGCGGGATTTTATGGTACTGGACGTGGTGAGATTAACGGGGCCGGTATAGGCGATACCGCCACCGCCGCCACCGCCGCCGGGTGGGTAGTATGTGAGCTTGGGGAAGATGAGGAGGTCGCTGGAGGTGTTGTTAGCTCCGTTGAGGCAATGGATGGCGAGGACGTTGGTGCCGACGCGGAGGGCGGAGATGCCAGTGGCGGTGATGTCGATGTCTTCAAACTGGACGGCTGCGGTCTCGTCTCGGGCAACGGGGCTAAGTGCGAAAGCGGGGTCGGAGGTTACAGACGGGTCGGTGTCGTTGCGCCCCGCTACGACGGTTCCGTTGACGTAGGCGCGGAAGCCGTCGTCGTATTTCATGCCGAGTTTGAGGGTGGCGATGTTGTTGAGGGTGGCTTGGTCTGGGATGTTAAAGGTGACACGGGCGTAGGCGGTGGCGTTGATGTTTTGCATCTGGGCCTGCATGTTGCCGCCTGCTCCGAAGTGGGAGAGGTAGTCGGAGGTGGTGTCGTAGCCGATGCCTGTGGTGGCGCTGGTCCAGTTGGCGATGTTGGTGGGGTCGGTATAGTTGGTCCATTGGTTCGCACCTGCGCCAGCGGTGAGCGTTGTGCCGCCGTTGCTCACGGAGGGGACGAGCCATTTACACGGTGCACCAGAGCCAGAAATGAGGGTGAACTCGGTGGGCGGCGTCGCGCCGGATTTGGGGTCGCTTCCGTCCGTGGTGTAGTAGAGTGTCCCGGACGCATAGGTGAACCCGCCCGGCGCTGTGCCGGTGAATGGGGTGATAGTGACGGAGGTGCCCGAGGAAACATTGCCGCCGTAGTTCGAGAAAAGCGGCGGGCGGTAGATGACGGTGCCGCTGGTGTTTTGGTTATCGAGCCATGCAAAGCGCTGCACGAGCCAGTTCTTCATCCAATCGATCTCGCCGGTCGTCGCGTTGCCATTGCTGTTGTAGTAAATCCGTTGGGCGTAGCCTGCGCCATTGGGCCAGACGTAGGTGCCAAGGATGGGGTATTTCCGGTAGTGGCGCATGGTGGCGTTTTCCAAAGTGGACGATTGGCCTGCGCTGAGGCTCATATTATTGGTGACGGGGGTGGTGCTGCCGTTGAGGGCGATGCTGGCGAGCTGGTCGATATACGCGAGAATCGAGGTCTGCTCAAAGACGCCGCGCCGCAGTTCCCAATAGCGGTCCCAGTTGCGAGTTTCGTAGTTGGGGTCTAGGCGAAGTTGCGCCCACCAGTAGGTGTCGACCTGGTTCCAATACCAGCCGGTCGGTTGGTCGCCGGCGAGGTAGTCGGCGTTGCCGAGCGAGAGGTTGTAGTCCCAAATCGGAGCGGCGACGATTTTGCCGTTGCGGTCTTTGGTGAAGTAGGTGGAGAGGCGGTAGCCGTCGATCTGCTTGGCGATTTCTACAAACCACCAGTTGTCGATGAAGGAGTCGCGGTCAATGTAGGGCGCGTAGCCGAGGACGGGGTCGGCAAAGTTCGCGCCGTAGAGAGCATTGCGGAAGGAGTTGATGTAGTTCGAGAGGTAGGTGGTCTGGGCGGCGTTGAGCGAATTGGGCGTGTGAGAGTGCATCCCTTCGGGCAATGGGGTATTGCCATCGGCGCTCGTCCGGTCGCGGCGGAAGATGTAGCCACCGGTAATCAGCGCGGGGTCGCTGACGAGGTTATTGAGTTTCTCGATGTCCACGCGGTCCTTGCCCACCTTGATGCGCTCCATGAGGACATAGACGCCACGGTAGTCGTTGTAGCTCACAGCTTGGCCGGCATCTTGATTGAAGAAGACTTCGACGAGCTTTACGCGCATCCCGAAGCCATCGCGGCCTCCGTGGAGTTCGCGCATCTTTTGGTAGATGATGAAATTGCGGAAGAACGTCTTGTCCGTGTATGGACCGTAGAGCGCCCAATCGCTCTCGGCAGGCATCCCGAGCATTGCGACTTTCTTGTCGTCGTTGAGGTTGTCCCATGTCTCCCAGGCATACGATTTCTGCGCGAAGCCACTGGAGCTATCGCCGCGGACATGAGTGCCCCCGCGCCCCTGGAAGTCCACCGTCGGCGATGTGATGTTGGCGAACCCGGTGAGGTCTTTATCAATCACAACGCTGTAGGTGTAGCGATGCGGGCGAGGTTGGGAGCTATCCGTGACGCCATCCACTCCTGTGCCGAAACTGTCTAGGACGATCACGGGAAGGTGCGATTTGAACGGCTGGTTCGAGCCATTGTAGTTAGAAAGCGAGGCGTCGATCTGGATGAATGTGCGACTGCTCACCGGGCCGGGCAGATAGTTCGGCGTGAAGACGCGCGCGCGGAGATTCGATGGCGTCGAAACGCTGAATGCTGTGGTGTAAAGGGTACTGGCCGCAGAGGGCAGCGTATTATCTGTGGTGTAACGAACAACAGAACCGGGCGCGAGCGGCGCGGTGATGGAGATAGGCGTGGCACCCGTTATGATTCCGCCTTCGCGCGACCAGATGGTGTCTTCCGCCGGGCCGTTGGGCGCGACGATGTAGGTGTATAGCGTCGGCGCACTAGGGCTCGCCGTATCGAGGAAACCGACCCCGCCGCCCTGATACTTCGTGCCGTAGCTGATGTCCTCGATTTGGTTTGGGTAAGTGTAGGTGCTGAGCGTCGCGTCTGCCGCCGACAGCAGCGAAAGCGTTCCGCCGATTTTTGGGAGCGTGAAGTTGGTGTGCAGCAGAGCCGTATTCGTCGTCCGGTTTTTGCCGGAGGCATAGACGACGAGGTGCCCGTAGGCTGCAACCGTGACGCTCGGGAACGTCCAAGTCAGCGTGCCATTCGTCAGCTTATTTCCCCCGAGATTCACGGCGGCGGCGGTCCCATTGTAAATCTCGATCCAGTCCGGCGAGTCCATATCCTCATCTTCAAGGATGGAACTGTTCTCCGCCATGAACTCGCTAATAATCAGTCCCGTATTCGCCGGCCCCGCAGGCGTGGTGGCGATCACGACATCATCCAGATACATGTCGTGAGGAGTTCCCGCTGGAGCCGGAGCCGTGGACGTCCCTAGTCCGGTCGATGTGAATGCAAACTGGTGACCACCCGCAGGGGAAAATCCAGGGGTGGGCAGATTGTTGAAAATCACCTGTCCATTGTAAGTCACATCGAGCCCATCGTAGTCCCAGTGAACAGAGACGGCCCGCTGGGTTGTGTCGTAGAAAAACCCACGGCTGACGCGCCCGATCGTCCAAATCTCGTTCGCCGTCGGTGATCCATCCTGCGTGTTCGTGACTACCACGCCTCCGAGCCCCGGCGTCATGTAGGTCCCCGACGTCGGGCCTTCAAGTAACGCACCATTTCCAGTCGGGTCCGCGTAACTGCCCACGACTCCGTGATCCACCATCCACGCTCCAGGGCTGCCAGTGACAGTCACCGCGCTCCACCCGTTCACCAGCCGCATAGCCGTCCGTAATGTCGTCACGCTGGCGTTGTAGGCGATAGGCCCAGTCGTTCCGCCAGTCACAGGATTTGTCAGAGTGAAAGTGCCCCCGGAAACCGTATTGGTGGGAACAAACGCAGTGGAGAGAAAATTCCCGACGCTCGTATTATTGCAGAACACCTCAATCGACGGGACATCGTTCGTCGTATTGGCAAATGTGTCGAAACTGATGACGATTCCCCCGTTCATTGCGAACCCGAGATCACCCGAACCGAGCGCACTGCTGGCACTCGGAATCGGGCCAAAACTCAGCGCCCAACCGCCAGACGGAACGGTTGAACCTGAATCCTTGACGATCGCCACCGTGAAATTCGCATCAAACGCCTGAATAGCCGTCGCCCCATCCAAAACCGGCAGCTTCCATGCGGTCGTATTGGTAAAAGGCGAGGTTTGCATCCGGAGGCGATTGGTCGAGATTTCCAACGAAATCGCAGGCGAAGTCCCCACGGAAGAGCCATCGGTAAAAGTAGGCGCGCCGTCGGGCATCGTGAAGGTTTGTGTCCCGGACACGGGATACCGCCCCGCCTGAGCAGGGACAGTGAAGGCGACAGCGGCGACTAGGATGAAGGTTCGGAGAAGGTTCAGCATGGAGTATCTCAAGGTGGACGGTCCCGCACCATAACGCGATTGGAACACAGCGCAAGGGCCGAGATCGGAAGGAATCGTAGCTGCCGAACCGGCCGGTTTGCGGCGATTCAGGCAGGATCCCTTCAGTGGGGCCATTGGGCGTCTCGCCCGATGCAACAGCCGAGACGGCTGTGCTCCGCTCTCGCTTATTCCACTTTTTATCACACCCTCATAAGGATATGCGGAGTCTTACGCAAGACGTGTAAAATCGGCACGAAGACACCCCGAATCTCCTTCAAAACTCGCCGTATCTTACATGCGATCCGCAAGATCGGGTTGGAGACGCCGCGAATCTTACGTACGATCTCAGAGATCGGTTCAAAGATCTCAGGAATCTTCACCAATATTTTGCAGATATGGGTGAAATTTCGTCGGCTATCAGAGAAGAGCCCCTCGGCGTGGCTTGGACACTTCGCCCATGAAGACCCCTCCCCGAGCAGGACACCCAAGCCAATCGCTCCTCGAATACAGCAGCGTGGGTAGAGATTAGGTTGTGCTCCGTTCGCTTTAATCCGCTCTGGCTTATTTCACTTTTAATCACCCCTCAGGATCACCTCGCGAGAAAATCCTTCGCTCCCTGCGTACAGTTGTTCTTTACACCGCCTCTCCATTCACCGTTTATCGCGCCCATGTTTGACTGGTTTTCAGACCCTAATGCTTGGATCAGCCTTTTGACGCTGACCATCCTCGAAATTGTCCTCGGTGTGGACAATATCATCTTCATCTCCATCCTTGCCGGGAAGCTTCCCCCCGCCGAACAAGGCAAGGCGCGGAATATCGGGCTCATCCTAGCCCTCGTGACCCGCATCCTCCTCCTTAGCTTCATCTTCCTCCTCACAAAGCTCACCAAGCCGCTCTTCTCCGTCCTCGGCCATGGCCTTTCCGGGAAAGACCTCGTCATGCTCCTCGGCGGCCTCTTCCTCGTATGGAAGAGCATCAAGGAAATCCACCATGCGATGGAAGGCCAAGACCACGAGAAGAGCAAAAAAGTCGCGCCCACTCTCACCTCCGTCATCGCCACCATCATCTTCGTGGACATCCTCTTCTCGCTCGACTCCGTCATCACCGCAGTCGGCCTCGTCGGCGGGGAAAGCGGCCCAAAATCCGGAACTCTCGAAGCCGCCGTCGCCAACCTACACACCGCACTTTATGCCAACGGGATGCCCGCCGCCCCGATCGCCGAGTCGATGGCCAAAGTGCAAGTCCTCGTCGGTGAACCCGCCGCCGCAGGCCACGGCAATGGCAACCTCACCATCATGATCCTCGCGATTGTCATCTCGATGATGGTCATGCTCGCCGCCGCCAAAGCCATCGGCGACTTCGTCAACCGGCACCCGACCGTCAAAATGCTCGCGCTCTCGTTCCTCATCCTCGTCGGCTTCGTCCTCGTCGCCGACGGCCTCGGCCACCACATCCCCAAAGGCTACATCTACGCCGCAATGGCATTCTCCTTCGTCGTCGAAGCCCTCAACATCCGCGCACGAGGGAAAGCGAGCAAGCCTGTGGAAATCCGGAGCGAATACTGACGCTACGTCGGCACCCCTTCGAGTCGTGCGAGGAATTCCCGATTTCCTTCGCCGCCGAGGATCGAAGAGTCGATGCAATCACGCCAGGCAAGCCGCTGACCTTCAGGCGAAGGAGGCATAGCGGCAACGAATGCACGCACCTTTTCCACCGCCGCTGCGTGCAAAAGCGGGTCCCGAACGACCCCACGCCCGACCTCCGCGCGGCCAAGCTCGAACTGAGGCTTGATGAGCGGGATGATGGTACCACCGGGCCGGAGCACGGTAAGCGCAGGTGGAAGAATGAGAGAAAGTCCGATGAACGAGACATCAATGACGATGAGGTCGATGGCGTCGGGCACATCGTCGCGGGTCAGAAATCGGGCGTTGAGCTTTTCGCGGACGACGACACGCGGGTCGGAGCGGATGCGCCAGTCGAGTTGGCTGTGACCGACATCGATCGCCCAGACTTTCGCCGCGCCGTGCTGGAGAAGGCAGTCGGTAAAGCCGCCAGTGCTCGCCCCGATATCGAGGCAAGTGAGTCCCGCCGGAGAGATGCCGAAATGGGCAAGCGCGCCCTCCATTTTATAGCCGCCACGCCCGACATACTTCTCGGGGGCGGCGACCGTAATGTCGGCATCTTCCTCGAACGTGCTGCTCGCTTTATCTACGACCCGATCACCACAGCGGACCTGCCCGGCCATGATGGCACGGCGGGCTTTTTCGCGACTCTCGAAGAGCCCGCGCGCAACAAGGAGCAAGTCGAGACGAAGTTTGGACACGCCGCCATGGGTAGGCAGGCAGGTGAAAAAACGCAACTTCTCGCAGCGCGACACTTTTCACGTGTTGCCTCAAATCAAAATGACACCGGAGCGGCAAAATGAAGGGGGCATTTCAGAGTTGCCGCGACTGCGCAAAGGAGTGTCACTCTCGGCTGTGTTCGCAATTCGCTTTCTCGCTGCTGTATTTCTCAGCCCCATCCTTGCTTTTGCCGCGCCTGCACCCTTCGGCATTCGCGTGATTGATGAGGCTACAGGCGACGGCGTCCCGCTGGCAGAGGTCCGCACGGTGAACGACATCAGCTTCATCACCGACAACGCGGGATGGGTCGCCTTCCAGGAGTCGGGGCTCATGGAGCGCGAGATCTTCCTCCACATCGCCAGCCCCGGCTACGAGCACCCAAAGGACGGCTTTGGCTTTCGCGGCGTGCGACTCGTGGCGAAAGCGGGCGAGTCCACGACGGTGAAAATGAAGCGCATCAACATCGCGCAACGCATCGGGCGGCTCACGGGCGGCGGGCTCTTTCGCGACTCCGAGCTTTTGGGGAAAGCGACGCTCCTGCCGAATGCCTCGCCCGTCCTCGGCCAGGACTCCGTGCAGGGCGTCCGCTACAACGGCGGCCTGTTTTTCCTGTGGGGCGATACGAACGTCCCCCGCTATCCGCTCGGCAATTTCCACACCACGGCAGCCACGCTGCCCGCCGATGCGCACCCTTCGCGCAGCCTCGCCTATCGTTACTTCACGGAGGCCGATGGCCTGCGCAAAATGCTCCCCATTCAAGGCCCCGGTGCGGCGTGGATGTTTGGCCTGCTCACGCTGCGCGGCGACGATGGGCGCGATATTTTGCTCTCGGGCTTCAGCATCCATCGCTCCCTCGCCGAGCGCATTCAGCAAGGCGTCGCGCGGTTCGACGACGCAAAGGGCACTTTCACCGTCATCGCCGAGATGGGTAAAGATGAGCCTTGGCGCACTCCGCGCGGCGTCGCCGTCCAGCACGAGGGCTACATCTATTTTGCGGCCCCTTTTCTCCACACCCGCGTCCCTGCGAAGCTCGCCGACATCACCAACCCCGCCAGCTACGAAGCCTACTGGCTCGACCCCGCCACTAAATCCGGGCGCTGGCAACGCGAACACGGCCCCACCACCGAGCCCCTCACGACGCCTGAGGACAAAGAAATCCGCCTCCACACCGGCAGCGTAAAATGGAACGCTTGGCGCAAACGCTGGCTCTTCATCGGGGTGCAATCCGGCGGCAAGAACGACCCCTCCGCCCTCGGCGAGGTATGGTATGCCGAGAGCCCCTCGCCCGAAGGCCCGTGGGGCCGCGCAGTCAAAATCGCCAGCCATCCGCGCTACACATTTTACAATCCCGTCCACCACGACTTCTTCGACACCGACGACGGCAAGACGATCTGGTTTGAAGGCACCTACACGAAGGAGTTCTCCGGCAACCCGACGCCCACCCCGCGCTACGACTACAATCAACTCATGTATCGTCTCGACCTCGCCTCCCCTGCCCTCGCGCCCGCGCACTGAATGTCGAGCCCAGCTAAGACTTGGGGCAGCGTCTGATTGTCCCGCCGATGAGTCATCACACACCGAATCCGGAGCACCTCTTTCTTTCACGCCGCGAACTGCTGCGGCGGACGGGCATGGGCATGGGGATGCTGGCGATGGGCGGGCTCTTCGGGGAAAAGGGAATCTTTGGCCCGACAGGCGCACAAGCCGCAGCGGAGCAAATCTCGGGGACGAACCCGCTGGCGGCGCGCAAGCCGTGGCACTTCGAGCCGAAGGCAAAACGGGTGATCCATATTTTCCTAAACGGCGGCTCGTCGCATGTGGATACGTTCGACCCGAAGCCGGAGCTGGATAAATGGCACGGCAAAGAAATCCCCGTGAAGCTGGCCACCGAGCGCAAAACCGGCGCGGCCTATCGCTCGCCGTTTAAGTTCCAGAAATACGGGAAGTGCGGCATGGATGTGAGCGAGCTTTTTGCCAAGACAGCGGCGCATGTGGACGACATGTGCTTCATCCGCTCGATGCACGCGGATGTGCCGAATCACGAGCCGTCGCTGCTCTTGATGAACTGCGGCGATTCGCGCCTGCCGCGCCCGAGCATGGGCTCGTGGATCACGTATGGGCTGGGGACGGAGAATCAGAATTTGCCGGGCTTTGTCTCGCTGTGTCCGGGCTACCCGATCCAGGAATCGCAGAACTGGCAGAGCGGGTTTTTGCCGGGGATTTTCCAAGGGACTTACATCGATACGCGGAAGCAGAAAATCGAAGACCTCATCGAAAACATCCGCAACGACCGCCTGACCTCGCCCGAGCAAGTGCAAGAGCTGGACCTTTTGCGCAAGCTGAACGCCGAGCACCTCCAGCGGCGGCAAAAGGATGCGCAGATCGAGGCGCGAGTGCAGTCGTTCGAGCTGGCGTTTCGGATGCAGATGGACGCCACGGACGCCTTCGACATTTCGCGCGAGCCGCAGGCTATCCGCGAGATGTACGGCCCCGGCACGCAAGCGCGGCAGTGCCTCATCGCGCGGCGGCTGCTGGAGAAAGGCGTGCGCTTCGTCCAGCTCTGGCACGGCGACGGGCAGCCGTGGGACAACCACGACGACATCGAAGTGCAGCACCGCAAACTCGCGCGCGAATGCGACCAAGGAATCGCCGCACTGCTCACGGACTTGAAGCAGCGCGGGATGCTCCAAGATACGTTGGTGATTTGCTCCGGCGAGTTTGGCCGCACGCCGACGGTGGAGCTGCCAACGCCCGGCTCGAACGCGGGCAAAGTGAATGGACGCGACCACAACCACCACGGCTTCACGCTCTGGATGGCTGGCGGCGGCGTGAAGGGCGGCAGCGTCTATGGCGCGACGGACGAGTTCGGGTTCAAGGCGACGGAAAACCCCGTCCACATCCACGATTTGCACGCCACGATTTTACGGCTCATGGGCTTCGACCACGAGAAGTTCACCTACCGATACGCAGGCCGCGACTTCCGCCTCACGGATGTCCACGGCCACGTCGTGGACGCGCTCATTGCATGATGAAAAAAATCGCCCTTTCTCTCGTCCTCGCCGCATCCGCACTCGCCGCTGATTGGCCGCATTATCGTGGCCCAAACATGGACGGCTCTACCGCTGAAAAAGCAACTCCGTGGAGCGAAGACGGACCAAAGGAGCTGTGGCGCGTGCAAGTCGGCACCGGCTGCGCGAGCATGACCGTCGTGGGCAATCGCCTCTTCACCGCAGGCTACCGCGACGGGAAGGAAGTGGTGCAATGCCTCGACATCGCCACGGGCAAAGAGCTCTGGTCGCACGGCTGGGCTGCGAAACTCGGCGACTATCTCTTCGAGGGCGGGCCGCGTGCCACGCCGACGATTGATGGAGAGCGCCTCTACATGGTCGGCGCGGATGGGCATGTCGCCTGCCTCGCCACGGCGACGGGCAAGCCAGTGTGGACGAAACATTTAGTAAAAGACTTCGGCGGGAAGCACATGGATTGGGGCTTCTGCGCATCGCCGACCATTGACGGCGAGCGCGTGCTCATCGACTGCGGCGGGCCCGGCGCGAGCACTATCGCGCTGGATAAAAAGACCGGTGCGACCATCTGGAAAGCGGGCGACGATGAGCCGGGCTACGGCAGCGTCGTGCTCGGAGCCGTCGATGGAAAGAAGACCGCCGTGACCTTCAAAGCGGGCGCAATCGTCGGCAACGCCGCCGCCGACGGTGCCCCGCTGTGGCGCTTCGAGTGGGAGACTCCGTATAAAATCAACGCCGTCACCCCGCTCATCGTCGGCGACCTCATCGTATTTTCCTCCGCCTACAACCACGGAGCCGCCGCCCTGCGTGTGAAGGACGGCAAGCCCGAGCGCGTGTGGTTCACCAAAGACCTCTACGCGCAGTTCAACTCGCCCGTGCAGTTCAAAGGCGCGCTCTTTGGCATCGATGGCGAAGTCGGCAAACGCAGCGCCCTCGTCTGCCTCGACGTGCAGACCGGCGACGAAAAGTGGCGCGCTCGCAACGTGAAAAACGGCTCCCTCATCCTAGCCGGAGATCGACTACTCATCCTCACCGAGGTCGGCGAACTCGTCCTCGCAGACGCATCGGCAGCAGCATTCAAAGAACTCGCCCCGCGCAAAAAGATCCTCCCCGGACGCTGCTGGGTACAACCCGTCCTCGTAAACGGCGTCCTCTTTTGCCGGAACAATCTCGGCGAACTTGTCGCGCTGAAGTGAGAGAGCGGTTCAATTGATACGCCATGTAG
The DNA here is from genome assembly GCA_945905735.1 of Prosthecobacter debontii. Taxonomy (GTDB): domain Bacteria; phylum Verrucomicrobiota; class Verrucomicrobiia; order Chthoniobacterales; family Chthoniobacteraceae; genus SXWH01. The sequence goes on along the minus strand of CAMDQC010000032.1, from coordinate 9,121 downwards.
AAGGCGGGTCAGGGTTCATGGCGACGCTAAGAAACTGGTCGGCGGCAGGTGTTCAGTCGCGATGGCAGAGTCGATTCTTTGGCGATGCCGCAAACCCGTTACTGCCATGCTCACTATCTACGGAAATAAAAACGCCAACTTTTGTGATGGAGTCTCACGCCGCGACTTTCTCCGCATCGGCGGACTCGCGCTCGGCGGGGCTGCGCTGCCTTCTATTCTGAGGGCGGAGGCGCAGCAAGGCGTGGGGAAATCCCACAAGGCGGTGATTATGATTTTCCTGCCGGGCGGCCCTTCCCATCAGGACATGTTCGATTTGAAAATGGACGCGCCCTCGGAGATTCGCGGCGAGTTTCGTCCCATCAGCACCAACGTGGCCGGCATCCAAATCACCGAGCATATGCCGCGGCTGGCGAAGATGATGGACCAGTGCACGATCATCCGTTCGATGAGTGACTGCGACGGTCGGCATGACGCGTTCCAGTGTCTGACTGGCCGGCTTTTTAACCAGCAACCTCCGGGCGGCTGGCCGTCATTCGGCTCGACGGTTTCGAAGTTGCAGGGCGCGATTGATCCGGCGGTTCCGGCGTTCGTCGGCCTCGCTCCAAAGATGGGCCACATGGAATGGGCGCGCACCGGCGACCCTGGTTTTCTCGGCGTGGCGCATGCGCCTTTCCAGCCAAACAAAGGCAGCGGTGTGGAAGATATGACGCTCAACGGCGTAACGCTGGATCGTCTTGCCGACCGGCGCACGCTGCTCACGGGCTTCGATCAATTTCGCCGCGATGTCGATGCCAGCGGGCTAATGGGCGGGCTGGATACTTTCAACCAGCAGGCGTTCGGTGTGCTGACTTCCAGCAAGCTGCTAAGTGCGCTAGATGTCTCGAAGGAAGATCCACGCATCCGCGCGACCTATGGAACGGGCGATCCGAAGAACCGCGACGACGGCGGGCCAAAACTGATGGAGCATTTCCTCGCTGCCCGCCGGCTCGTGGAAGCAGGCGCGCGCTGCGTGACGGTGGCGTTCAGCCGATGGGATCATCACGGCAAGAACTTCGATGCGCTGCGGCAGGATTTGCCACTGCTCGATCAGGGGCTCACTGCGCTGCTCACCGACTTGAAAGAACGCGGGCTGGATAAAGATGTGTCTGTCGTCGTGTGGGGTGAGTTTGGCCGGACGCCGCAGATTAACAAGGACGGCGGGCGTGACCATTGGCCCAAAGTCTCCTGCGCTCTGCTCGCGGGCGGCGGGATGCGGCACGGCCAAGTCATCGGCGCGACGGACCGCCTCGGCGGAGAAGCCACGGAGCGCCCGGTGCGCTTCGGCGAGGTCTTCGCGACGCTCTACGAACGCCTCGGCATCGACGTGACGAAGGAGACCATCAACGATCTGACAGGTCGCCCGCAATACCTCGTCCAGCCCGGCTGCGCGCCGATGCGGGAGTTGATTTAGCAATGTGCCGCTTGTCATCCCCACCGCGTCGGGCTAGGAAAGCGACGCAATGATTTACGAGCAAATGTCCGAAGAATGGCAGGAGTGGATAGACCTCACTCCGATGGAGCGTTTTCGGCGGAGCGAGTTGATTTTTGCAGAATACTTAGCCTTAGGAGGTAGCCTTGATCCCGACCCCGATCCGACAAGTCCTTTTGACGATGCGAAAACATCAGGTGCTGGCCCTGCTTATGGGCGGCCAAGCCTGCGTGTTTTACGGCGCGGCGCAATTTAGCAAGGACATCGATTTCACAATCCTCGCCGATGAGGAAAACAGTGCGCGCCTTCGTCTGGCGCTCGATGAATTGCAGGCGGAACGCATCGCCATTCCTGCATTTGCTCTCGGGGTGCTTGAACGCGGGCATGCAGTCCATTTTCGCTGCCGGGCTCCGGGAGTCGAAGGGCTACGAGTCGATGTGATGGCGAAGCCGCGAGGGCTGCCCGATTTCGCTACGCTGTGGGCGCGGCGTGCGACGATCGAGGACGAGCATGGAAACGTGTATGAGCTGCTTTCCGTCCCCGACTTGGTCCGCGCGAAAAAGACTCAGCGGGAGAAGGACTGGCCGATGATTGCATCGTTACTGGAGACGCACTACCGGGAGTTTAAGGACGCCTCGAACGCTGAAAAAATCGAATTTTGGCTCAGCGAATCACGTTCACCGGAACGGTTGATTGAACTCGCCCACACCTTCCCCACCCAATCCCAAACTCTCCTCGCAAAACGCCCCCTGCTTGCGTTGGCGATCGCTGGCGACATCGACGCGCTGCGACTGGCGCTCGATACGGAGCGGCAAGCGGAGCAGGCACTCGACCGCGCCTATTGGGAGCCGCTGCGGCGGGAGTTGGAGGAGTTTCGTCGGGCGGAAAGGAAGTAGCGTTCTCGCTAAGGTCTGCGCTTCCGGCAGGTCTTATCCGGCGCTTATATGCTCACTATTCTAGGCAACAAAACAGGTCGATTCTGCGATGGAGTCACGCGCCGCGATTTTCTGAAAATCGGCGGACTCGCGATGGGCGGGCTGAACATGTCGCAAATCCTCCGCGCCGAGTCGGCGTCGGGAATTCGCAAGTCGCCGAAGTCCGTCATCATGATCTATATGGCGGGCGCGCCGCCGCATCAGGATATCTTCGATTTAAAAATGGACGCGCCGCTGGAGATTCGCGGTCCGTTCAAGCCCATCGGCACAAACGTCGCGGGCATCCAGATATCTGAGCACATGCCGTATTGTGCGAAGATCATGGATAAACTTGTGCCGATTCGCTCGATGGTCGGCTCGCTCACCGGCGACCACGATTCGCACATCTGCTACACGGGCCGCTCCGCGCGCGGCGTGCCGGTGCCGCCGGGCGGGTGGCCGTCCATCGGCTCGGTGATGACGAAGCTTTGCGCCGCGAACGGAAAGACGGTGCCGCAATTTGTCGGGCTCGCGCCGAATGCGGGACATCCGCCGTACGGCTCGCCGGGGCATCCGGGATTTCTCGGCGCGGCGTGCGCGGCCTTTCGTCCAAATGGAGCCGGCACGAGCGATCTTTCGCTCAATGGAATCACGAGCGACCGCCTCGCGGATCGCCGAACGTTGCTCGCGAGCTTCGATCAGTTCCGCCGCGACGCGGACCACAGCGGGCTGATGAGCGCGCTCGATGTGTTCGATCAGCAGGCGTTTGACGTGCTCACTTCCAGCAAGCTGATCGACGCGCTTGATGTCTCGAAAGAGGACGCAAAAACCCGCGAACGATACGGCAAGGGTTTCACCGCAAACTACGGCGACGGAGCGCCGCGCAACAACGAGCACTTCCTCGTCGCCCGCCGTCTCGTGGAAGCCGGCGCACGCTGCGTGACGATGAATTTCGGTCGCTGGGACTTCCATTCCAACAACCACTCCGAACTGCTCACGCACCTCCCGCTTTTCGATCAAGGACTCAGCGCGCTCGTCGAAGACCTGCATCAGCGCGGCCTCGACAAAGACGTGGCCGTCGTCGCATGGGGTGAATTCGGACGCACACCGACCATCAACAAAGATGGCGGACGCGACCACTGGCCAGCCGTCGGCGGCGCAGTCGTCGCAGGCGGCGGATTCAAAACCGGCCAGGTCATCGGCGCAACGGATCGCCTCGGCGGCGAAGCCACGGAACGCCCCGTCCATTTCGGCGAAGTATTCGCCACGCTCTACCACTGGCTCGGCATCGACCTAAACACCGTCACACTCCCCGACCTCTCCGGCCGCCCGCAGTATCTCGTCGATGGCTGGCAGCCGATGCGGGAGTTGATTTAGGCGGTGCCGCGGCGGAAGTGCCGAGCATTCATGGGCGACTCGCCGAAACGCGTTCCGTATTCGAAGTGGGCATGCGCTCTTCCACACTAAGAAAACAGCCTGTCTGCGGTCGCTTGTCCGCGTGGTTGAATCTGCTTCATCCACGGTAAATCGAACCCGTCTCTATACATGCTCTCTATCTCGAAGCGCACACTCTTCATCCTCACCAGTCTCGCACCGCTCGCGACTGCGGCTCCGACTTTGCAAATCGAGGCTACCGGCACTCCAGAACTGACGCTGCGCGGCAAGGATGCGAAGCAGCAGATTATCGTCACGGCGAAACTCGATGATGGGGCGTTGCGGGATTTTACGCACAAGGCGAAATACTCGTCGGAGCCCGCGGGAGTCGTGACGATCGATGCGACGGGCATTGTTGCGCCGGTGGCGGATGGGAGTGCGGTGATCACGGCGGAAGCGGATGGAGTGAAGGCAACGTTCGCGGTGAAAATCGAGGGCGCGGGGACGCGGCAGCCGATCAATTTCGCCAACCAGATCGTGCCCGTTTTTACAAAGGCGGGATGCAACTCGGGCGGCTGTCACGGCAAGGCGGGCGGGCAGAATGGATTCAAGCTTTCGCTGCTCGGATTTGAGCCGGACGAAGACTACGAGCACATCGTGAAAGAGGCGCGCGGACGCCGGGTTTTCCCGGCAGCGCCGGACAACAGTCTGCTGCTTCTGAAGGGTCTCAATGTGACGCCGCATGGCGGCGGAAAGCGCATGGATGCGAAGTCGGATGACTACGCAATGGTGGCGCGATGGATCGCGCAAGGAATGCCGTTTGGCCAGGAGAGCGACCCGAAGGTGGAGCGCATCGAAGTCATTCCAAAGGCGCGCACGATGGCACTCGGCGGAGACCAGCAAATCATCGTGCTCGCACGGTACACCGATGGTTCAGTGCAGGATGTAACCCGCAGCGCGCTTTACGAATCGAACGAAAAGAGCATGGCCGAAGCCGATGAAACAGGGCGGGTGAAGTTATTCGATCAGCCCGGCGATGTGGCGATCATGGTGCGCTATCAGGGCAAGGTCGGCACGTTCCGCGCGACGGTACCGCTCGGCGCACAAGTCGCCAGTCTTCCACCGGTGCGGAATTTCATCGACGAACAAGTCTTCACGAAGCTCAAGGCGATGGGCGTGCCTCCATCCGATCCTTGCGACGACGCGACGTTCATCCGTCGTGTAAGCATCGACATCGCGGGGCGCCTGCCTTCGCTGGATGAAACGAACCGCTTCCTCGCGGACAAAGACGCAGCCAAGCGCGACCGGCTCATCGACACTTTGCTCGCGAGTCCGGATTACGCCGACTATTTCGCCAATAAATGGAGTTCGCTCCTGCGCAACAAGCGCGTCGAGGCGCGCGACGCTGCGGGCACGTTTGCCTTTCATGGATGGCTGCGCGACAGTCTACGTGCGAACCGCCCATACAACGAAATCGTCCGCGATGTTCTCGCCGCGACGGGCAGCGTGGAAGAGAATCCCGCAGCGGGCTGGTATCGTCAGGTGAAGGAGCCGCAGCAGCAGCTCGAAGATGCCGCGCAGCTGTTCCTCGGCGTGCGGATGCAGTGTGCGCAGTGCCATCATCATCCGTTCGAGAAATGGAGCCAGAACGACTACTACAGCTTCTCGGCGTTCTTCTCGCAGGTCGGACGCAAGGGCTCTGCAGTGAAGGAAACGGAGACCATCTTCCACCGTCGCGGCGTGGCGAGTGCCGTGAACAAAAAGACGAAGCAACCGGTAAAGCCTGCCGCATTGATCACGGGCCCGATGGAAATCGCGCCTGAGGATGACCCGCGTCTGGCGCTTGCCGACTGGATGAGTAATCGCGCAAACCCGTTCTTCGCGCGGACCTTGGTGAATCGCTACTGGAAGCATTTCTTCAATCGCGGAATCGTCGAGCCCGAGGACGACATGCGCGAAACGAACCCGCCGTCAAACCCCGAGCTGCTCGAAGCGCTCGCAGCGAAATTCGTTGAGAGTGGCTACGATTTGAAGGGGCTTGTCCGCGACATCACGCGCTCGCAGACCTATCAGCTCAGCGCGGTCCCGAATAACTACAACAAATCGGACCGGCAGAATTTTTCCCGTTACTACGCAAAGCGGCTGACCGCCGAGGTGCTCTACGATTCGCTCAACGAACTCACACGCACGCCGAGCAACTTCGGCGGGATGCCTGCGGGGACGCGGGCGATTTCGCTGCCGGACAACAGCTTTAACGCCGGGTCGTATTTCCTCACCGTCTTCGGCAGGCCCGACAGTTCGAGTGCCTGCGAATGCGAGCGCACGCAGGAAGCCAGCCTCGCGCAAGCGCTTCATCTGCTGAATGCGAAGGACATTCAGGAGAAACTCGCGTCGAGCAATGGAGCGGCAGCGAAGCTCGCGGCCGATGCACGTCCCGATGAAGACAAGCTCCGCGAGCTTTACCTCATCGCCTACGCCCGCCAGCCGGAAGCCGCCGAGCTCGCGCTCGCCAAGACGCACATCGACAAGCCGCGCAACGCGCCCGACGGGAAGCCGATGGAAGCCGTCGCTGCGAAGCGGCAGGGCTATGAGGATATCCTGTGGGCGATCCTCAACACCAAAGAGTTTCTCTTTAACCACTAGACCGTCGAATGACCGCACTTCGCGCAATCATCGCCGCCGGACTTGTTGTCCAGAGTTTTGCAGCAGAACTTCCCGTCATCCGGCTCGACACCATCGCGCCGCCCAGCGGCAAAGCGGGAACCGAGGTCACAGCCGCGATTACCGGCGCGGATCTCGATGAGCCGAAAGCGCTGCTCTTTTCGCATCCGGGAATCACCGGAGAGCCAAAGGACAAGGGTTTCATCATCAAGATCGCGGCCGATGTTCCGCCGGGTATCTACGACGTGAGGGCTTCGGGATTGCTCGGCATTTCGAACCCGCGCGCGTTTGCGGTGGGCGATCTCCCCCACGTGACCAAGCCCGCGGCAAACAACAAGCCGGAGGCTGCCATCGAGCTGGCTGTGGACTCCACGGTTACCGGCAACGTCACCGCGGGAGCGGCTGACTTTTTCAAGTTCACGGCGAAGAAAGGGCAGCGGATCATCGTGGATTGCGATGCACGGGAAATCGATTCGCGCCTCAAGCCGATCATTGCGGCGATTGATGCCGCCGGCAGCGAGGTCGAAGCGAGTCGGCGCGACGGGATGCTGGATTTAACGGTGCCCGCCGACGGAGCCTACGTCATCAAACTCCACGACCTGACATTCGCAGGCGGTCCCGAGTATTTCTACCGGCTGACCCTGACGACCGGACCGCATCTGGATTTCGTGTTCCCTCCTTGCGGAGCCGCCGGAACCAAGGGAAAATTCACACTCTACGGACGCAACCTTCCCGGCGGCACAGTGGCAAATATAACGGCCCTCGACGGCAAGCCGCTCGAAAAGCTGGATGTGGAAATCGACATTCCCGCGACTGCCGACACACGCGTGGATGGCCTCGCGAGTCCTGCTTCCGCAGCGGTTCCCGGCTTTTCTTACCGGCTGAAATCACCGCACACATCGAGCGCGGTATTCATCGGATTTTGCGCTTCGCCAGTTGTCGCGGAACAGGAGCCTAATAACGATGTGGAGCGCGCGCAGAAGCTCACACCACCGTGCGAGGTCGCCGGTCAGTTTTTCCCAGCAGCGGATGTGGATACTTTCACGTTCGACGCGAAGAAGGGCGACGTGTGGTGGATCGAAGTCATTTCCAACCGGCTCGATCTACCGACGAATCCGTTTCTCGTCATCAAGCGCGACACCGCCGATGTGCAGGAAGCCTACGGCGCGGATACCAATATCGGCGGCGCGCGGTTCAGCACTGCGAGCAACGACCCTGCCGTCCGCTTCGAAGCAAAGGAAGACGGCACTTACCGTATTTCGATGCGCGACCTTTTCGGTGGCGCGCGCAAGGACCCGCGCAACGTCTATCGTCTGGCCATCCGCAAGGAATCGCCCGATTTTCGCCTCGCGGCAATCACCGAGCCCCGGCTCGAAAAAGCGGACGACCGCACCGCCGCACCGCGCGCTGCCTTGCTCCGCGCGGATGGAACTACCGCAATCAAAGTCATGGCTTTCCGACGCGATGGATTTGCGGGCGAAATCGAACTGCGTGCGGAAGGTCTCCCGCCCGGCGTCTCGTGCTCGCCGATGAGACTGGCTGCTGGAGCGAACGAAGGCGTTCTTCTGCTGACGAGTGTGGAAAAGCCAGAGCGCTGGGCCGGACCGATTCGCATTATCGGCAAGGCGAAGATCGGCGAGGCGGAAGTCAACCGCGAGGCTCGTGGCGGGGCCGTTCGCTGGGCTGTGGCCGATTCAAACAACGATGTGATTCGTCCGCGGCTCACACGCGACATTCCGCTCGCCGTGGGCTCAGCGGAGCCAGCGCCAATTTCCGTGACGGTCGCGGAGGACAAACGCTGGGAGGTTGTGGCGGGTGCGAAACTCGACATCCCGCTAAAGATTGCGCGGCGCGGTGAATTCAAAGAAGCGCTGAAACTGAAAGCTGGCGGCGCACCGGGCATTGACCCGCTCAAGGAATTCGATGCCGCTCCCGATGCTGCGACGGTCACGGCCTCGCTCGACCTCGCGGTGGCCAAGATTCCTGTGGGCGAACACACCATCTATTTTTCGGCACAGGCGAAGGGAAAGTTCCGCGGAAAAGACGTCATCACGACGATCTACTCCACGCCGGTGCGACTCGCCGTTCAGTCACCGCCACCGCCACCCGTTCCTCCGGTCGTGGCACCGGCGGCACCCGCACAAACACCACCACCGCCGAAATAGACAATCATGTTTTTCGCACGCACCACGCTCACATTTCTCATCACCAGCACTGCGCTATTTGCGGCGAAGGCTCCGTTGCCGATTGCCGAGGTAAAGCGGGATACGCCGGTGGATTTCGACCGCGAGGTGCGTCCGTTTTTGAGCGACAATTGTTTTTCGTGTCACTGCCAGACGACCTCGAAAGGCGGGCTGAATCTGGAGACGCCGGAGCTTATGCTGAAGGGCGGCGACTCCGGCACGGCGATTGTCGCGGGCAAGGCGATGGACAGCCTCGTGTTGCAGGCCGCCGCGCATCTCGACGATGACACCGCGATGCCGCCACGCGATAATAAGGCGAAGGCGAAGAACCTCACGCCCGAGCAACTGGGGCTGCTCAAGCTCTGGATTGATCAAGGCGCGAAGGCTTCGCCGAAATCGGATCGTGTCGTCCAATGGCAGCCGCTTGCTGATTCTCTCGGCGCGATCTTCGCCGTCGCGGTGACAGCCGACGGCCAGTTCGCAGCGTGCTCCCGCGCGAATCGCGTTTTCATTTACCATGT
>CAMDQC010000031.1 GCA_945905735.1 Prosthecobacter debontii | reverse complement strand
CGAAGGGCGAGGTGCGCAAGTTCACCCTCGCCGACAGCAGGGCGTTCCCCGGCACGACGCGCGAGTGGTCGCTCTACATCCCGAAGCAATACGACGCCGCGAAGCCCGCGTGCGCGATGGTGTTCTTCGACGGCCCCGGCTACGCGAAGGCGGACGGCGGGTTCCGCGTGCCGGTGGTGTTCGACAATCTCATCGCAAAAAAAGAGATGCCCGTGACGGTGGCCATCTTCATCGCACCCGGAACTGTGCCCGCCGCCGAGCCGGGCGCGAAGGCGCGCAGCAATCGCAGCTACGAATACGATTCCCTTGGCGATTTGAACGCCCGTTTTCTCATGGAGGAAATCATCCCGCTCGCTCGCCAGGAGGTGAAGCTCACGGACGACGCGGCGGGCTGGGGCCTTGCGGGAATCAGCAGCAGCGGCATCGCGGCGTTCACGGTCGCGTGGGAGCGCCCCGCGTCGTTTAGTAAAGTGATCAGCTTCATCGGGAGCTTCACGAATATCCGAGGCGGCTACGTCTATCCTGGGCTCATCCGCCAGACGAAAGCTGCGCCCAAGCCCATCCGCGTCTTCCTGCAAGACGGCGCGAACGACCTCGATAATCTCCACGGCAACTGGCCGCTCTCGAATCAGCAGATGGCCGCCGCGCTGAAGTTCGCGGGGTATGACTACAAGTTCGAGTTCGGAACGGGCGCGCACAGCGGCAAACACGGCGGCGCAATCCTACCTGATGCGCTCCGCTGGATGTGGCGCGACTTCCCGAAATAGTTCGCCCTTTTTCGTGCAAGAATAGGGAAGTTCGTTTACAGGGTCCGCCATGCGTACTCATTTCTCTCTACGTCGTGTCATCCTGCCTCTCGCCTGCTGCATCAGCACCGTCGCCTTTGCCGAGGATGCGGAACTCGTGCAAAAAGAAGGCACTGTTGAAAAGAAAGCCAAAGGGGGCGGCGGCTGGTCTGTCGCTGAAGATAAGACGCCGTTCGCCTCGCTGGATAAAGTGCGGACGGGCGAGCTGAGTCGCGCCGTCCTGCGGCTGAGCGACAAGAGCGAACTGCGCATTGACGAGCTGACCGAGGCGGAAGTCGAGCCGGGCAAAAGCGTGGAAGTGAAGAGCGGCGGCGGATATTTCTTCAGCCGCGAAAAAGCCGAGGCGCTGCAAATCCGCACGCCAGCGGTCAACGGAGCGTTGCGCGGGACGCAGATTGTCGTCCGCGTGGCGAAGGGCGGGCGCACGACGATGACGCTTCTGGAGGGCGAACTCGCGCTCACGAACAAAGCCGGTTCGTTGACGATCAAAGGCGGCGAGCAGGCGGAGATCGTTCCCGGTGGTGCGCCGCGCAAGACGGCGGTCATCGAGGCGAAGGATGTGGCGAATCTCGTGCAGTGGGCGCTTTACTATCCGGCGGTGATTCCGGCGAACGAGTTCGGCTTTTCGGCAGCGCAGGAGCGTGCGCTCGGGGCTTCACTGGAGGCGTATAAGACGGGCGATTTGCTGGCTGCTTTGAAGACTCTGCCGCAGAGCGCGCCGCCGCTGTATCGTGCGGCAGTGCTGCTTTCCGTCGGGCGCGTGGATAAGGCGCGGGCGGCGTTGGGCGGTGTGTCGGCGAGCAATCCCGGACGGCGTGCGCTGGAAAAAGTCATCGCCACCGTGAAGCGCGAAGCCGGAGTGAAACCCATCGGTGAACGTGCATCGGCGGCTGAGTGGATTGCGGAGTCTTACTACCAGCAGTCGCAGTCGAATCTTGAAGGCGCGTTGGCTGCGGCGCGAAATGCCAGCGGTGAACACAAGCTCTCCAAACCACTCCCTGATTCTGGCTTCGCACTCGCTCGCGTCGCCGAGATGGAGTTCAGCTTTGGCCGGACGGCGTTGGCGAAAGACGCCGTGGAAAAGGCGCTCGCACTCACGCCCCGCAACGCACAAGCCCACGCACTGCGCGGCTTCCTCCTCAGCGCGGAGAACCACATTGATGAGGCACGCGCTTCATTCCAAAAGGCTATCTCTATAGACGGCGCGCTGGGCAATGCTTGGCTCGGGCGCGGGCTCACTTCGCTGCGCAAGGGCGACCGCGAGGCGGGGCGGCGCGACCTGCACACGGCTGCGGTGCTGGAGCCCACACGCTCGATGTTTCACAGCTATCTCGGCAAGGCGTTCAGCAACGAGGCGACGAGCTGGAAGCACTTCTTCTCCGGCACGGACGAACTCACGACTTTGGCAAACAAAGACCTCGCCCGCGCGATGGAACTCGACCCCGATGACCCCACGCCGCCGCTTTACTCCGCCATCCAGCGCAAGCAGGAGAACCGCTACAACGAATCCGTCGCCGAACTCGAACGCTCGCTGGAGCTGAACGACAACCGCCGCGTCTATCGCTCGAAGTTTCTCCTCGATCAGGACAAAGGCGTGCGCAGCTCGAACTTGGCTTCCATTTACCAAAACAACGGCATGACCGAAGTCGCCGTGCGCGAAGCTGTCCGTGCGGTGAACGCCGATTACGGCAGCGCCGCAGCGCATCTCTTCCTCTCCAACTCCTACGACAATCTCCGTGACCCACGCCGCGTTTTGCTCCGCTACGAGACGCCGTGGTTCAACGAACAACTCCTCGCGAACTTGCTCTCGCCTGTCGGCGGTGGGCCGCTCTCGCAGTTCGTCTCCGCGCAGGAATACTCGAAAATGTTCGAGGCCGATGGGCTCGGGCTGAATTTCGTCTCCGAGTATCGCTCCGACGGCTCGCTCCGCAGCATCGCCTCGCAGTATGGCACCTTCGGGAATCTGTCCTATGCGCTCGATGCCGACTACCAATACGACAGCGGGAAGAAGCAAAACAGCGACCTCTCCCGCTTTGAAGGCTACGCCACTTTCAAGCTCCAGCTCGCCCCGAGCGACTCCATTTTCCTCCAGTCAAAATATCAGGATTTGCGCACCGGCGACGCCGGCCTCCGCTACGACAACGACTCCCTGCGCGACACGCAGTCGAACACCTCGCGCTTCCGCGAACTCCAAGACCCCGCCTTTCTCCTCGCTGGCTGGCACCACGAGTGGAGCCCCGGCAACCACACCCTTTTCCTCGGCTCGTGGCTGCGCAACAGCCAGACCTTCACCGCCGACCAGACCTCGCAGCTCCAAGTCCTCCGCGACATCAACGGCTTCCTCCCCGTCAACGCCGACCCCGGCCCATTCCCGAACGACGCCGATTTCCTCAGCCGGGGCCTCGCCTCGCGCGGCAACGTCCCCAGCGCAATCGCACCGCTCGTCGGGCGTGGACGGACTGGCCCGCAAGACATCTTCGGCTCGCCCATCCCCGCCGTCACCAGCGACCTTTTCAATTTCCGCCGCACCTCCGAGTTCGAGATTTTCTCCGCCGACCTCCAGCAGATCGTCACGCTGGATAAACTCACCCTCATCCTCGGCGCACGCATTCAGTCCGGCGAATTCGACACCACGCAGAGCCTCTCGCTCAGCGACCCAGCCACGGCCACCAGCGGGCTCTTTAATATCCCCGCCGCCGACCAGCACAGCGTCGTAGATTTCGACCGCCTCACCCTTTACGCCTACGAGCACTGGAAGCTCGCGAGCTGGCTCACCATCCACGGCGGCGTCACCTACGACGACATGCAATACCCCGAGAACTTCCGCTCGCCGCCCATCAGCGACCGGCAGAAGTCGATCGACCGCGTCTCGCCAAAAGTCGGCTTCACCATCGCCCCGAGCCCTTTGTTCACAATGCGCGGCGTCTATACCGAGTTCGTCAGCGGCGTCAGCTTCGACGAATCCATCCGCCTCGAGCCCACGCAAATGGCCGGCTTCGCCCAAGCGTTCCGCTCCACCATCTCGGAGGACGTGCTCGGCTCGGTGGAGGCCGCCCATTACAAAGTCAAAGGCATCAGCGTCGAGAGCAAGCTCCCCACCCGCACCTACCTCGGCGCGGACCTCACGCAAGTCGAGCAACGGCTCAACCGCAGCATCGGCGTCTTCGACATCCTGAACGACCCCGCGAACCCAGCATTCATCGGCATCCTGCCCTCGCAGATCGAAGAGCGCGTCGCGTATAAAGAGAACGCGCTCACGCTGACGGTGAACCAACTCATCGGCGACCACTGGTCCATCGGCGCGCGCTACCGCTACGTCCGCTCCGAGCTAGATTCCCACCTCCCCGAAATCTCCGCGCTCGACTACGCCGGCGGCGTCCGTGCCCTCGAAGCGACCCTGCGCGAGGCCACCATCTTCGCCAACTTCAACCACCGCAGCGGCATCTTCGCCCGCGCCGAGGCTACCCATTACGATCAAGAGAACAAAGGCTACGCCCCCGGCAGCCTCGGCACCGACGGCAGCACCGGCGACAAGTTCTGGATGGTCAACGCCTTCGCCGGATACCGCTTCATGCAGAACCGCGCAGAAATCAGCACCGGAGTCCTCAACATCACCGACACCGACTACCAACTCAACTCGCTCAACCCGCTCACCGACCTCCCCCGCGAGCGCACGCTGGTTGTGCGGTGCAGGTTTAGTTTTTAACTTTTCTCCGCGAGCGCCTTACACGCTTGGAGGTCGAGCTTGCCGCTGGCGAGGATTGGGATTTTTTCTACCTGCTGGATGCGTTTGGGTATCCAGAGGTTGGGCAGTCCGGCGGCGGTGAGTTGGTCGCGGATGGTTTTGGTGTCGAGGGGGCGAGTGGTGAGAATGACGAGGGCCTCGCCTTTGGCTTCGTCGGGGGTGGAGGTGAGCATGATGATGCGTTCGCCTTCGCTGGTGAGGCCGAGGAGTTCGACGAGTTTGTTTTCGATGGTTTCGTGGGGGACCATTTCGCCGCCGATTTTGGAGAAGCGGGAGAGGCGGCCTTCGATGAAGAGGAAGCCGTCTTCGTCGAACCGGGCGAGGTCGCCGGTGCGGAACCAGCCGTCTTTAATGACGTCGGCGGTGCGGGCGGGGTCGTCGAGATAGCCGTCGAAAACGTTGGGGCCTTTGAGCCAGAGCATCCCGGTGGTGTGGAGGGAAAGGGGCGCGTCGGTCTCAGGGTCGCGGATTTCTGCTGCGAGGCCGGCGACGAGTTTGCCGGAGGAGCCGAGGCGGGAGGTGGGCTGGTCGGCGACTTCGGGGTTGTCGGGGAGATTAAATGAGGCGGCGGGCGATGTCTCGGTGAGTCCGTAGCCTTGCATGACGGGTACGCCGAATCGCTTTTCAAATGCGAGGGCGAGTTCGTCGGGGAGCTTCTCCGCGCCGGTGACTGCGAACTTTGCGGAGCGGAGCTGGTGGGGCTCGGCGCGCTTCATGTAGCCGCGCAAAAATGTGGGCGTGGCGAGCATGACGGTGGCCTTGTGGGCTTCGATGAGGTCGGCGCATTTGCCGGTCTCCAATGGGTTCGGGTAGGTGACGACTTTAATGCCGGCGGTCATGGGGAAGATGAGGCAGACGGTGGCTCCGAAGCTGTGGAAAAATGGGAGCGCGCCCATGATGACGTCGGTGGGACCGAGGTCGAGCATCTCGCCAAATTGGTTCGCATTGGCGAGGAGGTTGCGGTGGGTGAGGGCGACGCCCTTTGGCTCGCCGCTGCTGCCGCTGGTGAAAAGGAGGAAGGCTTCCTCACGGTCGCCTTTTTCCGAGATGCCGACGATACGGCGGAGGAGCCAGTAGGGCAAAAGTTTGGCGGCGATGCCCCAGCGGACGGCGCTCGGCTTCAAAGTCGGGATGATTTTTTCCAGCAACACTTCGCGCTCGGGCCACGGGAAATCTTTGAGCTTTGCGCGCACGACTCCGGCGGTGATGGCGCAGCGGATGCCGGCTTTGCGGATGCACGCTTCGATGGATGCGCGGCCTGCGGTGAAGTTCAAATTGACGGGCACTTTTCCCGCGAGCATGACGGCGAGATTTGCGACCATCGCGCCTTTCGAGGAAGGGAGGACGATAGCGATGCGCCGCTCTGGGACTTGCGCGCGGAGGAGGCGGCTGAGGGCGATGGAGGCGGCGAGGAGCTGTGTGCGGGTGAGGCTGGAGCCGTCCATACCATCCACAACGACGGTGAGGGAACCATCACTGGAGAGGCAGCGGAGTGCGGCGGCGGCGAGGCTGCCGCGCAGGAATGCGCGCTCCTGGTAGCACTGCTCGCCGAGCGCGAGGAAGTGCTGGCGGACGACGTCGATCCCCGCATCGCGCGGGGCGAGTGATGCGCCGAATGCGACGGTGATCGGGTAGCGCCATTCGCGGGGCCATTTCCAAAAGAAGCGCCCGCCGCGATAGCTGAAGATGCTGCCCCAGAGCTGGTCCATCCATGCAGCGACGACGGGCGTCTTCGCCTGCCGGGCGATGATTTCGTAGCCGCGCTGGAGGCGGAGGAGTGTGCCGCTGCGGGAGAGCGAGCCCTCGGGAAAGATGCAGACGATTTCGCCGCGCTTGAGGGCTTCGACGGAGAGCTTCATGGTGTCT
This sequence comes from Prosthecobacter debontii, assembly GCA_945905735.1. Classification (GTDB taxonomy): domain Bacteria; phylum Verrucomicrobiota; class Verrucomicrobiia; order Chthoniobacterales; family Chthoniobacteraceae; genus SXWH01. The sequence continues at coordinate 34,945 of CAMDQC010000031.1, read as the reverse complement.
TTCGCGCGGGTATTCGAGATGGGGAGGACGCCGAAGAAGCGCATGATGGGGGCGAGCCGACGGGAGTTGTAGTAGTGGTCCCAGACAATGAAGCGGATCGGCCGCGGGCAGGCTGCTTGGAGGATGATGGCGTCGATCCACGTAAGGTGATTCGGCAGGAGGAGGAAGCCGCCCTCGGGCAGCGTCGCTACGCCGCGCGCGGTCACTTTATAGACGAGGCGAAAGAAAAAGAGGATGACGGTGCGAGCGAGCCAGACGACGAGCGGCGGCGTTTCATTTTGCGAAGTGGACACGCAGTGGAGATAGCCGCGCCGTGCGGCGTTGCCAAACTAAAGCACGCGGCGCTCGCCGGTGCGACTTGCACGAATTGCGTCGAGCGTCGAGCGGACTTGCGCTTGCAGTTTCTCTTTCGTGTAAGGCTTGGGCAGAAAGCCCTTGAGCCCACGGGCGAGCATGGCCCGCACTTTGTCCTGCTCTGCAAAGCCGCTGCTGAGCATGATGGAAGCGTCCCGGTCGAGTTTCTTGAGCTCATCAAACACTTCGGCCCCGTCCATGATGGGCATGGTGAAGTCGAGTATGACGAGTGCGATTTGCCCCTTCAGCTCTCCGTAGATCGTGAGCGCTTTGAAAACATCCGTCACGGCAATCACTCGGTATCCTTCTTCGATGAGGACAGTGGTGGCGAGTTCGAGCACGATCTTTTCATCGTCGATGACCATGACGAGTTCGCCGGAGCCTTGCGGGTTGAGAATCGAGCTTTCGGTCTTCTTGACGTCGTTCACACGTTCCTCGACTGCCGACGCGGCCACAGGAGGCGAAGGAGGCGAGAGAAAGGGATCCGCCAGCCCGCCAGCCCTAGCCGCCATCTGCGCGGTGACTTGTTGGGCACGTTCCAGCCCTCGCGAAAGGAACGAATAGTAACGCAGCGCCTCCGTGTCGGTCGCACAGAGTGGCTTAAGGGCTTTGCTGGACTCGGAGATGACCTGAATCAGGTTATTCAAATCGTTGGCCGTCGCCCTCAACCACCGGATGTCTTCTGGGTTACCCATGCTGTTCCTCCTTACTGCACTCCATTCTCCTCACGAACAGCCCACCAAAGGCTTGCGATGATTGCGATAACGACAAATAGAAACGAACTGATGCTGAGCATGAAGCGCCGTCTTCTGTCGTATTTGTATAGGGCTGGTCAAACACGTTCGGTGCGAGGCTGATTATTTCAAGCGATCTGGGAGCTTGCCCGACTGTGCTGGCGTCGGCGTGACCTCCAAAGGTTTGCCCGCCTTCTTCCATCCGCTGAGCCCTTCGATGAGGTGGTAAACGGTGGGGAAGCTCGATTTAGAAAGCACGTTCTCCACAGCGACCTTGCTCCGGCGACCGCTCTGGCAATGGACGAGGATGGGCTTGTTATGATCGAGAGCACCCAAGTTTTTCTCAAAGTCCTCATCCAGCGCGTTCAAGTTTTTCGCGCCCTTGATGTGGTCATGTTCAAACTCATCCTCCGTGCGCAGGTCGATTACCGTGACACCCGCAGCGATGTGTTTCTCCGCTTCAGCGACGGTGACATTGACGACTTTTGTCTGCGCCTTCGCGGGCACCGCCGGAGCGGCAGTCGCGGGCTTTTCCTGAGCGTAAAGTGGGGAGGATACGGCGAGGGCGGTCGAGGCCAGTAGGATAGAAAATTTCATGGCCGTAGAATGCCCGACTCTCTCGGACGTGCAACGGTGAAAATGGAGCATTCTCTGAATGGCGCTCTTAGAGTGCACCGATAAAACTAACCAAGCGGGATGCGGTGAATGCGGGGCCGCAGGAACGCCTGTGATGGTCGCAGAGGATGGGGGTTATTTCTCGTGCAATTCGACTTCTGGGTCCCAGACAGGAGCGGCTTCTATGACGCGGCGTTCGAGTTCATCGAGGTAGAAGTTGGAGGGGCCATCGGTCCCGCCGCGCATCTCTTTGACTTTCTTAAACGTCTCGCCTGCAAGAGCAGTGTCGCCTTTTTCAAACGCTGCGACTCCGGCGAGGAAAACGGGCAACCAATCCGGCACGACATCTACGCCTTCTTCGCCGAGGAGTTCGTGGATGACGAGCGCGGAGGCTTTTCCCTTCATGATAAATGCGCCGAGCCGCCGTGTGGTGAAGCCGGAGCCCATTTTCTGGAAGGCGGCGTCGGAGATCAGCACGCTGGTGCCGAGATGTTTGTTGAGCGATTCGAGACGGGCGGCGAGGTTCACGGGGTCGCCGATCACGGTCCAGTCGAAGCGTTGCTCGGAGCCGAGGTTGCCCGCCAGCACTTGGCCGGTGTGGACGCCGATGCGGGTGCGCACTTTTTTGCCACGGACGAGGAGCGGCTTGCCATCGATTATGATGTCCGAGTCTTTGTGCAGTCGCCATGCGGAGAGGACGGCGTTGCGGACGTGGTCTTCGTCCGGCAGGGGCGCACCCCACACGGCGAGTACGGCGTCGCCGATGAACTTCGCGATGGTGCCCTTCAGTTCGAGGACGTGCCCGGTACACTGGGTGAAGTAGGTGGCGAGAATGTGCGAGAGGCGCGCCGGGTCATCCAGCTCCTCGGAGAGCGAGGTGAAGCCTTCGAGGTCGGTGAACATGATGGTGCCGGTGATGATTTTTCCACCGGGCTTCAAGTCCACATCCTGCGTACTGATCTGCTTCGCCATTTCCGGCGATAGATACTTTCCGAACGCACCGATGATGGCGTTTCGGCGGCGGCCTTCGAAGAGGTAGTTGGAAAAGGCGACGATGATGGGGATGACGACGGAGGGGACCAGCCAGTTCCCCCATACATACTGAGACTGGACGCCTTCCACGGCGAGCAGGGCGACGCCGATAGAGGCCACCGCGCAGCTCGAAATGACGATCCACGGAGCCCGAGGCATGAGCAAAGCTGTAAGCAAAAAGCCGAACCAAAAAACGAGGCGCTTCTCTGTCTCAAGCGGCAGTCGCGTGAGCGCTTCGCCGCGAAGAAGATTGAGCGCAGCGGTGGCGTGGATTTCGACTCCGGGGGCAAACTGGCCGCCGGGACGCAGCGTGTAGGGAGTGCGAAAGGCGTCCTTGCTGTTTTTCGCGTCCGAAGCGAGCGACACTCGCCCACCGACGAATACGATTTTATCCTTGAAGGTTCCCTCCGGAACGCCGTTCGGAATCATGGCTTCGTAATAAGAGAAGTTCTTAATCGTCCCCGTCGGCCCGTAGTAATTGATCCAGCGGAGCTTCATGCGCTCGCTTGGTTCCTTGGGAAGATTTGCGCCGAGTTTTTCTGCCATCCGCCAAGTCAGCGCGGGGACCATATCGGTGCCGGGATACATCGCCCGGATGCCTTGGTCGGAGTCAATCGGCTTAAAGACGAGGAGCCCCCACTGCGCTCCGGCTTTGCGAAATAGCGGCTTCGGGGGGATAATTTTGACGTTGTTGCTCTTGTCCCGGATCGATTCCTCGGTCCCTCCACCGATGAAGGCGCTTCCGAATTCCTTGAGCGCCGCCGCCAACTCCAAGTCCGAAGGGCTCGGCTCGGACGCATCTCCGCCGAACACAATATCGAAAAACACGGCGCGCGCTCCAGCCGCCTTCAGCTTGCGGATCAGCTCTGCATGGACCTTTCTGTCGTAGGCATCGCCCTGCCCCAGCTCCCTCGCAGAATCTTCGTCCATATAAAGAATGCACGCCTCCGCCGGATAGCGATCCCTCTTGGAATCGCGAAACATTTGCGGAAGATCGAAGCTGTAGCGCGCCAGCGTCTCAGCGACGGTGGCACCTGCGAAATGAAAGTAGCGCGACGCCTGCGACTCCTCTGCAACGTCGCGGCCATCCGCATTCCCCAGCCATTGCGAGCAATCGATCAACCACGCCCCAAACTGCCCAATGAAAGTCGCCGTGATCGTAATAATGACGCCGCGGAGGAGGCGCTTCTTCCACGGGCCGCGTATATTTCCCCAGAGCTTGCGGAGCAGAGTTTTCATCGGGCGAAGGTGGTTATTTTTTGGCGAGACATGCGCGGACGTTGCGCAATCTGCCCGCCGGATGCAAGCGAGTGTGTGCGCCGATGAGCTAGAACGCTTGCACGATGGGGGGCGCTCGGGCTTTTATCCCGCGATGCTGCTCTGGCGTGAAAAGATACCTGATTTCTGGCTGCCGAAAATCCGCTCCGACCTTCCTTCGGTGCTCGTCGATCATGCTCATCTCGAACGCAAGGCCGCGACCTCCGCGCTGAACCTCTCAAAGTACAACGAGCTGTTCGACCAAGTGAGCGAGCTGAACGCCATCGCCATCGAGGAACTCCAGCACTTTGAACTCGTGCTCCGGCTGCTGCGTGAGCGGGGCATCAAGTTCGACGTGCCCAAGCGCAATCCGTGGATCGCCGGGATGATGAAAGAAGTGCGCAAAGGTAGGCGGGAACAAGTCATCGATCACCTCGTCGTCTGCGCGCTCATCGAGGGGCGCTCGTGCGAGAAGTTCCAAATCCTCGCCACCGCCATCCGCGACCTCGATGCGGGGCTCGCCGACTTTTACGGGAGCCTCGTGGAGAGCGAGGGCAACCACTACGCCACCTACCTCATCATGGCCCGCCACATCGACCTCGCCGAGACGGAGCGGCGGCTCGACTTTTTCCTAGACCTCGACGCATCGCTCATCGGCATCCCGAATCCCCACGCGATGCTCCACTAGCCCATGGACCAAATCATCATCAGCCAACTCGGCATCTCCACCTACATCGGCGCGACCGCCGACGAGCGCCGCAAGCCCCAGCGACTCCGCGTCTCCATCACCATGGAGCTCGCCGCGCGCGTGCTCGACGACAAGCTGGAGAACACTGTGGACTACGCCGCCGTCTCCGGCGTCGTCAAAGCACTGGCGGCCACCGGCGAGCGATTGCTCATCGAGACCCTCGCGGAAGAAATCGCCGCCACCTTGCTGTCCAGCTACCCGATTCGCGCCGTGGAAATCGAGCTGCGCAAATACATCCTGCCCGATACCGAGTTCGTCGCCGTGCGAATCCGGCGGTGCTTTTCCAAAGGATGAGTCTCCCGCATCGGGATTGCCGAACCGCACAAGGGCGCTAAAAGGAACGAACTATGACCACTCGCGGTAAACTCGTTTTCACAATCATCTTCCTCGCCATCGTCGGCCTCGGCGTCACCAAATGGTGGCCCAAGCTGAAGCCCGGAGCCGCAGCCGCCGCTCGCGAGGAAAATGCCAGCGCAGCCGCAGAACTCATCGTCGCCACACAGACGGAAGTGCCGCGCCTCGGCCCGGCGGGCGTCTATCAGAGCAAGGACAACGTCGTGGACCTAGAGCTGAGCGTCTATGCAGGCTACGCGGGCATCGTCGCCGCGAATGGCGGACTGGAGCCGAACGACAACTCCATTTTCGCCAAAAAATACGGCTTCAAAGTGCGCATCAAACTCAGTGAGGAAGAAAGCTGGAATGCCCTCAACGCTGGCAAGATGGCCGCCAGCGCAACGACGGTGGATGTGCTCGCTGTCTATGGGCGGCAGTTTAACGCAGTCGTGCCCGTGCAGCTTGGCTTCTCCCGTGGAGCCGACGGCGTGGTGGTGAAAACGGCCATCAAGCGCATCAACGACCTCAAAGGAAAAGTCCTCGCCAGCGCGCAGTTCACCGAGGCGGATTTTTTCATCCGCTACCTCGCGCAAGAGGCGGGCATGACGGTCAAAATGCTCTCCTCGCTCGACGCCGAAGCCGACCCGAACGCTGTCAACCTCGTCTATTCCGAAGACGCGATGAAAGCCTGCGACGCATTCACTTTAGACGAAACCGGCAAGCTCGTCGGCTGCGTGACGTGGGCACCGAAGACCACCGACACCGTGAAAGAGAGCGCGGGAAAAGCCCACCTCCTCACGACCAATCGCAACCTCCTTATCATCGCCGATATCCTCGTGGTGAACAAAGGCTTCGCCGCCGCCGAGCCCGAGAAAGTCAAAGGGCTCGTCGCCGGAATCCTCGAAGGCAACCAGATGGTCCGCAACAACGCCGACGCTAGTCTAGACGTGATCTCAAAAGCCTTTTCCACCAAAGACGAGCCGTGGGACAAAGCCCGCGCGAAGATGGAACTCCAGAAAATCCACTTCTCCAACGGCCCCGAAAACCTCTCGTTTTTCAGCGGTGCGATGGACGCCGCTGGCAGCTTCTCCGGCATCTACCAGAGCGCCATCTACTCCTACGGCAGCGACCTCGTGAAAGACCCCGTGGACAGCGAACGCTTCCTCGACCTCAAGCACCTCAAAGCCCTCGAAACCGCAGGCGCATTTGCCGGGCAAGCCGTGAGCATCGCCCCCATCAAAACGCAGGGCGCAGGCCCCGTGGAAAGCGATCCGCTGCTCAGCAAAAACATCCGCTTCCTCTTCCAGCCCAACAGCGCCGTGCTCGACATCACCAACGCCGACAATTTGAAAAGCCTCGGCGCGCTGAAACAGATGCTCCAAATCAGCCCCGGCTCCACCATCCTCCTGCGCGGCCACGTAGATAACTCCAAAGTCGAAGACTTCAAAAAACAAGGCGACAGCTTCCTCCGCACGATGGCGATCAAAGCGACAGACTTCAGCAAACAGCGCGCAGCCGAGATCAAAAAGCAGCTCGTCGAGCGCGACAAAATGGACCCCGCCCGCATCGAAGTCATGGGCCGTGGCTGGGAAGAGCCCCTCAGCTCCAACGACGAAAGCCGCCGCGTGGAAGCGCAGTGGTTCACGCTGGAGTAGGCGGCACGGGATCGGAAATGTCGGGGAAACCGTTGCTACTCGGGGCGGAGCTGTTTAGCCACTTGGGGTATGGATAATGGCACGGACTTGGAGGGAATTCGGTGATCGCGGCGTTTCAAAAAGACGCCGCGCTTTTGGCTGACATTGCGCGCCCGACCATTGGGGATGAGTTGCGGGTGTGGTGGCTGGGGCAGAGTGGATTTCTCGTCCGGCATGGGGGCTCGCTGCTGCTGCTCGATCCGTATCTCTCGGACTCGCTGACGCGCAAATACGCGGCGACGGATAAGCCGCACACGCGCATGACGGAGCGGGTGATCGCACCGGGGGAGTTGCGCGACATCGCGGTGGTGACTTCGTCGCACAACCACACGGACCATCTCGATGCGGAGACGCTGCTCCCCATTTTCGCGGGGAATCCGGCGGCGCAATTTGTCATCCCGGAGGCGAACCGGACGTTTGTCGCGGAGCGGCTGGGCTGCGAGCCGGGCTGGCCGGTGGGGCTGGACGATGGGCATACGGTGGTGGTGAACGGCTGGCAGCTCACAGGCATCGCGGCGGCGCACAATGAGTTCCAGACGGATGAAGCGGGGCGTCATCATTTTCTCGGGATGATCGTCCAGCGCGGGCCGTGGACGCTTTACCATAGCGGCGACACGCTGCGGTATCCCGGCCTCGCAGAGAGGCTGGCGGAGTATTCGGTGGATGTGGCGTTCCTCCCGATCAACGGGAACCGCCCCGAGCGCCGCGTGGCGGGGAACCTCGATGGACGGGAGGCCGCGCAACTCGCCGCGGAAATCGGTGCGCGTTGGGCGGTGCCGCATCACTTCGAGATGTTCGAGTTTAACACCGCAGACCCGCACGGGCTCTTCGTTCCGGAGTGCGACGCGCTCGGTGTTGCGCACCGAGTGATGAAGGCCGGGGAGGGGTGGACGGTGGATTGAGTTCCGGGAAAGAGAAATACTTTCCAAGAAACTGGAACCTCTGCCACTCTATCCCCCGCATGAAAATACTCACACTCCTTTGCAGCCTCGCCATCACCGCCCACGCCGAACTCCGCGTGCCGGCATTCACCGGATACTCGGACCCGGATGCCAACGGCGCGCGCATCTCTTCGCGTAGCGGCGTGAGCGAGTGGAAGGGGCAGAGCATCTCGTGGTTTGGCGATGTGAAAACGCCGGGCAAACTGACTGCCGCGCTCGTCGCCAAGCTGCCCGCGGGGGCCGCAGCGAAGCTCAAACTGACCGTCGGCACCGTGTCGCATGAGGCCTCGGTGAAAGGCGGCGATGAGTCGGTGAGCTTCGGCGAGTTTGCCATCGCCCAGCCCGGCTACACGCGGCTGCGCGTGGAGTTGCTCGACGGCACCGCGCCTGTGCTGGAGACGCTGGTGCTCGATGGCCCTGCGGCGGCAGACGCGCACTTTAATACCGAGTCGCGCCGCAATGCGGCCAGCGTCCACCTCGGATACCCGACCACGGCCAAGGATGTCGTCCTTTTCTATAATGAGGCGACCGGCGTGGAGGAGCCCGTCGCCACGTTCTATATGGCGTGCGGATTTTCGCGGGGATACTTCGGGATGCAGGTGAACTCGGCGAAGGAACGCCGCATCATTTTCTCCGTGTGGGATGCCGCCAGCGGGCAGACCGCGAAGGACCGCAGCACCGTCGCCGCTGAGAACCACACACAGCTCATCGCGAAGGGCGAGGGCGTGGAGGCGAGCGTCTTTGGCAACGAAGGCACGGGCGGGCATTCTCACCTCGTGTATCCGTGGAAAACCGGGGAGATGCAGCGCTTCATCGTCGCCGTGAAACCGGACGGCACGCACACGGAGTACACCGGCTGGTACTTCCACCCCGGTGACAAAAAGTGGATGATGATCGCCAGCTTCCGCGCCCCGAAAGACGGCAAGTATCTGCGCGGGTTCCACTCCTTTTCGGAGAACTTCGGCGGCAGCAACGGACACCTCGTCCGCAAGGCCCGCTACGGCAACGGCTGGGTGCGCGACGCGGCTGGCACTTGGTCCGAGCTGACGGAGGCTTCGTTCACCCACGACCCCACGGGCAAGACTGCGCGGCTCGACCGCTTCATGGGAGTGGAAGACGGGCGCTTCTTTTTGTCGCACGGCGGCTTCGTCCCCGGCTTCACGAAATACGGCGAAAAGTTCACGCGCCCCGCAGGCAAAGCGCCGACTGATTTACCGCCGGGGCTGTAGGGGCGCGGGAGATACAGCCCGACATATTTGAAGCAGGTCAGTCTTCGCCGAATTGCTCCCGCAGCCACTCTGGGTCACTCCGAAGATCGAATACATTTGAGACAATGATTCGGTGCCCCGTGATCGTATAGAAGATGCCGTAGTTGAACTCCCTCATGAGTAAGCGCCGCCTGCTCCCATAGACGAGCGGGCCTAGTTCGGGGAATGATGAGAGCAGTCCTAAAAGACGATCCCCGCGTCTTTCGCTTCGTGCTTCAAATTGCTCGTATGCTTCCTGAATGTTGATGTCCGCAGAAAGCAATAGGACGATCTCACTCACGACCACGCCCTGCGAGGATGCGGGCTTTCACGGCATCCCAAGTGGTCACTTTGGACGGCTCCTTTTCAAACTCCGCCATACACCGTTCGATTTCCGTGCGCTGCGCTAGTGTCACGGGGATGTCCTCCTGATGGGCGAGCGCTTCATCCCACAGCTCGGAAGCGAGCTGGAGCTTCATCGCCGGCGACCATTTTTGCACCTCTGGAAGTTGTTCGAGAATCATGCTGGGAGGTTACCAACAGAGCGGCATAGTTCAAAAAGAATCTCGCTGGGATGGACGATTGGGGTGCTTCGTGTAACAGCAGGGGCGTGACGACCGTCATCATCAATCCAAGCGCCCATAGCGAGCGGGCACAGCAGAGTCTAGCGACCATCCGGCGGCTGGCCGTGGGGGCGGATGTGCAGTTTACCACCGGCCCCGGCGATGCCCGGCGGCTCGCGGCGGAGGCGGCGAAAGCGGGCGCTGGCATCGTCGTCGCGTGTGGCGGGGATGGCACGGTGAGCGAGGTGGCAAACGGGTTGGCGGGCACTGCCGCAGCACTCGGCGTGATGCCGCTGGGGACGATGAATGTCTTCGCCAAAGAGCTGGATTTGCCTGCGGACTTGGACGCCGCGTGGCGCATCATCGAAGCAGGCAACATGCGGGAAATCGACCTCCCCACGGCCAATGGCGCGCACTTTATCCAGCTCGCAGGCGTGGGGCTGGATGCGCAAGTCGTGAAGGAAACGACTTGGGAATCGAAGAAGCGGCTCGGCCCGTTGAGCTACATCTTGAGCGCCGCGCAGATCGCCTCACGCACACCTCCACGGCTCCGCGTGGAGACGGGCGAGCAATTACGCGAGGGGTCGTTCGTGCTCGTCGGCAATGGGCGCTACTACGGCGCAAAGCTCGTTCTTTTCCCCCACGCAAGGCCGGACGATGGGCGGTTGGATGTCATCATTTTCAAAAACCTCGGCTACCTCGACATCGCGCGTTACATTGGCGGCGTAATCATCGGGCATCACACGGATATGGGCGATGTGGAGTATTTCCAGACCTCGGAATTACGGGTGACGTGCGAGACGCCGGTGCCCGTGGAACTCGACGGAGAGCTGTTCTGCGACGTGCCGGTGGACTTCCGCATCGGCGCACGGTTGCGGGTCTGCGTGGCGTAGTGCGGGGCTTTACCAGAACTTTACAAAGTATCGCGAAACTCTCCGCGAACGCCCCGGTTTGACTTTGCGTGCGACGGGCATCCCGCTGGTCGCGAAAACAAACATACACAAAAAATATGAAAGCAATCATCACCACATTCGGAGTCCTAGCCCTCGCGGCCAGCCTCTCCATCGCAGAAGATAAACCAGCAGGCGGACGCCCCGGCGGTCCCGGCGGCGAAGGCAAACGCCCGAACCCGGAGGAAATCTTCAAGAAGCTCGACGCGAACAGCGACGGCGCAATCAGCCTCGACGAGTTCAAAGCAGGGCCACGCGCGCAGCAAGACCCAGCCAAGGCGGAAGAAATCTTCAAGAAGATCGACGCGGACAGCAACGGCTCGGTGAGCCTCGAAGAGTTCAAAGCCCACCGTCCTCCACACGGCCCCGGCGGCCCCGGTGGCGGCAAACCCGGCGAAGGCGGCAAACCCGGTGAAGGTAAGCCCGGTAAGCCCGGCGGCCGTCCACCCGGCGGCGGACCTAAGCCGCAGAAGTAATCGCTAGGACGCGAACGAATCATCAGCGCCGCACTCGGGAAACCGGGTGCGGCGTTTTGCGTTTGGCCGACAAAGAACCGATGGGCAGCGGGTAGGGTGGGCATCCTGCCCGCCGGTTCGGGCGTCCCGCCTGAACCACCGAACGCAGAAACGATGGGATGCTCGCAATACTCCACTGGGCACTGCGCAGGATGCGCAGCGCGGCGGGCGGGACGCCCACCCTACCCGCGCCCGTTCCTCTATTTCTGCGCGATGGCCTCGGGCACTTGCAGCACATCCTTCGCGATTTTCCGCCGGTTCGCCCGCAGTGTGACGACGAGCCAGGACGCGACGATCAGACCCACGAACAGCCAGAACTGAAACGCTCGCGGCACGGCACGCGCGATGTTCTCGGGCAACTCCGCAATCGAGAGCAATGTCCCGGATGCGTAGAATGGCGTGGAGACGGGCGACATGCCGATGAGCCACGCTGCGGCGGGCGCAAAGCGGTCGCTGATAGAAGCCAACACGGAGCCGACCATGACGGGGACAACGCCCACGAAGATCGTCGCCAAACCAAGCACACGCCCGCCTTTCCCCTCCAGCAACGCTTGGAACCCGACACCGCCCGCAAACATCACGGCGATGAAATACCCGAGCGTTCGCAATGGGACGATATGGCCGGGATACCAGCGGGACTCGACGAGCCCCCGAGTGAAAATGAACCACCCGACTGCGCCCGCCATTGCCATGAACAGCACGACCCAAAACGCCGTCCCGCCATCCGACAACGCGGGGATCGAAGTCGCACCTTGCTTGCGCGCGCGTCGCCAGCCGCGCACTTGGTTATCCACGGATGGCGTGATGATCCCGGCGAGGATGAAGATGAGCGCCAGCGTGACGAAGCCGTAGATGCCCGACATCGCCATCGCCTCCCATGTGGAAGGCGCGGGACCCTGAAAGCCGCCCATCATTTGGGAAAACCCGCGTGAGGGGAAAAGGGTGCCGGGCTCGATCAGTGGGAGCGCATTTCCGAGCAGGAGGACTTGGACCCAAACGAAGAAACCAGCCGCCCAGAGTTTGCCCAAAAGGTGCGACTCGGACCAACGCCATTTGCGACAGAGCATGATGGTGAAGGTGAGGATCAACCCGACTTGGGAGAACACGGTGAAGACGACTTCGGAGAGGTCGAGATTGAAGAACTTCACCGTCGGCGCAAACCGCTGCAACGCCCGCATGGCTGCGCCCGGAGCCGCTGGCAGAAGGCCGGGCAGGCTCTCCTCAAACACAGGCGTGATGGTCAGGTATTTGAAGAACACCAACCCGAATTTCGCCATCTGCGGGATGACGGTGTAGAGCGAAAAAACGAGGAGGATGCAGACGAGAAACGCCCACCGTTTATTCTTCACGACGGTGCCAGTCAGCAGCCCAGTAAAGTGATACAGCAGCGCCGAGGAGACAACGACCGTGTAGAGCGGCAGCCACACCGTCCACGCGACTTGCCCGCGCCACAGCGACCATGCGGTGAAGGGCAGCGAAACTAAAAAGAGCGCCCACTCCCGCACAGGCAGGCCGAAGACGTAGCCGAGCACTTTCGCCAGCGGCGACATCGGGATGAGCCGCTGATAATCAATCACGCCTTCGTCGCGCTCCGCCACCATCCCGCCCGCGACTTGCGCGGTGCCGAGGACGAAGAGGATGATGCCCTGAATGACGAGCAGCGGGATGATCGCGTTGCGTGCATTGCTCACCGGGTCCGCGCCCATTCTCCCGCCGATGGAGTTTGCCATCGCGACGATGAATCCGGCGACGAGCACGTAGAGCAACAGTGGGATGCCGAGCCCGCGAGCCCGCAGGCGGGATTGGCAGTAGCGCCGGAAGATCGGATTTCGCCAGATGTTCCAAGCGGAGATGCGAGTATTCTTCATGGGAGACGATTGCTTTCTGCGACTCCGACGAGGATGTCCTCGAATGACGTTCTCTTTTCCTCAAACGCCCGCATCCGAATGCCGAGGCGCAAGATGCCTTCCATCAAGTCCGCCTGCGCGTCGTCGTTGCCGTTGAAATTGAAAGTCACTTGCTGGCCGGAAATTTTCACCTCGTGGACGGCGGGCTGCGCGGCGATCCACGCGGCGGCTTCTTCGTGGCGGGCGAGGAGGGTCGCGGTGAGCACGCGCTCGGTGTTGCCGAGCGTTTGGCGCACTTCTTCGGCGGTGCCGGAGGCGAGCAGTCGCCCGCGATTCATCACGCACAACGACGTACACATCTCCGCGAGTTCGCTGAGAATGTGCGAGCTTACGAAGACGGTCGCGCCGCCCTCCGCCAGCTTGCGCAGCGCGGTGCGCATGTCGCGGCGGGCGAGGGGATCGAGGCCGCTGGCGGGCTCATCGAGGATGAGCACGCTCGGGCGATGGAGCAGCGTTTTCGCGAGCACGACGCGCTGCGTCTGCCCGCGTGAAAGCTCCTTGCACCACTTCTCCCGCTGGTCGGTGAGTGCCACTTCCTCCAGACACTCCGCGACCCGTTGGCGGCGCTGCGAGCGGTTGCCGATGCCATACGCTGCGGCGTGAAACTCAAGGAACTCCCACACTTTCAAATCGGTAGGCACCGGCGCGAGGTCGGGCATATAGCCGATGATGCGGCGGGCGCTCTCGATGTCTTCGAGCACGTCCACGCCGTCGAGAATCACCTCGCCGTAAGTCGGCTCCATCAGCGTCGTCAGCACGCGGAACGTGCTCGTTTTCCCCGCGCCGTTCGGGCCGACGAGGCCGAAGACTTCGCCGCGTGGGACGGTGAGCGTGAGGTCGTCCACGGCGACGAAATTGCCGTAGTCCACACGTAAGTAGCGGATGTCTATTGCTGGGATGGCGCTCATTTGAAGTCGTCGTTATCCAGCATTTCCCAGTTCGGCGGCAGCGTCAGCCCGACGGCGTTCATGTCCTTCTCCGCCTCTTCGCGTCGTCGCTGTCGCTCGCCGTCGTAGATGGCGCGCTGGTCCGGCGACAGGATCGCGAGAACCGCCGCCTGCTTGTTGCCGACGGGAGCCGCCTCAATGGTGCCTGTGGTTCCCTCCAGCACCATCGCCGGGTCGTAGTCGCGCGAGTTGCGCGCCATCACGGCGAAGACCCGGTCGCGCTGCGAATCGTCGAGCTGCACGATGGAGTTGAGCCGCTGCACTTTCATATCCGCCTCGTTCTGCACGCGGGTGGCGCGCTCGTTCATCCGCTCGGTTTTGAACTCGGACAGCTTCTCGCCCGAGAGGATGCCTTCCATGAATTTGTCGAGCCCCTCGTCGGGCCGCACATCGCGAGTGGCGCGCATGATTTCCTCCAGCCCCGTGTCGTCGCGCCCGAGTATCTCGCTCCAGCGTTTCGCCTCCTCGTTCGCCTTGCCGTCGAACCATACTTTGAGCGCCGCTTGCTTGTCGGGCGGCAGGTCGTATTTGCGCGCCAGCTCGCCCGTGATGCTATCGATCCGCTTGCGCTGGTCGCGGATGCGGATGCGGTCAAACAGCGGCGCGAGGTCGCGCATGAAGGGCTTCGTCGCGCGGAAAATATCGTCCGGGCTCACCGGCTGTCCGCTGCGGAGTTTGTCGGTGATGCCCCGCGCTCCGTCGGCCAAATTGCGCCGCGTATTGCCAAAGCGATTTTGTCCCTCCGGCTCCGCTGCCTCCAGCGCAACGATGCGGTTTTGCGCGTGCTTCAGCTCCAGCTCCAGCTTGTTTGCGCGCTCCTGCGGCGTCCCTGCCGCGCCGGGGATGCTGTCCATAAACATCGTCGCCCCGACACCTCCCACAACGAGACCAATCACAAGCGGAACGAACGAGCGGATAGATTGAGCGAGCGACATGGGGTGGTGAGGTAGTGCGCTTCCGAACGCGGGGCAACGCAGAAAGCTTCGCTCGAAGCGACGATGCGGCGCTTGCGACCCGGCCCTTGCCCCGCGAGCAGACATTCTTGTTCGAGCTGGCGCAGCGCGGCTTCCACGGACTTGTGGTCCACGTCGAGTTGCTTCGCAAGCGTTCCGACGCCCGGCATGGCTTCCATCCTTACCCCGCGCTTCAACTGCGCACGGAGATGCCCAGCGACCTGCGCCGAAACTGAAAGGAGACGCATCGGTTGCATACCCAGAACCTCCCCCGAAACGGGGATGGGCGTCGAGAAGGAATCGCTTTTATTATCATTGAAATTAGGGACTGTAGATTCCTCAAGATATACCCTCGCATCTGCGCTACCGCGCGGAGCGTAAAATTACTACTACCGAAACAATCACCTGCATCACCCCAAACCAACCCATTTCCAACCCATGAAAACGCCTACTTCACCTTCGCACAATCGCTTCACCAATCGGCGCGCACTCATCCTCGCCAGTTCTATTGCCTCGGTTTTTGTTTCGGTGAAAGCAGGCGGCGCCAGCGCAATCTGGTCGGGAGCCACGGACACGCTTTGGGCTCTCGATAGCAACTGGAGCGCTCCGTTTCCGGGGTTGGGCGACACTGCGACGTTTAATGGCTTGGGGAATGGAAATGTGATCCTCGATATGGGTGCCGGGGTATCGGTGGGGAATCTCACGTTCGATACGTCTTCGGTGGCAGCCTACACCCTCGGTGCCGGCGCGGTGAACAGCCAAGCGCTCACCCTAGGGAATGCGGGCACGATTTCGCTGACTTCCACGGTTGAGGCGAATCAACTGGTGAATGCGGCGCTCACGCTGGGGGATGATGGGACAGCGCAGACGTTCACGCTGGCCAATGAGAGCACGACCAGTTCGCTCACGGTGGCTGGAAGCATCGCGGGCTCCATAGGCTCGGGCGTAAAGACGCTGGCGGTTACGGGTGCTGGCGCGACGACGGTGAGTGGGGCTATTTCCAATGGAACGGGCGGCACGGTGGCGATTTCCAAGACGGGCAATGGTGCGCTGACGCTCTCAAATACGGGGAATACTTTCTCCGGCGGCGTCTCGCTCGGGGCGAACACGGGCGTCACGACTGCGACGACGAATACCGGCACGAATGTGAGCGGCCTCGGCACGGGTGCCGTGTCGGTGGGAGCGGGTTCGACGTTGAATTTGCTGAGCGCAAATACGGTGGCGGCGACGACGACGATCAACAACACGTTCACGGGCAGCGGGCTTTTGAAGCTGACGTTCACCAACACGACGGCGACGAATACGGCCATCATCGGGCTGGCTGGGTTCACGGGTAATATCCAGCTCTCCAATACGGGCGTGAATGGCGACAAGCTGAATACGAATAACACGATGATGAATCTCGCGGGTTCGCTCACTATCGACAGCGGCAGCTCGCTTTTCGTGGTGGGCAATACGACGGCGAACTTTAACGGCGGAATATCGCTCAGCGGCACGGGCAATAGTGAAAATCGTGGTGCCATCCGGTTTAGTTCCGGCGTGCTTGGCGGAAATATCACGCTGGCTGCGAACACCACTATCGGGCTCGATGGCAATACGAGCGGCATTATTACGGGCGGGATCTCGGCGGGTGTGGCCGGGACGCAGACGCTCACGTTTGGCGGCTCGCAGGCGGGGCATGGAATCTTGAGCGGTGTGCTCTCGGATGGCGCGGGGCAATTTGCTTTGACGAAGAATAATGGGGGCTCGGTGTGGTTGACGGCCGCGAATACTTATACCGGCGCGACGACGATTGGTGGCGGGCGGCTCCAGCTCGGGATGGGCGGGACGACTGGGTCTCTTTCGTTGAGCAGCCCGATCAGCATCGTTTCGGGTGCGTCGCTCGTTTTTAATCGCTCGAACGCGGTGGCGGATGGCGTGGATTTCGGGGCAATCACTGGCGCGGGAAATGTGGCGCAAAACGGAACAGGGACGACGACTTTTGGCACGGCCACGGCGCTGGTTTATACGGGGCAGACGCAGGTAAATCGCGGGACGCTGGTGCTGGATTTTGCAAATATGGCGACGCCCACAGATATGATTAGCGCGTCGTCGGCGCTGAATCTCGGCGGAGGCACGCTGTCGCTGCTCGGCAAGAGCACGGGCACGACGGCGCAGACTTTTAATGGCACGACTTTCAGTCCGGGGCGCTCGGTGGTTTCGCCAAATCGCAATGGAGGAGCTTCGACGACGGTGACGCTCGGTGCGCTGACGAACGGACCGGGAAGTGCGGTTCACTTTACGCCAGCGACCGCGTGGGCGGCTGGCGGAGTAGGAACGCCGGGAGCCGCCTCCACGATAGAAATCGTGACGGTCGCGAGCGTGACTCGCAACGGCACAGCGATCACGATGCCGGGCGCTGGTTCGTTTGCTTTCATCGGTGCAAATATGTTCAACGGCACCGGTTCCGGCGCTCGCTACATCGTTGCCCAGGGATCGGCGTCAGGGCCATATCAGCTCGTGGCCATGCCGAGTAGCACCGCCTTGGCGGCGGGAACGGGTCTCGCTCCTACCGTAGTCCATCAACTTGCGGGTGCTATAACTTTGACGGCCCCAGCGTCGAGCTATGCGCTCATCCCGAATGGGGGAGCGACGCTCACGCTTGGTGCGAATAGTTACACGGCAAACGGGGTTCTCGGTGCCAGTACCGTCGGCCTCACAATCTCCGGCGCGGGCGGCGTGGTTATTGGTACGGAGAAGGATTTTGTCGTGAATCTTACGAACACTGGTGGCCTTACCATCAGCGCTGTCATCGCGAATAGCACAGGCGGCGCATCGAGTGTGACGAACTCCAGCACGGGCACCGGTATTTTTACCCCGAGCGGCGCGAATACTTACACGGGCGGCACTTACTTTAACAGTGGCACCACGTCCATCGCAACAGACGGCGCAGCGAGCGCTGCCTCGCAACTCGGCACCGTTCCAGCGGCAGCCACGCCGGGGAATCTGACCTTCAACGGCGGCACCCTGCGATTCGTGCCGACGGCCGCAGTGACGCTGAATGCGTTTCGTGGCATCACACTTGGCGCGAGCGGCGGAACGATTACGAACACCGCGGCGTTTGCTCTCACGGTAAACTCCATCATCGCGGGTGTCGGCGGACTCACACTCAGCAACACCAGCACGAGCACGATCACCATCGGCGGTGCGAACACCTACACGGGCGGCACGACGATTAGCGGCACGGGAGTCATCGTTGCGGGAAATGTAGCGAATCCATTCGGCGTCGGCGGCATCCTCACCTTGAACGGCGGACAACTTCGCTCAAACACCACAGCAGACCGGACGATCCCCAACCCCGTGAGCATTGTTGCGGATACGACATTCCCAACACTCGCCGCGGAAAAATCACTCATCTTTAGCGGCCCGGCCGCGCTTGCCGGAACACGGATATTGAACTCGGCGCTCGGGACGACCGTAGCCGGAATTTCCGTGCAGTTTTCCAACGGCATCAGCGAATCCGTCGTGGGCAGTGGCCTGACAAAAGCGGGCGCCGGAAATCTGACTCTCAGCGGCCTGAATACATTTACCGGGCCGACTGCAATCAATGCGGGACGCGTCTCATACACAAAGCCTTCCGCTCTTTACGCCAATAACCCGGCAAGCTGGACGGACACAAACATCACCGTCGCCAGCGGGGCGACGATGATGCTCAGCGTCGGCGGGACGAATGACTTCACCGCGGTAAATGTATCCACGATTGCCGGGCTCGGGACGCCGACGGGCGGCTTCCAGACGGGCTCGACGCTCGGGCTCGATACGGCGAGCGGGAACTTCACACACACCGCTGCAATCGTGAATCCAAATGGCGGAGCGAACGCAATCAACCTGCTGAAAATTGGCGGGAACACGCTCACGCTCAACGGCACGAACACCTACACCGGCACTACGACCATCCAAGGCGGCACCGTGATTGCGAACGGCTCCAGCACGACTTCGCAAATCAATATCAACGGCGGCACCAACACGACTTTGCAGGTGACCAATCCTGCGGGTGCCGGCACCGGGAGTATCAGCCTCTCGACGGGTGTCACCACGCCGAGCCTGTTGTTCCGGTTGGACGGTGGCGGAAATATCTCGTTGCCCAACTCGCTGATCGGGAACAGCGGCATCACGACAAACATCGACGTGAACAATAACGGCACCGGAACCAACGGCGTCGTCCAACTCAACGGCATCCCTGCGACCGGGATCGGCAACGTCACGCTCAACGTTACCGGCGGCAACGGCTACAGCCTCTATCTCGCTGCGTTGCGTCCATCCGGCGGCGGCGCTGGGACGACGCTTCTGAATCCAACGACGGCAATGCTCTCCATCGGCACCATTAGCCCGGTGCAAAACACCGCAGCCTACAACGTGCAGTTTGACGGAACCGCCACGGGCAATACTGTAACCGGTCCGATTATCAATGGCTCTGGAACCGTCTCTGTGACGAAAGCGAATACCAATGATTGGACCCTTTCTGGAAACAATTCCTACACGGGCGCGACCATTGTGAATGCTGGCACGCTCATCCTTTCCGGCACTAACACTGGCGCTGGCGCGACCAACGTGGTGGGCGGTATTTTGCAAGCTGGCGCAACTGGAGCGCTCAATCCAAACTCCGCGGTGACGATGACGGATGCAGCAGCGGCGGTCCTCGACCTCAATGGATTCACCGGCAGCATCGGCTCGCTCGCAGGCGGCGGCGTGCTCGGCGGCAATGTCACCCTCGGCAGCGGCACGCTCACTACGGGCGATGCCACTTCGACTTCCTACTCCGGCAACATCACCGGCGCGGGCAGTTTAGTGAAATCGGGCATCGGCACATTCACACTTGCAGCCGCGCAAGGATACACCGGCACGACTGCGGTAAATGCGGGCACGTTGCTGGTAAATAATACTCTCGCCTCATCCGCGACCACCGTCGCGAATTCCGGCACGCTTTCCGGCATCGGCACACTCGCGGGAACGGTCACGGTGAATTCCGGCGGCATGATTTCGCCTGCGACTTCGACCACGGCGGGCACGCTCACCGTCGGCAGTCTCACGCTCGATGCAGGCTCCGGGCTTGCGTATGAATTTGGCGGAACGAACGACCTCATCGCCGTCACGAATGCGAGCGGCCTGACGCTCAACGGCGGTGCGCTCAGCCTTTTTGCGACTGGCGGCGTTTCGGCGCTCACGGCGGATGGCATTTACACGATCTTCAGTTACGCGACCGGCTTTGGTGGTGCGCTCACGAACCTCTCCGTGGCGAATTCGCAGGCGGGCAAGACGTATTCCGTCGCGGATGCAGGCGGCACGATCACACTCACCGTCGGCACGGCGGTAGCGTCCGATTGGACCGGCGGCGCGGCAAACGGGCTCTGGACCGATGCCGGAAACTGGACCGGCGGCGCGCCAAACAGCGTCGGCGCAGTTGCCACATTTGGCCTCACGCCAGCCACGCCGACGAGCGTCGCAGTGGACGGCGCGAAGACGGTGGGCTCGATCATTTTTGACAATGCAAACGCCTACACCGTTTCCGGCGGCGCAGGCGACACCATCACGCTTGAAAACGGCATCGCGGCGGGCGCAATCTCCGTCACAAGCGGCAGCCACACCATCAACGCTCCAATCGTACTAAACGGCGCTGCAAACATCACGCCGGGAGCGGGAACATCGCTCACGCTCGGCGGTGCGATCTCCGGCGCAAAACCCGTCACATACAGCGGCGCAGGAGCCGCTACCGTCTCGGGCGTAAACACGTATTCCGCAGGCACCACGCTCGTCTCCGGCACGCTCAGCCTTGCAAACGGCGCGGCGCTCGGAACCGGCACCTTGACCGTCAGCGGCGGCACACTTGACGCAGCCAGCGCACTCACCCTCACCAACAACAATGCGCAAGTCTGGGCGGGTGACTTCACATTTGCCGGAAGCAATACGCTCAACCTCGGCACGGGCGCGGTTTCCGTTCCGGTCTCGAAAACCGTCACCACCACCGCCAGCACGCTCACCGTGGGCGGTGTCATCTCCGGTTCCGGTCTTACCAAAGCGGGCAACGGCACTTTGGAGCTGACCGCCAATAACACGTTCACTGGCGCGCTGACCGTCAGCGCGGGCACCGTGATTCTTTCCGGCGAAAACTCCGCACGCCCGGCTGCGACGAACGGTCAGACCGTCGTTAACGGCACACTCCAACTCCAGGCGAAGGCAGGCAACACCACGGCGGGCGTCTCCACCGCGCTCTCCGGCGAACGGACTGCCAACCAGCCGCTCTTGCTCAACTCCGGCGGCACACTGCAACTGCGCAGCGATAGCGCCGTCACATTTGCTGGCGCAAACAGCATGGGCGGACTCGGCAGCGCGACTGTCTCCATCGACGTGGATCAACTCACCGGCGCCGGAACGAACAACGCACTCACACTCGCGCCCGGCGGCTTCAACGTCAGCGCGACGACCATCAACGTGAGCGGCGGAAACGGCTACTCGCTCCGCCTGCCAGCCATCACCAGCGTCGGCGCAAACACCAGCACCTATAACGGAAACAGCGCGCCCATCAGCATCGGCAGCTATTCCGCCAGTGTCACCGGCGCACACGTCCTCGGCCTCGGCGGAACGAACACCGCGAATGTCGTGACGGGCGTCATCTCCAACGGCAGCGCAACCTCGGTGGCTGTGCTCAAAACGGGCAGCGGCTCGTGGGACTTGCAAGGAGTGAACACCAACACCGGCGCATTCACCGTCCGCGAAGGTACGCTCACGATTTCTGGCGGAAAAACAGGGAACATCGGAGCCATTACCGTCGGCGACACCGCAGGACTCAGCGCCACGCTCAATATCTCAACCGGCACTTATCCCCTCGCTGCCAACAATTTCAACGTCGGTAATCAGGCCACGACACCTGGGACAGGAACCGTCAATCAAAGCGGCGGCGCAATCACGTTCACTAGCGGCAACCAGCTTCTGATTGGGCAGAACACGGTCGGAAACACAGGCACCTACAACCTCAGCGGCGGAAGCATCACGACCATCACCAGCGCGACCCGCGGCATCATGCTTGGCGTGAATGCCAACGCGACCGGCATCTTTAACCTCAGCGGCACCGGCGTCCTAAACATGACCGCTGCCTCCGGCGGCGGCGGTAACGCATTTCTCCAAATCGGGCGCTCTGACACTACTGCCGCCGACAACACGACCACGCTCTTCAACCAGACCGGCGGCACTGCAAACGTCGGCATCCTCGGCATCGGCGGCGGCGGCGCCGGCGGTGTGAATGGTATCAACCTCAATTCCACCCTCACCCTCACGGGCGGAACTTTCATCGCCAGCACGTTCACGGTCCTTGCTGCGGGCAACACGAATATCGCTGTCATCAACATCGGCGGCACCGCAGACGTGACGCTCCCTGCATTCCCCACAGTGCGCGGCACTGGCTCCACTGCGACGATTCACTTCGACGGTGGCATCTTGCGCTCGCTCGCTGCCAGCGCCACTTATATGGGCGGGCTCTCAAACGCCTTCATTCAGGACGGCGGCGCGAACTTCGACCTCGCGAACAACATCACCGTCACCCAAGCGCTGCTCACTCACCCAATCTCCACCGGCGGCGGATTCACCAAAGCAGGCACCGGAATTTTGACCCTGACTGGCGCGAACACCTACACCGGAAAAACGACCATCTCCGCTGGCGGACTCACCTTCAACAGCATCGGCAACGTCGGCGCAGGAGCCAGTGCACTCGGTGCACCGACCACAGTCGCCGAAGGCACCATAGACCTCAGTGGAACGCTCACCTACAGTGGCACCGCGACTTCTACGGACCGAGTGATTAACCTCACGAACGCGGCTGCGAACGCCTCGATCACCAACAGTGGCACTGGCCTGCTCACCTTGAATGGCGACATCACCGGCAACGCCCTGAACCTCCTCTACCGAGGCAACGGCAACATCACGATGAACGGGCTCATTCCATCCTCACACACCGGCCCCGTCACCCATACGGAGACGAGCACATTGACGCTCACCAATCCTGCAAACGCATGGACCGGTGCGCTGGTGGTATCAAAGGGAACCATCAGCGTGAACTCCATCGCGACCAGAGGAGTTCCTTCCGCTGCGGGCGCAGGGACCGCGTTCACGCTCGGTCAGGATGGCTTCAATAACACCGGCACACTTCAGTTCACCGGACCCAGCGGTGGCTCCAGCGACCGCGACATCAGCGTCCTAAGCAACCTAGCACAGGGCAACGGCGGCATCATCGAAAACACCGTCGTCGGCCAGCTCCTTTCGCTCAGCGGTAACGTCACGGTCGGCGGCACCGGCACACTTCCGACGCTCGGCCTCACCGGGGCAGGGAACGGCGAATTGCTCGGCGACATCACCGGCACTGCCGCGCTCACCGTTACCAAAACTGGCACCGGAACCTGGACACTCGGCGGTGTGAATGCCTACACAGGCGCGACCACCGTCAACGGGGGAACATTGCTCGTCAGTGGCAGCATCAGCGGCAGCGCAGTGACCGTGAACAACACCGCCACCCTCGGCGGAGACGGCGGCACCATCGGCGCACTTAACGTCGTGACCGGTGGCACACTATCGCCGGGAGCAAGCATCGGCACGCTCAACAGCAGCAGCGCATCGTTCGCAGCGGGCTCCACATTTGCGCTGGAAATCAACACCACCGCCTACACCACCGACCTGCTCGCAGTCACCGGCAACCTCAGCCTCGCCGCGACGAACAACACAGTCCTCAGCGTCACCGACCTCGCCGCTGGGACCTACGACGGCACCCCGCTCCCATTCATCACCTACACCGGCACGTGGGACGGCGGCCTCTTCAGCGTCCTCGGCACCCCAATTGCCGACGACGCCACATTCACCGTCGGCGCAAATACATTCCACCTCGACTACAACTACGCCGGCAACAGCGTCGTGCTCGTCCCTGAACCCGGCAGCGCCGCATTGCTGCTCGGCGGGCTCGGGATGCTCGGCTTCCGCCGCCGCCGTGCGTAGAGGCACTACGATTTTCAGCGGGGTTCTTGACGGGGACCTCGGTGGAGTGGTGCTGGAGGTTCTTGACGGGTAATCCAGCACTGGGATGAAGGGTTCCGATGGGCGCGTCGCCGTTTAAACGGTGTGCGTCTGCGGGGCTCTCGGGTGGCGGGGTCGCTGGGGAGCGGCGCCGCCACTCAGTTTCTCACAAGTTTTTTAAATGACCAAAGCGCTCTCAGTATTCATCGCGAACCTCGCGTTCTGCCTCGGCTTATCCGGCAGCGCGCTTGCTCTCACAAACGGCAATTTTGAAGCGACGCCGTTTTCCACCGGCTGGACGCTTGTGGGCGCCCCGGCGGCGATGCCGGGAATCGCGCCCGGCTCGCTGCAAGGCGCACGCCACACGGCGACGTCGCAGGCGATGACGCAGACTGTCGCGTGGGGCGCAGAGTGGTCGCTCGAAAACTACTTTGCCGTCCGCTCCACGACATCGCGCCAATATTCGGCCATTATCGCGCTCGGCGGACAGACGACAGGCATCAACCTGCGCTACGAAGCAGGCGCGTTCGCAGTATTTAACAGCACGCTTTCCTCGTGGATTTCGCTACCGACACTGGGAACGCTTTTGCCCTCCACCGATGCAAATGCCGACGGCGATTTGGCCGATGCGGGCGATACGAAAAACGTCTATCGCATCCGCGTCACCGGACACGCGTTCGGCACTGCGGGCTGGAATTACGAGATTGTGCTCAGCGAGCCAAACTCCACGGAGTTCACGCGCAGCGTCGGGAACCTCACCGTCTGGCAAACCGCATCCGGCGCAACCAATCTCCCGACGCTCATCAACTACAGCTCCCAAAACGGCAGCAACCCCGGCTTTTGGTTCGACGACGTAAAATCCCACGAAGACGTCCCGCCCCCGCCGGTCATTAACTCATTTACCACCACGGCTGGAAACATCGGCGGCCCAGGCCTCCCCGCAAACGCGCAACTCTCGTGGAGCGTGACGGGCTCGGACACCGTTTCCATTTCCGGAATCGGCACCGTCGCGGCGACGGGAACGGCTACAGTGACACCGGCGACGCAGACGACTTATCTCCTCACCGCGACAATGGGCGCTTCGTCGCAAGCGACCGCCAGCGTAGTCATCGCCGTCAACGCGGCAGCGCTGCATCCGAGCATCACGGAGTTCCAAGCAGCCGCCGGTCTCCTCCGCGATGAAGACGGTGACCGGCCCGACTGGATCGAGCTGCACAACCCAAACACCTTCACGCTCAACCTCGCCGGCTACACGCTCACCGATACGTTTGCGGCGGGCGACGACTGGGCTTTCCCCCTCGCGAATATCGCCCCCAGCGGATACCTCGTCGTCTTTGCTTCGCAAAAGAATCGCGCTGTTTCCGGCTCGCCGCTGCACACAAATTTCAACCTCGCAGCGTCTGGCGAATATCTCGCGCTCTCCGCTCCCGGCGGCGCACTCGTGCAGCGATTCCCTTCCGACTACCCGACGACGCTGACGTTCCCGAAACACTTCGCCAGCACAAGCTGCGGGGCCGTCGGCGGTTTCATAAAGTATTTCAAGCCGTCCACACCCGGCGCAGCGAATGGCACGGCGTTTGACGGTGTCGTGGAAGACACCACCTTCTCCATCAAGCGCGGCATCTTTTCCGCGCCGCAGACCGTCGCAATTACGACCACTACGCCCGGTGCGGAAATCCGCTACACCACGACAAGCGCGGAACCCACAGCTACCACCGGCACGCTCTACGGCGGCCCGATCACAATCTCCGCAACGACGACGCTCCGCGCAGCCGCATTTCGCACAAACTTCGCGCCGACGAATGTGGACACAAACACCTACATCTTCCCGGCGGATGTCGTGACGCAGCCCGCGATGAGCACGACCATCACGCAGCACGCCACCTACGGTCCGCAGATGGTCGCCGCGCTCACGGATTTGCCGAGCATCTCCGTCGTCACGCCCGGCACGATTGTGAATGGGACGGACGTTGGGTGCTCGTTTGAATTCATCCCACCGGCCGGCGTCGGCGTGCAGGAAAATGCGGGCGTGGAGCTGTTTGGTGGCGCATTCACGAACTTCGCAAAGAAGAGCTTCCGCTTTAAATTCAAAGCCGACTACGGAGCGACGAGCATCACAATCCCCGGCGTGTTTACCAACTACGCGCGAGGCTGGAAACCTGTGGATACTTTCGATGATTTGGAACTGCGCAGCGGCTCGCACGACATGAAATTGCGGGGCTTCTCCATGTCGAACATGTTCAGCGACGCCGTGATGTTTGAGATGGGCCAATTCAGCACGCACGGACGCTTCGTTCACATGTATTTGAACGGGAGTTACCACGGCCTCTATCACCTCCGCGAGCGGTGGGGCGGAGACCACCACAACGCCTACTTTGGCGGGCCGGACACCTCGGTCGAAAGCATCAACGGCAACCTCAACGTCGGCGGCTGGGCCGACCCCGGCGATCCCTACGACGGCAGCGGTGCCGCATGGACGCGCATCAAATCTCTGCGCACCAACTACGCCGCAGTGAAGCCGTATCTGAACATCAACAGCTACCTCGATTTCATGGTCATGTGGATGTTCGGAAACTCCGAAAACGAATGGCGCAACACCGGCCCAAACGACATCGGCAGCGGACAGAAATTCTGGCTGAACGACGCCGACGGCTGGCTCGCCATCAATGCTTGGGACAGCAACTCCAACAACACCGCCCGCACCGCCGCGCCAAACACCGGGCGGCTCAACGGCGACGGCCCCGGCGGGATACTTTCCGCGCTCCATTACTCGGGCGACGCAGATTTCCAGATGCTCTTCGCCGACCGCATCCACCGCGCCCTTTTTGGAAATGGCCCGCTCACGCCCGCCGCAAACATCGCCCGCCTCACGCCGATGTGCGCGGAAATCGAACGCGCATTTTACGCTGATGCCGCCCGCTGGAGCACCGTGAGCACCGCGCACTACCGCACGCCTGCCGAGTGGCTCACCTATCGCGATGCCACGCTGAACACCCACTTCCCCGCCCGCACCGCGACCGTCATCAGCCAGCTCCAAGCCGTCGGCGTCGGCTACTACCCCACGCAAGTCGCGCCCGCATTTGTCGGCAGCACCGTCACGGCGGGCACAGTGGTGAATTTTCCCGTGAGCGGTGCGACCGTCTATTTCACCACCGATGGCAGCGACCCGCGACTCCCCGGCGGTAATGTGAACCCCGCCGCAATCGTCGCGAGCACCGCGACGATTTCGCAAAACACCTGGCTCCGCGCCCGGTCGCGCACCGGCACGACTTGGAGCGCGCTGAACGAAGCCTTTTACACCGTCACCGCGCTCGCGCCGGGCGATGTCGTCTTTTCCGAAATCCACTACAACCCGCAGGGCGACGACGACTCGGAGTTCATCGAATTGTGGAACACGAGGCCGCACGCCATCAACTTGCGCGGCGCGAAATTCACTGCGGGAATCAGCTACGATTTCCCGGACAATCGCGACGTACTGCTTGCGCCTAGCGGAAGACTCATCCTCTGCGCAAACCTCTACAGTTTCCAACTTCGCTACGGCATCAACATTCCCGTCGAAGGCGTGTATTTCGATAGCCTCGGCAACGACGGCGACACGCTCACGCTCTCCGTCGGTGCAACGACGCTCTTTTCCATGAACTACCAGGACGTGGCCCCGTGGCCCGACAGCGCAGACGGCGACGGCTACAGCCTCATCCTTGCAAACCCCGCCGCTCCCACGCTCGCCTCAAGCTGGCGCACGAGCACCGCCATCAACGGCAACCCGACCACCAGCGACACCGCGCTCCCATTCACCGGCACCGCGCTCGCGGATGTCGATAAAGACGGCATCCCCGCGTTGCTGGAGCATTTCTTTTCCACCAACGACACCGTGCAAAACGCCTCGCCCATCGCCGCCAGTCGCACCGTTGATGGTCGCCTCCAAATCACCTTCCCCCGTCGCCTCGCCGCCGACGATCTCGCGCTCAACGTCGAAGTCAGTACCGACCTCACGACCTGGACCGCCGACACCACCCGCACCGCGCACATCAACAACGGCAACAACACTGCCACAGAAACGTGGACAGCGACCGCCGCGAGCAACGCCCAATTCATGCGGGTCCGCGTGGTGAAATAGGACGCACTTTCGCGCTTGGCCAGTCTCGCTGGTTTCTCCAGTATTCCTGCCATGACAGTCCCGCAGACCGAGATCATCATTTCCAAGGACGGTGAAGAGTTGCTCCGCAAGACGGTGCCGCCTGGCGAATACGTCATTGGGCGCAGCTTGAGCACCCGAACATCGTCCCCGTCCACGAGCTGAGCGTGAACGAGCAGGGCGAGGTCTTCTACACGATGAAAATGGTGCGCGGCATCACGCTGAAAAAGGTCATCGAGCTGCTGGCGAAAGGCGTCGGCGAGGTGGCGAAAAAATACCCGCTCGCGGCGCTGCTCACCATTTTCCAGAAAGTGTGCGATGCCATCGCGTTTGCCCACAGCAAGGGAGTCATCCACCGCGACCTCAAGCCCGAGAACATCATGCTCGGCGACTACGGCGAAGTGCTGGTGATGGATTGGGGCCTCGCCCGACTCGTCGGCAGCACCGAGCGCGCGAGCGTCGTCCGCTCCGCAAAAGCCGATGAGGGCGACGCGATGCGCACGCAGACGGGCAGCATCATGGGCACGCCCACCTACATGTCGCCCGAGCAAGCGCGCGGCGAAATCGAGAAGCTCGACGCCCGCTCGGACATCTACGCGCTCGGCACGATCCTCTTCGAGCTGCTCCACCTGCGCCCCGTCGTCACCGGCGCGAAAGTCATGGAGATCGTCAGTAAAGTGCAGCGCGGCGCGGTCGAGTGGGGCACCGACAAAACCCAAATCCCCGCCTCGCTCCTCGCCGTCTGCCGCAAAGCCCTCGCGCTCACCATCCCTGCCCGCTACCCGCGCGTCGAGGACTTGCAAGCCGACCTGCTCGCCTTCCAAAACGGCTTCGCGACGAGCGCGGAAAACGCGGGCGCTTGGACGCAGATCAAGCTGCTCATCAAACGCAACAAAGCCGCCAGCATCGGTGCCGCCGCCGTGCTCGCGGTGAGCGTGGCTTTCACCGCAAAGGTGGTCTCCGAGGGCCGACGGGCGGAGCGCGCGCTGGAGAAACTCGGCGCGGCGGCACCTTCGCTCGCGGCGCAGGCGCGGGCGCTCGTCTCGGATCGCAAGCTCGATGAGGCGGTCGAGAAGCTGGACTTCGCGCTGACCATCGCGCCGGAAAACGCGGACTTTCACCTACAGCGCGCGCACTTGATGCAAGCCTCGCTGAAGCTCGCCGACGCTGCCGCCGGCTACCGCCACGTGCTCGCGCTGCGCAAAGGCGACGCGTCGGCCACGGTGAACCTCGCCCTGTGCGAACAGCTCCTCGCACGCTCGAAAGGCGCGGAGCTTTCATCCGCCGATCTGCAATCGCTGCTCCGCGCGATGCTCGACCAAAAACGCGAGGCCGAGGCCGGGCCGCTCGCGTTACAGCTCGGCAAGGGCGATGCCGCCATCGCCGCAGCCATCGAGGACGCCGTGCTCCCGTGGAAGCAATTGGCCGGCTGGGGCTCGATCAATGGGCGCGTCAGCCGCCATAGTGACGGCAGTTGGCGGATCAGTCTCACATCGCTCGCCATTTCCGACCTCGGTCCGCTCGCGAAGCTGCGCGGACTGCCCATCTCGGGAGTGAGCATCGTAAGCAATCCGATCGAAGACCTTTCACCACTCAGCGGTCTGCCGTTGCTTAGCCTGGATGCCCGGCAGACCAAAGTGCGCTCGCTGCTGCCCCTGCGCGGGATGCCGCTGCGCAAGCTGAACCTGAATCGCTGCGGGACCGTCGTCTCCCTCGACGGCTTGCAAGGCATGCCACTCGAGTCACTCGACATCTACGACAATCCGGTCTCCGATCTCACCCCGCTGCGGGGTGCTCCGTTGAAGAGCCTCGACCTCGGTTTCAGGAATCGAATCAGCACCCTTGCCGGGCTCGAAGGCGCGCCCTTGGAACGACTCGAGAGCGGTTCCGAAGGCGTGCTCGAAGACATCTCCGCCTTGCGCGGCGCGCCGTTGCGGGAGGCGCACTTCCCCTCGCCCCTGATCAAGGATTTCTCCGTCCTCGCCACCTGCCCGAAGCTCGAATTTATTTCGTTCAACCCGGTCGCGCCCGGGGCCGTCTGGCTGCGGAAGATGACCCAACTCAAAGTCCGAGTGTCTGGCGGACGCATCGTGCCGATGGCGGAGTTTTGGAAGGAATACGATGCGAAGGCGAAGTAGGGGGATCGCCAAAAATATTCTCCGGAGAAGAGAACACACAGGGCAGCGTCCTTTCGCGTAGCGACAGTATCTGTTTAGCCTGAGCAGGCGCTCGGCAGCGCGTTCGCTTTGTAGGGTGGGCGTCCCGCCCGCCGCCCATCGCTCGGTTTGGGAACGTCTCTTTATTTCGAGCAGATAAAATGAGGGAAGTCTTCAGGAAGGAAATGATTGGCGGTAGAGGTGGGTGTGCCGCATCAACTTCACGCTGCCGACGGTCGGGGCCAAAGTATTCGTCCGCCGGAAAGTCACACACCAAGCAATTCCATGAACCACATCCACATCGCACTCGCCGCCGCCATGATTCTCACAACGCCGATCCTTTCCGCTGAAGACGCGCTCGATTTGCCGGCGCTCGCGACGCGTGCCGAGGGCGGCGATGCGGCTGCGCAGGCGGCGCTCGCGGCCCGGTATCGCGAGGGCAAGGGCGTGGCGAAGGACGAGTCGCTCGGGCTGAAGTGGGCGCATCGGGCGGCGGATGGCGGCAATGCGGATGGGATGGATTTGGTGGGCGTGGCGTATCTCCGCGGGGCCATCGTGCAGCGCAGTCCGGAGATTGCGTTTGGGTATTTCAAAGCGGCGGCGGAGCGTTCTGCGGCGGGGGCGTTTAATCTCGGCCAGTGCTACTTCGGTGCGCAGGGGACGGCGCAGGATATTCCGAAAGCGCTGGAGTATTGGAAGAGCGCGGCGGAGCGAGGGCACGGGCGGGCGGCGTCTTGTGCGGCGATGGCGTATTTTTCCGGCGAAGGAGTCGCGTCCGATCCCGCGCAGGCCCGCCGCCTCGCCGAGCGCGCGGCGGAATTGAACGACCCCTCCGGGCTCGTGGTGCTGGGCGAGATGCAGTTTCAAGCCGGGGAGCTGGACGCGGCAAAGGCGAGTTGGACAAAGGCATCGAAGCTCCGGCCCACCGGGCCGACCGGGCATCCCGCGCAACCCTCGGCCGACGCTTCCGCGCAGCAGGCGGCCGACCTTTTGAAGCTCGTCGAACTCCGCCAGCGCAAAGGCGAAGCGGGGAAGTCGGCATTCGTGCAGATGTCGCACATCCACCAGGGCTACAACAACTGCGGGTCCACGGCGTGCGCGACGTTTGCGCGGTTTCAGGGCGGCACGCTCGGTGGGTGGGATTTCAAAAAGCTCTGCCCTTCGCCGCTCGGCACGGGCACCGATTGGGGCCATCTTCTCGATGCCTCGAAGAAGATCGGGCAGCAATGGAAGCTCATCACTTTCACCCCGGACGACGCGGGCTTCGACCAAGCCACTGCCTTTCTAAAAACCGAACTCGATGCCGGGCGTCCCGTGGTTGTTGATTTCAAATACATCGGCCCGCAATACCCCGGCGGCAGCGCCGGCCACACGCTGAACGTCTGCGGCTACCTCGCGGCGGAAAACCTCTACATCCTCTGCAATCCCGCCGTCGCCACGCCGGGCATCCAGCTCATCACCGCGGCGGACCTGAAGGATTTCTGGCGGTCGGACCACTACGGCGCGCTGTCCAAAGGCGTGCTCTCGCGTCCGGCATTTGTGATGGTGCAGCCATGAATATGAAACGCATTCTCGCTCTCACCTTCCTCAGTCTCGCTCTCGCTGGGCGGGCGGCTCCCGCAACGACCAAGGGAATCATCGACATCAGTAAAGTGGAACGCCCGGCGGATGCGGTCGAGTTGGTCGGGCCGAGTGGCTACAACCTTGTGCCCGAGGGCGCAGAGCCGACGAAGTGGGTTTTTGCCGACGGCATTCTCACGGCCTCGCCGATGTGGGATAGCGTCGTCACGAAGGAAGCCTACGGCGATTTCCGGATGCACGTGGAGTTCAACGTGAACGATGCGAAGGACGCGAAAGACCGCGAGGCCAACGGCAACTCCGGGGTCTATATCCAAAAGCGCTACGAGCTGCAGATCCACAACTCATTCGGAATCCCGGAGGCGGAATACACCCACAGCTACGGCGGGAGCATCTACCGCCAAAAGAAACCCGACCAGTTTCTGAGCAAGAAGGCAGGCGAGTGGCAGAGCTACGACATCGTCTTCCGCGCCGCGCGATTTGAGGGCGAAAAGAAAAGCGAGAACGCCCGCATCACGGTCTATCACAACGGCGGCTTAATCCACGACGACTACGCCATCACCGGCAAGACCGGAGCCGGCGAAAAGGAAGGCCCCGAGCCCCGCCCCATCAAGCTCCAAGGCCACCACAACCCCGTGCAGTTTCGCAACGTGTGGATTCAGAAGTTGATGCTCGACGTGAAGCCGCGCTGAGGAAACTCATCCCCGCAGTTACTTCGCGCACGGGCCGATGGTGCCGCCGGGGACGAACTCTGCGGCGGTGAGCGTTTGCTTCACGTCTTTTCCGCCGATACTTACTGTTGCAGCCCAACGCACGATGCGGCGGATCACCGGACCCGCATCCCATCGGATGTGGGAAATGGATGGAGAGCACCACGTAAATGTCGGATCAGCGTCCGTGCAGATGAGCGAGACGTGTTGCGGCACGCGGATTCCACGGGCGGCGAGAAACTGCTGCACTGCGGCGAAGAGCGACGCTTCGTCGATGATCATCGCCGTCGGGGGCGTGACTCGGAAGAGCGAGGTGAGGAGCTCTTGCAGGCCTTCGGTGGTCTCTTCCCAATCCGGTAGATTGTAATCGCCCACCGGAACACCGTGGGCATCAAGCTCATCGAGGAAGGCGCGCTCGGAGCGCCCCGGCTGTGGCATTCGCCGCACCCTGCGGGCCACGAGCACGATCCGACGATGGCCGAGGCTGATCAGTTGGCGGGTGGCGGCGGCGACGGGAGGACGTTTGTCCGGCCCAATAGCCGCGATGGGCAGCCCCTCGCGGCGACCGAACAGCGCAAACGCCACCACCTGCTGCTCGCAGAACCACTCCAGCACTCCCCGCGAGCCCGAGCAGATGACCCATGCGTCCGCCTCGGTCTGTCTCACCTGACTGCTGATGCGCGCCACATCCATTCCAAGGTCCTGTGACGATTTTTTGGCGAAGAATGCGGTATGGCCCGCAGCTATAAGTAGATGCTGTAGCTCGACCAGATAGCCCTCGGTGCTCACCAACGGCTCGTGGCCTAGCAAGGCGATCCGCATCGGTCGCGCGGTCTTTCCGTCTGGCGGGATGATGCGTCGGTTTCGGCCCTGCCCCTGGCTCTCGAGAACCCCATCTTTCTCGAGTTGCCGGAGCGCACCGACGACCGTCTTGCGGTTGACGCCGAGTTCCGCCGCCAGCCAGTTCACGCCGGGCATCCCTCCGCTCCAGCGACCTCGGTCCAGCTCTGTGCGGAGGTGCGCGGCGACTTGCGCACTGGCGGAAAGAAGACGGATTGGATTCATCGAACGCGCTTTGTCCCAAAAGGGTGTAGCTGTCTAGGGGAATTCAATTTGATTTTGTGGGTATGGCGGAGTACCGGCAGCGATATTGTCACATCTTCGTGCGCTCTAGCACAGTGTGCGCGAAGGCCACCGCAATCAAAACAACCGCCTCAAAACCATCGTCGCTATGAAAACCCAGTCCACCATCCGCAAATTCTTTCTCGCCGGCTCCATCGCCGCGCTGCTCGCCGCGCCGTCTGCGCAGGCCGCGACCTACACGTGGGATCCCTCCAACGTGACCGGCACGCCTACTGCCACTCTCGACTGGTTCACCGGCGGTGCCAACTCGCTAGGCCTCTGGACCGGCGTCGTCGTTCCGGTCAGCGCCTCCGACACCACCATCCGGTTTTTCGCAGATACCACCACCTCGCTGCCAAACACGGTTCCGTCCACGCAGACGGCCAATCTCAACAACGGCGGCTCGGCATTCGAGTTGGGCGCTCTGACGCTTAACGGCTTCGGTAGCGCGACGTCTGGTGCCAGTCTCACGATGACCCTTCAGGGCGATGCCCTGAACTTTTCTGCGGCCACCGGCACGATCAGCTTCAATAGCGTCAAAAACGTCGCTCCCGCGGCTGACCCCGTCATCAATTACACCATCAACAACAATATCCAGCTCGGCACGGCCAGCAGCGTATCCGCGCTAACCCTCACCGGCAACGGCGACAACGCCGGATCAACCACATACAACATCGGCGGCACCATCTCGGAACTGCAGACTGGCGGCGGCAGCATCCTTAAGTCCGGCAGCAGCATTGTGACCATCAGCGGTCCCCTCTCGATCACAGGTGCGGTGACGGTCAGTGCCGGCCAGTTGAATCTGACGAACAGCACCAATACAGCCTCTTCGTTTACGGTCAGCGGCGGCACGCTGAACGTGACGAGCAGTGCCATTGCTGCCACTACGATGACGGTCAACGGCGGCACGCTGATCCTGACGGGCAACCATAACCCTGCCTCTGGTTCCATGACGGTCAACACGGGTGGCGCTCTCCGAATTGGCAATAACACGGCCACCCAGTTTGGCCCAGCAGGAGTCTATAGTGGTAACATCTCCACCGGGACTGGCGGCACCTTGCAACTCTGGAGCACCTCTGCCCAGGAATTGAGCGGGATCATCAGTGGTTCGGGTGGGATCCATAAGTCCTACGGCGGCGCGCTCACGCTCTCGAATTCCAATACCTACACCGGCAAGACTCAAATCATCCCACAGACAACCGCCGCCGTTACGCAGAATGTATCATTTTTCAACAGCGTCTTCACGAACGCGGGCTTGGGCACTGTGCATTCGACCAGCGGTCAGTTGGGTGCGCCTATCACGGTCGCTAACGGCACCATCGACCTCAACGGCCAGGCCCAAGCGAGCGTCACACTGAATTACGTCGCCGCTGCGACAGGTGAGACGACCGACCGTGTGCTTAACTTGGGATGGAACAGTT
>CAMDQC010000030.1 GCA_945905735.1 Prosthecobacter debontii | reverse complement strand
GGGCGACTGCGGCGCAAAACTCCGTCCGGCTTCCGCGCGACGTAAACTCGGGGCGCTCGCAGTGCGCCGTGGACTCCGGGGCCATCTGCGCGGCGAGGTCGCCGATCTCAAACCAGCACTGCGCGCTGTGGCGAAAAATGAGCGCCTCTTCGTAAATGCCGAAGCAAAACGCGCCATCGTAGTCCACCCAGCCAGCGGCGAATCCATGCGGTAGGCCATCGTCGCGCACTCCATCCAGACGCCGCGCGGCGACCGCGGTCTGAAGACGCGGCCAGTCCGTCGCGATGTGACCGGAGATGACTTCGACCGGCGCAGCGGCGACGATGGAGAGGGATTCGCCGCTCGCCTTTGAAGAATCAAAAAACACCAGCCCCGGCAAGTGACGCAACCGCGCGGCGACCTCCGCCGGGGATAAATCCAATCGGCTCGGAGTCGCAGGCGTCGCATGAAAAAGCGTGATGCTGGGCACGGTGGGGAAATGGAGCCGTTGCGCCCGAGATTCAACCGAAAACTGCAAATCCGTCCCGACCTCGCATGGTTCGTTATTTGGTATGGCATTCGAGCGAAAGCCCCATTACCCAATCGCGGCCATGCTCGAACTCCACGATGTCCAAGTTAATTACGGCGGTATCACCGCGCTGCACGGCGTTTCGCTCAAGGTGGAGCAGGGCAGCATCGTCACGCTCGTCGGTGCAAATGGGGCGGGGAAGACGACGACGCTCCGCGCGATCAGCGGGCTCGTGAAGCCGAGCGCCGGGCGCATCACGTATAAAGGCGGCGACATCGGGGGCATGGCGGCGCACAAGATCGTAGCGCTCGGCATCGCGCAATCGCCGGAAGGACGGCTCGTGTTCGCCAATCTCACGGTGGATGAAAACCTGCGCATGGGCGCCTATTTGCGGAAGGACAAGGCGCAGCAGGTGAAAGACATGGACTTCATCTTCGGCGTCTTCCCTCGGCTCAAAGAGCGGCGCAAACAGCTCGCTGGGACGCTGAGCGGCGGCGAGCAGCAGATGCTGGCCATCGGTCGCGCGCTGATGAGCAAGCCGCAACTCCTCCTCCTCGACGAGCCCTCGCTCGGCATCGCCCCGCTGCTGACGCGGACGATCTTCGAGCAAATCGTGGCGATCAACCGCGAGTTGAAGCTGACCATTTTACTCGTCGAACAAAACGCCAACCTCGCGCTGGAAGTCAGCCACTACGGCTACGTGCTGGAGACGGGCCGCATCCTCCTCGAAGACACCGCCGCCGCCCTGCGCGAGAACCCGAAAGTGCGCGAGGCGTATCTCGGTGGTTAGCGTAGGCATCATGCTCCGCGCACTCATCATCCTTTTTTGCCTCGCCCACGTCGCGCTGGCAGTGAACTCCATCGATCAGGATTTTGCGTGTCCTTTCGATGGGTTCAAGTGGAAGCAGCGCATGGAGACTTCTGCGGATGCGAAGGGCTTGCGGCTGGACCTGCGGCAGCTCGGCGATGTCGTGCAGCCGCCCACGCTCCCGCAGTGCCCGAAGTGCCGGGCGGTGCTGTTTATGGACGTGTTCCCGCCGAAAGTGCTGGCGTCGCTGAAGCCGTTCATCGCCACGGAGGATTTCGCGCAGTTTGCGGGGAAATATCCGACTTACTACGTGCTGGCGCAGATGCAGGAGCGGCTGAAGGCGCCGCCGTATTATACAGGCTACAGCTACCTCCGCGCGTCGTGGCAGCTCGAAGCGAAGCCTGCTGCCGCCCGGCACTGCATGGCCCGCGCACACGAGTGTTTCGCGGCTGCGTTGGCGGATAAAACGAACAAGCACTCGGCAAATACCGCGCTGCTGCTGGGCGAGCTGGAGCGGCGGCTGGAGCGCTTTGAGAATGCGGAGGCGCGCTTCCGGGTGATGATGGATGGCGATGCGTTCAAAGAAGCGGGGCATCAGCGGATAATCGCTCGTCAGATGGAGCTTATCGCAAAACGGGACAGCCAGCCGCATGGCATTTTTCCAGCGCACGACGCGCTCGTCTCCGCGCCCGCCGTGAGCGTCCTCCACTCCAGCCCTGCACCCGTTGGCGCGAAGCCGCTCCCTCGTGTGGAGGTTATCGTCCCGCACTCGCTAGAATCTGTCTCCGAAGCCGCCGAGAAAATCCCGCGCGGCATCCCGAAACCCAAAGTTATCACACGACCATGACCACACACACACTCGGACGCCGCGCTTTCCTGCGCGGGCTCGGCGCGACGGTCGCGCTGCCATTCCTCTCATCACTCGCGCCGCGTGCGCTGGCCGCTGCGGGGAAGCCGCCGGTGCGGCTGGGCTTTCTCTACGTGCCCAATGGCGTGAACATGAACGAGTGGACGCCCGCCGCGACGGGCGTGGACTTCGCGCTCCCGCACACGCTCCAGCCGCTCGCGCCGCACAAGAACGACATCCTCGTACTCTCCGGCCTCGCGCAGGACAAAGGGCGCAACAACGGCGACGGCGCTGGCGACCACGCGCGCGCTGCTGGCTCGTGGCTCACAGGCGCGCAGCCGCTCAAGAGCGAAAGCTCCGCCATCCGCCTCGGCGTCTCTGCCGACCAAGTCGCAGCGGAGGCATTCCGAAAGGAGACGCGCTTTGCCAGTCTGGAGCTGGGTCTGGAGCCCGGACGCCAAGGCGGCAAGTGCGACAGCGGCTACGCTTGCGCCTACTCGAACAATATCTCGTGGCGCAACGAAGGCTCGCCCAGCGGTAAAGAAATCAGCCCGCGCCTCGTCTTTGAGCGTCTCTTTTCCTCTGCCAATCCGAAGGTCGCTGGCGAAGAAGCCGCCCGCCGCCAACGCTACCGCAAGAGCGTCCTCGATTTCGTCATGGACGACGCCCGCGACCTCAGCGGGAAAGTCGGCGGCAGCGATAAACAGAAGATTGACGAGTATCTCACCGCCGTCCGCGAGATCGAAACGCGGGTCGAAGCCGCCGAGCGCAGCGTGAAGCTCGCGCAAGACGCCGGGCTCATCCAAGGCTACGACGTGCCGGAGCAAATCCCCGAGAGTTTTACTGAGCACAGCACGCTCATGATGGACCTCATGGCGCTCGCTTTCCAGACCGACACCACCCGCGTCGCGACGTGTATGCTGGCCAACGAAGGCAGCAACCGCACCTACCGCAACCTCAACATCAGCCGAGGGCACCACGAGATTTCGCACCATCAAAACAACCCCGACAACCTCCGCCAGATTCGCGACATCAACCGCTTCCACGTCCAGCAATTCGCCTACCTCATCAACAAGCTCAAAAGCATCCCCGATGGCGACGGCACGCTGCTCGACAACAGTATGCTCCTCTACGGCGCAGCCCTCGCCGACGGCAACCGCCACGAGCACGAAAACCTCCCGCTTCTCATGGCCGGGCGCGGCGGCGGCACCATCCTGCCGGGTCGCCACATCCGCTACGCAAGCGAGACGCCGATGTGCAATCTCCTCGTCTCCATGCTCCAGCGCGCAGGCGTAAATGCGCAGCGGCACGGCGACAGCACGGGACTCCTGCGCGGGCTGGAGGGATGAGGGCCGCGCTCTTCGCACTGCTCACAGTGCAGGCGTTTGCTGCGCCCAACCTCGAAAAACTTGCCGAGCAACTCGCGTCCTCCGAGCGCGACCAGCGCCGCGATGCCGCCCATCAGGCGCACGCCCTCGGTGCTGGCGCAAAGGCACTGCTGCCCCAACTCATCACCGCGCTGGACGACTCGGACAGCCAAGTCTTTTCCGACTCCGCTGCCGCCATCGCCGCGATGGGGCCTTTGGCGAAAGACGCGATCCCAAAACTGCTCGAACTCATGGACGGGCGAAAGGGCCGCGGTTCTCGCCCGAGTGACCGTGCGCAGGCCATGCTCCGCTCCGCGTATGCACTTTCTAAAGTAGGCGTCGCCTCGGATTTACTCGCCGGGCTCAAGAGCGACGACACCGGCTTGCGACGCGGCTGCGCGAAGGCACTCGGCTTCATCGGCGCGGATGCGAAGGACGCCATTCCCGCGCTCATTGAGAACCTCGGGCACGACGACCGCGCGCTCCGCGCCGACATGGTCGAGGCGCTCGCGCTCATCGGCCCGGCTGCCGTGGAGCCGCTTGTTTCCAGCCTCGGCTGGCCGGATGCCCGCGTCCGCGAAGGCAGCGCCCGCGCTCTCGGCGAACTCCACGCTGGCGGCGAACCGCTGCTCCGCGCCGCTGCGGATGAAAAAGAACCGCCCGTCCTCGCAGCGATCCTCGGGGCACTTCCACGCTCCGGCGTCGCGCAGGAAAAAAGCGTCCCCGTCCTCATCACGGCACTCTGCGACTCGCGCGAAGAAATCCACCGCGCTGCCGTGAACGCCATCGTCCTCCTCCGCCCCGCAGCTCCCGTCGCCGTCCCCGCGCTGATGAAGCTCATCGAAGGCCCAAACGCCGAGCGCGCCGCCGAGATGCTCGGCTTCATCGGCACCGATGCCAGCGCCGCCGTGTCCTCACTCCTGACTGCCGCAAAGCGCACCACGCCGCCGGGCAAAGCCTTTACCGAAGCCCTCAGCCGACTCGGAGTGCCCGCCGTCCCCAAGCTCATCGCCGAGCTTGCCGCGCTGCCACCTGCCGCGCTTTCCGAAGACCACTGGGCCGTCCTCGCCCTCGGGCGCATCGGCGGCGCAGCCGTGCCCGCGCTGGAGAAAGAACTCGCCGCAGCCAGCCCCGCCGTCCGTCTCGCCGCCGTGAAAGTCCTCGGCGCGCAAGGCAGCGGCGCACGCAGCGTGCAGGCCCGCGTGCTCGGCCTCTCCGCCGACCCCGAGCCGCTCGTGCGCGCCGCCGTCCTCTCCGTGCTAGAGCCGCTCGGCGTGCCGACTGGACGGATGATCGAGTTCATCAGCCAGCTCATCAAAGACCCCGAGCCCAAAGTCCGCCGCGCCGCCGCCGAAGCAGCGGGGACGATGGGGAAATCCGCCAGCTCCCTCGCCAAAGACCTCTCCCTCCTCGTCCAAGACAAAGACGGCTCCGTCTGCATCGCCGCAATTAAAGCCCTCGGAGCCATCGGCACCGGGCTGGATACTGCCAACCTCCTCGCCACACACCTTTCCGACGCAGCCATGCGCCCCGCC
Organism: Prosthecobacter debontii; assembly: GCA_945905735.1. Lineage (GTDB taxonomy): Bacteria > Verrucomicrobiota > Verrucomicrobiia > Chthoniobacterales > Chthoniobacteraceae > SXWH01. The sequence continues at coordinate 36,571 of CAMDQC010000030.1, read as the reverse complement.
GTGCTCGAAGCTCTCCAAAAGCTCGGCCCCACCGCCGAGTCTGCCATCCCGAAGCTCGTCGCGATTTACCCCGCCGCAGAACCGGGCATCCGTGTGCAGATTCTCCAAATCTTCGAGTCCGCCGCGAAGCAGCCCGGCATCGTGCTCCCCGTCATTTACCCCGCGCTTTCCGCCCCGGAAGAAGCCATCCGCAGCGCAGCCGTAAGCGCATACGCCAAGCTCCAGCCGGATAAAGGCGCCACCATCGCCACCACCATCGCCGCCCTCAAAGACCCCGCCCGCACCGTCCGCGAAGCTGCCGCCGTCACCATCGTCCGCCTCGGCGAAAACGGCAACGAGCGCGCCCTGCCCGCCATCCCGGTACTCCAAGAGATCATCCAGCGCGAGAGCGACCACAACTACGCCCTCGACGCCCTGCGCGGTTTGCGAGTGAAGGACGCCGAAGCCATCCGGCGCGCGTTCGAGTTCCCCCACGACGAAGTCCGGCAATGGGCCGCCGAACGTGTCGGGCGACTCGGGCGCGATGGAGGGAAAGCCTTCATGCCCGAGCTAGAAAAGCTCACCACCAGCAGCAACTACGAGCTGAGCAGCTACGCCCGCCGAATCATCGCCCAGCTTACCCGCTGAAGTCGTTTACCGTCCCGGCGCGAGCTCGAAGAGGAAGCCTTTGAGGTATTCCGTTTCCGGCATCGTGGAGATGATCGGGTGGTCGATGGCTTGCGAGAATGTTTCGAGCTGGCGAAGTGTGCGGCGGGTATCGACGGCGGCTTCGTTGATGACTCCGAGGAGGTGTTCGCGCGAGACATGGTGCGAGCAGCAAAACGTGGCGAGCAGCCCGTCGGGGGCGAGGAGCTTGAGCGCGCGGAGGTGGATTTCTTTATACCCGCGCAGGGCGTCGTCGAGCTTGCCCCGGCTTTTAGTAAAGGACGGAGGGTCGAGGATGATGAGGTCGTAGCGGGCTCCATCGGCCCCGCTGGCGGTGTCGGAGAGCTTGAGGAAGTCGAACACGTTGCGCTCGATAACTTCGATGTTGAGCCCGTTGCGCGTTGCGTTACCGCGAATCTTGGCGCAGGCATCGGCAGAAATCTCTAGGGCGCTGACGCTGACGGCTCCGGCCTTGGCGCAGGCGAGGGCGAAGGCTCCTTGGTTTGCGAAGCAATCGAGCACGCGGCGTCCGGCGGCGTGGCGGGCGACCCTCGGGTAGCTGCCAATCTGGTCGAGATAAAATCCCGTCTTTTGTCCGTGAAGAAGGTCCACTTCAAATTCAAGCCCGGCGGCGTGAATGAGGAAAGGGACAGGCGGCTCGCCACGGAGCATCCCGGTACGAAGTTCGAGCCCTTCGGCGATGCGGATGGGGGCGTCGTTGCGCTCGACGATTCCCATGGGCTGGAGCTGCTCCTGGAGGACGCTCGCGATTTCCTCGCGGCGCTGGTCCATGGCAAGAGTGAGCGTCTGCACGACGAGGTAGTCGCCGTAACGATCGACGATGAGGCCGGGGATGCCGTCGCTTTCACTCCACACGAGCCGCCCGAGGCGCGGGTCGCAGCCTCGGCGCTGGCGGTAGGCGATGGATTGGGCGATGCGGCGCTGGAAGAAGTCGAGGTCGAGTTCCTGCCGCTGGCGGGAGAAGCGGCGGGCGATGATTTGCGACTTGGAGTTGTAAATCGCCGAGCCGAGCAGCCGATCTTTGCCGTCTTTTACAGAGATGACGTCGCCGTCTTTGGGTTCTCCCCAGACTTTGAGGACTTCGCTGGTATAGACCCAGTCGTGTCCGTGGTAGATGCGTGAGCGAGGTTTAACGATGAGTCCGGCCATGAAATAATTGCGATAGATATCCGCGACCTCGCCGCGCCGCAATTACGGACGGTCAAGGTTGCACCTTATCCGGTGGCGTCGAAGTGACACTCTCTGCAAGCCCCGAACGTCGGGAACGCACGTTTTTCTTTTTCAAGTCCGGGTCCGGACAGCCGCAATGCTTGCAACGCCAAGGCCAAAAGTGATGCCCGATAGCCAGCGCAGCCCAACTGAAGGCCCAGAGCCCGAGAGTGAGCACCGTCATCCCCAGATGGAACAGATGTCGCGTCTCGACACGGACAAACCGCTGGGTGTGGTTGCAGCGCGGGCAGTGAGCCCAGAATCGATCGTCGTCGGACATGGTTCAGGGTAAGTAAGTGTAGGTAGAAATGCTAAGGGAGAGTAGAATTATCGCCAAATTGTTACGGCGAACAAACAATTTTTCATTCATCTCGAATGACGAATGACGAACTCGGCGAACTTCGTCATTCGTCATTTCCCAACTCCCTACACGCAAAAACGCCAGAGCGACGATGCACTCTGGCGTTTTTTGGCGTTCGATTTGGGTCTAGCCGCCCACTTCTGCGCGGGCCTCGGCTGCGAGGGCGGTGGAGAGGTAGCGCTCGCCGGTCGAGCAGGCGATGGTGACGATCGTCTTGCCTTTGTTTTCAGGGCGCTTGGCGACTTGGATGGCGGCCCAGACGTTTGCTCCGGTGCTGATGCCGACGAGGATGCCTTCTTGTTTCGCGAGGCGGCGAGCCATGGCAAATGCGTCGTCGTTCGTGACTTTCACGCACTCCACGATCTGCGGGTTTCCTGCGCTATCCTTGAGGTGCAGGTTGCCGGGGACGAAGCCTGCGCCGGTTCCTTGAATCTTGTGCGGGCCGGGCTTCACGGGCTCTCCGGCGAGGGTTTGGCTGATGACGGGCGAATCCATCGGCTCCACGGCGATGGCTTGGAAGCTCGGCTTGCGCGGCTTTAGCACCTCGGTGCAGCCGGTGATTGTGCCGCCCGTGCCGACTGCGGAAATGAGGATGTCCACCGCGCCGTCCGTGTCTTCCCAGATTTCCTCTGCGGTCGTCTTGCTGTGAATCGCTGGGTTTGCAGGGTTGTTAAACTGCTGCGGAATCCACGAGTTTGGCGTCTCTTTCGCCAGAGCTTCGGCCCTCGCGATAGCGCCCTTCATCCCTTCGGCACCCGGCGTGAGCACGAGCTTCGCGCCGAGCATGGCGAGCAGTGTGCGGCGCTCCAGAGACATCGTCTCGGGCATCGTGAGGATGAGCTTGTAGCCCTTCGCCGCTGCGACAAATGCTAGCGCGATGCCGGTGTTGCCGCTCGTGGGCTCGATGATAGTGGTATCTTTTTTCAAGATGCCGCTTTTCTCCGCGTCCTCGATCATCGCAGCACCGATCCGGTCTTTCACGGAGCCGAGTGGGTTAAAGAACTCGCACTTCAGTGCGATGATCGTGCTGGCATCCACGCCTTCTTCGGCTGTGATGCGGTTCAGTTTCACCAGTGGCGTGCGGCCAACGGTCTCAATGATGTTGTTGTAGATTTTGCTCATAAAGGTTGCGGGCGTCCTTTAGCCAGTGATTGGCGTTGCTGGCAAGGAAATGGAATTATTTCAGCCACCGGTCCGCGTAGTCGAGCCACACCTTCCAGTCGGCGGTCGTCATGGCGTGTTTGCCGGGGCGGATGTAGTAGCCGAGGCGCTCGTTGAGGAGTTCGTTGATCGCGGGGCGAGTGGTGGGGAGTTTCGGCACTTCGCCGTAGAGGGCGTAAGCAGGGGAGGCGGCGGCGATGAGGGAGAACTGGCCTTCGGGGTTCGCCCACACGTCATCCTCGGCGTTGCTGAGGAGGACGGGGCGCGGCGCGCAAAGAGCGATGAGGCAGTGTTGGTCGAACGGGAGTTTCGCTGGGTTTTCTACGAAGCCCTTGAAGTTTTCGCAGAACCAATGCGGGAAGTTTTTGTTGATGACGGCTATCGTCTCCGCCTTGGGGCGTCCGTTGCTTTGCGGCGCGGCCAGTTCTGCGGAGACGCGGCTCGGCCCGGTGCCGCCGCTGCCTGCTTGGCTGGGGATGGCGAGGGCGAAGCGCGGGTCCATCGCGGCGGCGAGGAGAGCGGTCTTGCCGTTGCGCGAGTGGCCGACGGTGGCGACGCGCTTGGAGTCTATCTCCGGCACGCTGGAGACGTAATCGAGCATCCGGGAGAAACCCCACGCCCAGGCTGCGATGGTCGCGGTATCCGTCGCGCCGCGCGGGGCGTCGTTGCCACGGATGGAGGCTAGAGCGACTTCGCCGAGCGCCTTATCGTCCGGCACCACATCCGCGCTGAAGAACGTGGCGACGGCGTAGCCACGGTCGATGCTCTGCTCCAGCGCCCACGCTTCCTTTTCCTTGCCGCGCCCGGCGTCGGCAGCGCGGTTGGGCTCTGCGCCAGGGAATTTGTCGCTCACCCAACCCTTTGGGAGTGCGATGGCTGCGTCGTCGAGGAGTTGGTAGTTGCCGCGGAAGTTCATGCCGAGGAAGCACGCCGCTGGCTTCTCTCGGCGATTGGGGAAAACGATCATCAGGTGAACTGGCGCGGCCAACCCACAGTCCACCTCCACTTCGCGCAACGTGGCCTTGCCTGCAAACGCCGCTTTATCCTCGCGCAGCAGCTTCCCGCTCACGGGCTTCGTGGCGGGATTCGCGCCATACATATAGTGCTGAAAAAGCGCGCGCAGCTCCGGTGCTCGCTTCGTCTTCCAGTCGGCAAGGGAGGTGATTTTTGCGCCATCGCGCATGGTGAGGACATCGGGGAAGGCAGGATTCTCCGGTAGTTCGGATGGAGCAGGAAGTTCGGCGGCGAAGGAAGCGGCAGTCATGAGAGTTGCGAGAAGAAGCGGTTTCATCGCCCCGTGAATGCGCAAACGCGCCGCCCGTGGCAATGGCGGAAAGCAGCATCTGGCTTCATGATTGGAATTCGGGGAGCCTAGAAATCTAGCCCAGCGAAAAGATGTCCGGTGAAAATTGGGAAATCAGCAGTTTCATTTTTTACCGCCCATCTTTCTGCCGGAAAATCCGTCTTCATTTCCCGTCCTTCGCCCACTGCTTCATGATGCCGATGTTCTTCTCCACTGCGGGGTTTCCCTTGCCGATATATGCGGCCATGTCGCTGTCGTAGCGCGAGTCGGACTCCGGGCCTTGGTCCTTCGTTTCCTGCATCCATTGGTCGAGGCGAGCGCGCAACGTTTCCAGCGTGGCCTTGTGCGCGGGGTCGGCGGTGAGGTTGGTGATTTGCCATTTGTCCGTAGTCCATTCGTACAGTTCCTCGGGCGGGCGGGCGGGGCTAAAGAGCAGCTTCTCCGCGAGCGGATCGAGCTTCCCCGATTCGTGCAGGCTCCGCAGCGCTTGCACGATGGTCTTGCCGTCCTTGTAGTCGCTCGGCTGGAGATGCGGGCGCTGAGGGTAAAAGTTGCGGATGTAGAGGAAGCGCTCCGTCCGCACGCTGCGGATGCGCTCCACCTTCTCGTCGCAGCGGTCGCGCGCGGCGAAGACGTGCGTGCGTGGCTGATACCCCGGCGCGAGGATGTCGCGCGCCTGCATCGCCTTGGGGATCTCGATTCCCGCGACGGCGAGCGAAGTCGCGGCCATGTCGATGTGCTCGATCAAATCCCCGCGCACTTTCCCTTTCTCGATGCCCGGACCGCGCACGATGAACGGGATGTGCGTGCCTTCGTTGTAGAGGAACTGTTTCCCCCGCGCGTGGCTGATCCCGTGGTCCGTCATGAAAATGATGAACGTATTTTCCAACAGTCCCTCCTTTTCCAGCCGCGCGATCACCTTGCCCACATGCACATCCGTGAGGCGCACGGAATCCAGGAAAGCCGCCCAATCCCGCAGCAGCACCGGGTCGCGCGGATAGTAAGGAGGCAGCGTCACTTTCTCCGGATCGGTCGCCGCGCCAAACTCCTTCGCAGCATTCGCGAGCAGCTTCGTCGCCGCAGCATCGGTGCCGCCGCGCAGCTTCCCGCCCGCGAGCTGCACCTGCATAAAAAACGGCTGCTCTGGTTTCCGGTCGGCCCAATCGTGCGACGAGTAAATGGCCGCATCGTATTCGAAATTGTAGTCCGTCTTTCCCAGACCGCCGCCTCGTTTGCCTTTCTTCCCCGCCGCGTTCTCTCCAGCCGGCAGTCCGTCGCCGATGCACGTAAAGTAACCCGCTTTTTGAAACAGCGCGGGAATCGGCGTCACTCCCTCCGGCAGGTGGATCTTCTCCACCCCGCGTCCGCTGCGATGATGATGCGCGCCGATGCTCGTCTGATACATCCCGGTAATCAGCGCCGAGCGACAAGGCGAACAAACCGGCGCAGTCACAAACGCATTCGCAAACCGCGTCCCCTCGCGAGCCAGCCGGTCCACATGCGGCGTCTGAATGAGCGTCTCGCCGTAGCAGGAAAAATTCGCCGACATATCATCGACGACAAACCACAGGATATTTGGCTTTTTCGACGGCGTCTCCGCAGCGAGCAACGCAAGCGGCGCGAGGAGCAGGGCGACGATGAAAGTGAAGCGGTTCATGAGGCCGAGGCGGCTCAAGTCGAGCACCGTGCTCCCAGTGCGGCGGCAGGCTTCGATTCTTTCCAGCGCCTTGTCGTAGGCGGCTTGCTCTTTTTTGGACATGGGTGGTTGTGGCATGGGCGGAGGGTGTGGGGGCGCGGGGGGATTGGCAAGGAGAGCCGCTTGGAGTTCCGCATTTGCAACGCGTTCGGGTTTAATCACACCCAAACAAACGTCTGGCACACCTGCCGGTATCGAGCGTCGCGTGTAACCAAACCGATTTTTCCCGCTTAAGGAGCGACCATACGGAGCCGGATGTAGCGATTGCCGCCAGTGGCGAGAGTCGTGTCGCGGACGGTGTAGAGGTTCACGCCGTCTTCGCGGGCGGTGGGGCCGCTGAGGGTGAGGATGTTGCCTGCGCCGCTGAGCCAGCCCGTGAGGTCGCCGGAGACTTGTGGGGTGATGGTGGCGTCGCTGGCTCCGGCGTTCACGCGGTAGCTGTAGGTGAGGTAGTTGCTTTCTATGGTGGCGGGGGAGAGGAGGGCGGTGGCGTCGTTGAAGAGCGGGTTTCCGCCGAGGCCGTATTCGATGAGGTTGTTGATGCCGTCGCCATCGGGGTCGGCAGTGAGGCCGGAGATGGCGTTGTTGGCGGCGTCGCCGGGGTCGAAGGAGAGGTTTTTCCAGATGGTGTAGTTGAGGATGCGGACGACGCCGCCGGGCAGTCCGCCGGGCTGGGCGCTGGCCATCCAGCTCGCGCCGAGGGCAGGATTGGGAAGTGTTGCGGGCGCTTTGAGAACGAGCGATGGGCCGTATCCGTCGGGTGTCGCGGGCCACGTAGGATCGCTGTCGTCTTTGTAGGAGAAGAGGGCGATGTTCACGATTGAGGGGGTGGTGATGTCGAGGCGGAGGGATTCGCCGCCGTTGCTGAGGCCGCCGCCGTATTCGCCGGCGATGAGGCTGCTGAAGGATGTGCCGTAGCGGGCTTCGAATGCGGCCTTGCGTTTGACGAGGAGGAGGTGGCCGCCGGCGGGGAGGGCGAGGATGTCGCCGGTGCCGAAGATGAAGGTGATGCCGCCGGTGAATTGTGTGGTGCGGAGGTCGAGCGGATTGGCGCTGATGTTGGTGAGGCGGATGAACTCGAAGTCGTCGGCGTCGATGTAGCCGAGTGCTTCCTCGGCGGCGGTGGGCGCTGGCGGGTGGTAGTTGATTTCGGTGATGAGGAGAGTGCTCGCGGTGGGGAGCACAGCGCCGGGCTGGAAGTAGGCTTCGGTGAGGGCGCTCCATTCGCCGCCCGCGCTGCGGACGCGGACTTTGACGGTGGTGAGGGCGTTCAAATTGACCGCGCCGGTGTAGGTGGAGGCGCTGCCGGAGACTGCGCCGCCTGCGAGTCGCGGGTCGGTGCCGTTGGTGGTGTAGTAGATGGTGCCGCCGCTCGGTGAGGTGATGGTGAGCGGGTAGTTCGCGGAGACGATGCCGCCGTTTTGGCTGAGGGTTGGGGGCTGGGTGGCGGGCCAGAGGCCTTTGTTGGAGAAGCTGCCAGCGGCGGTGCCGAAAAGGTAGGCGCGGCGTCCGGTGGCGGGGTTTTGGTGGCTTGTGTACCAGCCGAGATCGACGCTTTCGCCCGCGTTGTTGTAGAGGAAGCGCAGGAGGGGATCGACTTTGGCTTTGAAGAAATTGATGTGTTTGGCGATGGGGCTGTTGACGGTGTCGCGGTCGTCGAGCAGTCCGTTGTTGAAGAAGTATTTGTTGATGCGATCGGCGACGAGGAGCTTGAACTCAGGATTCGGGTAGAGGAGGCGGAAGCAGTTGGAGCACTCGGTGTTGGCGAGGCATTTACCGTCGATGGTGTTCGAGTTGATGGCTTGTCCGAAGCGGCTGAATGCGCCCTCGGCGTCCCACATGACCATGCGGTAGCGACCCGCGGCGGTGCGTTCGCGCTGTGCGGCCCAGTTGTTGCCGGGCCAGTCTTCGGTGTTGATGTAGATGTTGGTGAGGAAGTAGTCGGCGACGTTTACGGGGTCGATGTAGTTGAGGGCAGCGTTGTAGTTGGCGAGGGTGGGGTTGCTGTTGTGGGTGTTGAGGGCGGTGACCATGGCATTCCAGAAGACGGTGTCGCCATCGACTTGTTCGCCGATGTAGCGGACATCGAAGTCGTTGTCGGTGCGGTAGTGTTCTTTGAACATTTTGGCGCGGACGCGCTCGGTGGGGTTGAACATGCCTTTGAAGGAGCCGTTGAAATAGACGGTGCCGATGGTGCCGATGGGGGAGAACCAGCCCATGTCGCGGTAGAGTCGGCGGGAGACTTCGTCGATGATGAATGGGTCGAGGATGTCGTTCTTTCCCGCACGGATGCGGAGTTCGTTGTAGGTGTTGGTGTCGTTGGCGGGGATGAGGTTGGGGTCGGTGACGCTGGAGGAGCCGTAGTCGTCGCGCCACTTTAGATTGAACGATGGCTTTTGAACGTGGTCGCTGACCCACGGGGAGTTTGCGCGATTTTCGAGACGCAGGAGCGGGCGGGAGTAAGGGCTCGAAGAAACGCGGATGCCGACGTCGTCGCGCCAGCCGTCCTTGCCATCGGGGTAATACCATTCGGCGGTGGTGACGCGCTCGTAGGAGTCGCCGCGATTGATGGGGAGGTTGTAGCTCTGCGGGCCGTTAGCTGCCCATGCGCCGGGGTAGGTGCCGCCGACGATGGCCATGATACCGTGCGGCGCGTAGAAGTTGCGCCCTGCGTCTGCGGTGAAGAGGAGTGCGGGGACGCCGGAGAGATTGGCGTTCATCGTGATGAGGTAGCTGTGGACTTTGGAGTCGGATGGGACGAGGCCGGGAACGAATGCGCGGACGCGGTAGCTGCGGGCGGTTTTGCCATCGCCCGTGGAGGTGACGGAAAGTGGCGCTGTGTAAACGGTGCCGTTGGTCTCGGTCGGCTCGGTGCCGTCGAGCGTATAGCGAATGGTGGCACCGGGCGTCTCACTGATGAGGCGAAGCGTTTGTGCCGCAGAGTAGAAGCCGCCGGGTAGCTTGGTGATGCCGTCCGCCGCATAGAAATCCGGGGTTTTCACCCGCGAGGAATAGAACGAGCCAGTGTTCGCAACGCCGGGCGTGGCAGTGTCGAGGAAGCCGTAGCTGCCGTCGCCATTTGGATTGCGCCCCCATGAGTAGAAGGAGTCTTGCTGTGGGATGTTGGTGACTGCGGACTGGAGGACGCCGCCTGCGTTGTAGAGGCGGATGGCTTCGCCGCTGGCGGAAAGTGAGAAGCCGGCGTGAATGTAGGTTGCGGTGCCGTTTGCCTCCTCTCGGTCGTCGCACATGACGATGAGATAGCCGCCTGCGGGGATGGAGGTTCCGGCGGGGAAGACGAACTTCAGCGGGGTATCCAGCTCGTCGCTCAAGCTCCAGCCAGCGATGCTCACAGCGCTGCCGGTGGGATTGTGAAGCTCGACCCAATCGCGGAAATTCTGCGGGCTTTCATACTCGTCTTCCTGCCCCGGAGGGACGGTGAAGCCTGCGAGCAAGATCGGATCAAACAAGCCGCCGCTGGGCTCTGCGATGCCGACAAAGTATTTCCAGCCAGCAGCTCCGAGCCCGACGATTTGCTGCAATGCGTTGGGATCCGGTCCGAGGTAGGTGACTTGGAAATTGTCCGTGGAGAACGACCCGCCCGCAGCCGGTGCGATGGTGTTTTTTACAAATGTGGGGATAAACGTGATGAGCGAGTTTGCGTTCAGGTAATCCACGAAGCGCTGCTGATTGCCCACTGTGCCGCCTGAGAGCAGCGTGCTGTAGAGCCGCCACGGCAAGATGCGCACGTCGTCCAACGCGAGCTGTTCGCCGGCCACGGGGTTCGATGGGAAGATGAAGGTGAGCTGGAACTGCGTGCTGTTCGCTGTGTTCAAGTCCGTGCGAAACGCCTCCACATTTCCCGCCCCAGCGAATTCCTTCGTCACGCTTTGCCAAGTCCCGTTGCCCGTCAGCGTCCCGAGATTCACGCGGTTGCTCGACGAGCCGCCCACACGCTCGCCATAGAGCTGCACCGTCACCCCCGACGGGATTTTCGTGCTCAGCACCAGCGACGCCTCACTGAGCTGCTGCACGGTGATTGCGCCCTTCGTCCAATTCCGAATCGTCGGCCCCGTGATGCTGAAACCCCACGGCGCCCCAGTATCCGGCGTATCCGTCACCTCGCAGCGCAGATGTCCCGGCGTCCCATCCGAGCCCGCCGCGCTAGACTCCACCATGCGGAACGCCATCCCCGTCACGCCGGGGTCTTGAAACGCCGTGATCGTATTCACCAGCGTGCCCGTCGTCGCGCTGCTGCCCACGCCCGCGCCCGTGACCGTCCGAGTGACCGTCCCGCCGGAAGCGAGCGAGAATGTATTGGGTAGATTCTCCTCCAGCGTCTGCCCCGCGACTTCCGTGTAAAGGCTCAGATCGTCCACCTGCACCTTCTCGCCCGTCACAAACGGGACGCCCGTATAGTGCATCGTGAGCTTCATCGTTTTGCTAAAGTTGTTGTTCAGCCTCGTCCTCAGTGCGGTGGAATTGTTGAGGTCCGACAAACTCGCCGTGAACGCCTCCCAGTTTCCTGTTCCATTTAAAATGCCGATGTTTGCACGGTCTGCCGTTTCAATCGGGGAGGTCGTATTGTTCTCTTCCAGCGCAAAGTGCATTTGCCGCCCGACGGGCAATTTCCACCGGAAGCTCACGCGCGTCGCTTGAAATTGAGCGAGCGTCACCGAGCCCGCAGTCCACTCCGTCATGATGATATTCTTCACCCCGAGATTCATCGATGTGAGGCCGGTCGGCCAAATGTCCATGAGCCCGGTGAAAACGCCCGTGCTGCCTCCAGGTCCAGCACCGGCGGTGTTGTCCTCTCGCGCGGACACCTGTCCATTTTTTGCGCCGTTTGGGTTGGTGTTTGCGAAAACCTCGTAGTTTCCGATGCTAATGCTGCCGCCCAAAATCGTCCCCTGATTGCCAGCAGCGTCCATGGTAAGCCCATAATGGCCCCCGCTTGCACTCGCCCAATTATAGTCCGCCGTCCCGCCAATCGGCAGGCCGATCACCGGGAACCCATCCGCGCTATTTCCCTCCTGCCCAATCGCCGGGTCCATGCGCAGGCCGAACTGCAAGTCGCCCGTCGTCCGGTAGCGGAAACTCACCGTCGTCTGCCCCAGCGAACCGAGGCTCAGCGAGTTTGGAGCCCACGCATTCACCATATTTACCGAAGGCGCACGCAGCCAAGCCGCCGTGCCATTTGCCCCCGTCTGCGCCACCGTGTAGCGCAACCCGCCCGAGCCACCGAGACCCGCGCCCGCGATTTCGCCCGTCACGATATTCAAACTCGACCAAGTGCCCGTCGTCGTCGGGTCCGTCGCGGTTGCCAGCCAACCCGCCGAGATAGGCGTGCCCGAGCTGGAGTTCGTATCCGTCGTTCCCGTCCGCTGCCGCGTCTTTGTCGCCCCCGTCGCCGCATCGTGATCGTAAAAAGCCTTCGTCAGTTGGATGGGCGTCGTTGAGGTGACAATCTTCAGCCCCGCATTCAGGCGGAAATTCGCCGAAGCTGCGAAATTGTTTCCCGCTGGATTCTCCAACGCATTGTGCGCCTGGATCGACAGCACATTCGTCCCCGCCACCAGCAGCGTATTCGTCGCCGCCAGCGTATATTCCACCACGCCCGAGCCCACGACCTTGTTGTAAGCAGGCTGCCCCGCAAAAAGGAAATGCTGCGCCGCGCCCGCATTCGCCCGAGCCACTTCCACGCCGTTGATGTAAGCCACAAACCCATCATTGCAATCGACCTGAAGCGTCAGCGGCTGAGTCAACGCCGCTTGCGCAGGCGACACCGTGAACGACTTTCGGAAATAGCACGACGGAGTCTTATTTACCATCGCGGTTTGGAGATTCGTAGAAACCGTTGAGCCGTATCCCGCAGGCAGCGTCCCCGTCAGCCAACCCGCATCGAGAAAAGCCGAATCCTGCCAAGGAATCCCCGTCCCCAGCCGAGGCGAGCCATCCGCCGTCCACCGCAAAAGCCGGTCGCTCGAAGCAGCCGCGAACTCATTGATGACGACCTGACTCTGGGCAACAGAGCACAAAAAAGCGAATGAGAGGTAACGAAGAATCATTGCGAGAAAAAGAGAGAGACGACGGAACATACAGAACTTTCCCATTCCGCAAAGGCCATAGTTGCCCAAGACGTAACGGGTGTGATTGAAAGTGGAAAGCAGCGGCAGACGGTGGCACACGAACAGGATCGGCCCCAAGGAGGGGGAACGTCTCGTTCCCCTGAACCACGAAGTGGTTCCCGGCTGCTCGCAGTTTAAGTGCGGCGCTTCGCGCCGCAGGGGAACGGGACGTTCCCCCTCCTTGAGGGCTTTCGCCCTTTTCGTGCCGTTCCTGTTGCATTCGACTTTTAACCACACCCGCGTCGAAACGCCCCGCATTTTCCCGATTGCTCGCCGCCGTCGTTTTGCTAAATCGCCCGGCACATGACGATGACCAGAATCCATTTTCTATGCGGAGTGCGGGCGGGGGCCGCGGTGGGTTGATTCGTCTGTGATTCTCTCCGATGAAACCGAAGTTCCCTCCAAAGAAGAACGGCACAGGTGGTGCTTCGCGGGGTGGGGGCATGGGGCAGGCGGCGCTTTTTCTGGAGAAACGGGAGCAATTGATCGTGGCGGCGGTGGCGGTGATTCGGGAGGAGCGGGAGGCGCGGTTGGCGAACATTTCGCCTTCGCAGTGGGGGCAGGTGGAGCGGGAGGTGAATCGGGTGTCGGCGGAGGTGGTGATTCGGATGGGGCTGGCGATGGGTTTGCGACCGAGTTTGATGTGGCGACGGGCGGAGCGGCGCGTTTGGGGGGCGCTTTGTCAGAGAAAAGTGTAAAGTAGATCGAACTACCGCGTTTTGCGGGTTTCGTGGTTCGCTGGGCGACATGAACGAACCATTCGTCATTTCAGCCGCAAGGGTCGGCGCTGGGGAACCGCAGGGGTGCGGGGCTGCTTGCGGGCTCGATGGGCTGATTTTGAGGGGTTTACCCTTGAGCCGATGACGCAGAGCATCAAGCGGCGTAAACAGAACAGCAACGGGTAACGAAAGCGGGCGGATAGAGCGGGTGAACACCTGAGCTATCCGGTGAGTCTTCCACCGGAAGAACCGGATGCGGGAAAACTGCGCGTCCGGGTCTGCGAGGGAGCCAGCGGGCAACCGCTGGCTCTACTCGGCGGCGATGAAAAAGAAAACTACGCACCATGAGGCCGGAAGGTTTCCCAGTTTTCCCCCGACCGCGATTTCCCCGATTCCGTTTACTCGGCATCGGGCAAGGGTGGCAGCGGAAGGTTTTGGGAGCGACGCTGGGCCTCGTGTGTCCACAGTTGCCCCCCGATCCCGCCTGTAAAACACACTATCCCGGCAAGGGCCATCCCGAGCAGCTTGCACGCTATGAGGCCGTCCACGCGGCGTTGGAAGCGGCGGGATTTTGCTGGCAAAGGCAAAGCTCATCGGCCCGCGCGCCGTGTCTCGCGAGGGCTTGGAGTGGGCGCACGAGCCGCGCTATTTGGAGCTGGCGGAGAGGGAGATTCGCGGCGGCTACGACCACCTCAGCACTGGCGATACGAACATCGGCCCGGAGTCGTGGGACGCCACGCTGGCGGAATCGAGCGACTATTCGCCTGCGAATCTCGGCCCCACCCAGCCCGCCACGTAAGCGCGCTACGGCTTCAGGCTCAGTACCCGCGTGGACGAGATACCCCAGCCGTTCCGCCCCCGGACGAGCGTCGTCTCTACCTGTGCCGCGCTAAAGGGCATATGCCCGCGCTTCACGGCAATCGTTTGCACATACCCCAAGACGAGCTCGCCACGTTTCTCCGAGACGAGCCGCACGTCGCGTATGCCGACCGTCGGCCCGAAGCGAACAATCATGGCCTCTGCGCTCTGCATCGCTTCCTCCAATACGGGAGAATTCTCGTCGATAGTGCGCTCCAGCGCATCAAGGTCGCCGGCATTCAGCGCCGCCGCATTCCTCCGCAACGTCTCCACTGCGGCATTGCGCTCCACCAGTGAAAGTTCGTTTCGCCGCGCAAAATCGACACGCTCACAGGCAGTGAGTAGGCAAAGAGAAGAAACGAAGGCGATTGCTTTCATAAAAACGCACGTTCCAGCCGAAGGCTATTTTTTGACCTCGGGCCGAAGGATGGTTTCCCCCTCCTTCATGAGGTCCAGTCTGTCCCGAGCGATCATCCCCGCGTATTCGGGGTCTCGTTGCAGCGCCGTCACTTCCCGTGCCAGTCGTTTGTTCGTCAGGTCCGCCGCATCAATCGCCACTTGAAGGGCCTTGATGTGGTTATCTTGACTCACTTTTTCTCCGTTCTCCCCTACGACGGAAGTCGTTTGGTAAAGCAGAGTTACCCCGACGACGACGACGATCATGGCACCGAACAAAAGGTTCAGCTTTGGCCAGATCGTCTCTCTTGGACTTGATAGCTCGTCGGTGAGGTCGTGCAAAGTGGAATGGACTACTGGGTAGGCGTCTTATCAGCGCATCTTGCCGCCGTAAACAGCATTCTCGCCTAAAATCTCTTCGATGCGCAGCAATTGGTTATATTTCGCAACCCGATCCGTCCGCGACATCGAGCCCGTCTTGATTTGTCCCGCATTCGTCGCCACTGCGATGTCTGCAATCGTCGAATCCTCCGACTCACCCGAGCGATGCGAAATCACCGCCGTGTAGCCGTTTTCCTTCGCCAGTTCCACCGCGTCGAACGTCTCCGACAGCGTCCCGATTTGGTTCACCTTCACGAGGATGGAGTTCGCCGTCTTCGTCTCGATGCCCTTGCGGAGGAAGTCCACATTCGTCACAAAAAGATCATCGCCCACGAGTTGCACTTTGTCGCCGAGCGCGTCGGTGAGCTTCTTCCAGCCTGCCCAATCGTTCTCCGCGCAACCGTCTTCGATGCTCACGATAGGGAACTTCGCGCACAGGCGCTTGTAGTAGGTCACCAACTCATCGGCGTTCATCTGCTCGCCGCTGCTCTTCTTGAAAACGTATTTCTTTTTGACCTTGTCGTAGAACTCCGAGCTGGCGACATCCAGCGCCACGAACACGTCTTTGCCGAACTTGTAGCCTGCCTTTTTCACCGCTTCGGCGATGGTTTCGATAGCGTCGTCCGCGTCCTTTAGGTTCGGTGCAAATCCGCCCTCATCGCCCACCGCCGTGCTCAGACCACGCCCCTTCAGCACGCCCTTCAGCGCGTGGAAAATCTCCGCGCCACAGCGAATCGCCTCGGTGAAAGACTTCGCACCTTTCGGCATGATCATGAATTCCTGAAAATCAATCGGAGCATCGCTGTGCGCGCCGCCGTTGATGATGTTCATCATCGGCACGGGCAACACCTTAGCATTCGTCCCGCCGAGGTAGCGGAACAGTGGCTGCCCTAGCGCCTGAGCCGCTGCATGGGCCGTCGCCATCGAGACCGCGAGGATCGCATTGGCACCAAGCTTTGCCTTATTCGGCGTGCCGTCCAGGGCCACCATCTCGCCGTCCACTCCGACTTGGTCGCACGCATCGAAGCCCTCGATAGCGTCGGCGATGCTCTTGTTCACATTCGCCACCGCCTTCATCACGCCCTTGCCGAGATAACGGTCTTTCACGCCATCGCGCAGCTCCCACGCTTCGTGCTCTCCCGTGCTCGCGCCACTTGGCACAATCGCGCGCCCCATCGCGCCACATGCGAGATGCACTTCGGCTTCGACGGTGGGATTTCCACGGGAATCAATAACTTGGCGGCCAACGACGGCGGTAATGGTAGTAAGAGGCATAGTGTGTTTTAGAAAAATTGAGCGCGCGAGATAGTCAGCCCATTCCGAGAAAGCAAGCCTCGAGGTCTTTCCTCGCAAACATTCTCACTTCCCTACCCCAAATACCCGGACAGCTCGGCCTTCGCCCCATCAGTGAGGTCCATGCGGAAGCCCTCCGCCGGGATCACCTTCAGCGGGCGCGAGACTCCAGTGAGCTTTAGCTCTACCGCGCGGCTACCAGGGTGTCGCATGATCACATCCCGGACCGTCACAAAGTCACGCTCATCCATCGTGCGGATGTCGAACGTCAGGACCACCGGCCTTTCCTTCGGTGCGGGCTTGGCTAGCACCTCGATCTTGTCGGCAGAAAGGCGCGGGCCCTCTTCCCGGATGTCGAGCCGCCCACTCATCGCGATGACGCGCCCCGCTACAAGCAGGCTCTGGAACTTCGTGTATGCCTCGCTCCAAATCATCACCTCCAGTTGGTCCGTAAGGTCTTCCACGATCACGATGGCGAACGGCTTGCCGTCTTTCTTCGTGAACTTCTTCTCCACCGACGACAACTGCCCGGCGATCGTCACGACGCTCTTGCTCTCCTTCTCGCGAAGCCTGCCGATGGGGACATACTTCGGTTTCTCCAGTTCCCCGCGATACTCGTCGAGCGGGTGGCCGGTGACGTAGAAACCGAGCAACTCTTTCTCATATTGCAGCTTCTCGGAGGTAGGCCACGGCACCACGCGCGATGCGCCCATCTTTTTGACAGGCTTCGCCACAGCCATCATGTCGCCGAACAGCGAGGATTGCCCGTTGGCCTTGTCGCGCTGGGCGCTGGCAGCAGCGGCGAGCGCCGCCTCGACTTCCGAGAACATCTGCGCCCGCTCGGCCCCGGTGAAATCGAACGCACCGCATTTCACCAGCGATTCTACGACTTTACGGTTCACTTTCTTCGAATCAACGCGGGAGCAGAAATCGTCCACGGATTTGAAGTTCCCACCCCTCGCGCGCTCTTCGACGGCTGCGGCCATCGCGAGTTCACCGACGTTTTTGATCGCGGCAAGTCCGTAGCGGATGCAGCCGATATGCGGCTTCTCCATACCATCCACGGACGCAGCAGCTCCGGGCACGGACGCCATTGCGGAGGCATCCGCGAGGTCTTCAAAGCGGTGGTTCTCAGCATCGGCCTCCGCATCGGACAGCACGGAGCCCAAGTCGGCATCGGGCGCGATTTCGATCTCTTCCGGCACTTCCTTCGCAGCGTCCGCCTTCACCACGGCTTTGCGCAGGGCCTTCAGCGCGGCGATGCCTTCGGCACTCACCTCGGACGGCGCAAACTTCAGCCCGCTCTCATTCACATCCGGCGCAAGGAGCTTGATCCCGAGCCGCTCGCACTCGCTTACGAAAATACTGATCTTGTCCATGTTCGCGACCTCATTGCTCATCACCGCAGACATGAACTCCACGGGATAATTCGCCTTCAGGTATCCCGTCTGGTAACTCACCCACGCGTAAGCAGCGGAGTGCGAACGATTGAAGCCGTAACCCGCGAATTTTTCCAAAGTGTCGAAAATCTCGTTCGCCGTTTTCTCCGCGATGCCGTGAAGTTTCGCCGCACCTTCGCAGAACTTGATACGCTCTTTCCCCATCTTCTCCTTGTCCTTCTTGCCCATCGCCCGCCGCAGCAAGTCTGCGCCTCCGAGCGTGTAGCCAGCGAGGATTTGCGCGGCTTGCATGACTTGCTCTTGATAGACAAGCACGCCATACGTCTCCGACGTGATGCCCATGAGCAACTCGTGCGGCGCTTTCACTTTCGCTTTGCCCTTCTTGCGCTTGATGTAGTCGGGAATCAGCTCCATCGGCCCTGGGCGATACAACGCAAGGATCGCGTTAATGTCCTCGATGTCCGAAACGTCGAACTGCCGACACACATTCACCATGCCGCCGGACTCGACTTGGAACACCGCAATCGTCTCCCCGCGATTGTATAAATCGAACGTCGCTTGGTCATCCATCGGCACCACATCAATGTCGAAATCTGGCGTGTGCGTGCGAATGAGATTCACCGCATCCGCGATGACGGTGAGCGTCTTCAGTCCGAGGAAGTCGCACTTCAACATACCGACATCCGTCAGCGGACCCATCGCGTATTGCGAGACGATGGAGCCATCGTTGGAACGTGAAAGCGGGATGTATTCCGACAGGTCGCGGTCCCCGATCACCACGCCCGCCGCGTGGACGCCGACGCCGCGCGTGAGCCCCTCGAGCTTCGTCGCCGCGTTCCACATCGTCGCGACGGCTTGGTCGTTTTCCACCGCCGCCGCGAGTTCGGGATTCTTGTCGATTGCGCCCAGCACTTTCTCGATCTCGCCCGTCTCCTTGTTCTTCTTTTCGTAACCCACGAGCGTGATTCCAAGTTCGTTTGGTATCATCTTCGCGATGCGGTCCGCGTCTCCGTATCCCATGCCCTGCACGCGCGCTACATCGCGGATGACAGACTTCGCGCCGAGGGTGCCAAAGGTGATGATCATTGAGACGGCACGGTCGCCATACTTCTTCCGCACATAGTCGATCACCTCGCCACGCCGGTTCACGCAAAAGTCCACGTCGATATCCGGGGGAGACACGCGCTCTGGGTTGAGGAATCGCTCAAACAGGAGCTTGAAGCGGATCGGATCGATGTCCGTGATGCCCATCGCATACGCGATCAGCGAACCTGCTGCAGAGCCACGCCCCGGCCCTACCGAGATTCCCTGCTGCCGCGCCCAATCAATAAAATCCCACACGATGAGGAAGTAGTTTACGAAATCCTGCTTCTCCAGCACTGCGATCTCCAGCGCGTAGCGGCTCTGGATTTCCTCGGAGTCCCAGCGACTGCCGTAGCGGCGCCGCATCCCCGCCTCCGTGATTTCGCGCAGATACTCGTTGCGCGTCTTGCCCGCAGGCGGCGTGTAGTTCGGATACTTCGCCGAGGTATCCAGCTTGAAGCCCATGCGCTCCGCAATCGCCAACGTGTTATCGCACGCCTCCGGCAGCTCCCGCCATTGATGCCGCATCTCCTCCGGCGACTTGAAATACACCTCCGTCGTGTAACGCATCCGGCGGTCATCCGCGACGTTCGCCCCTGTGCCGATACAGATCAGCACATCATGCGCATCGTGGTCTTCCTTATTCAGAAAATGCACGTCGTTCGTGGCGACGAGCCCCACGCCAAGCTCTCGCGCGATCTTCGGCAACTCGCGGTTCACCTTCATCTGCTGCTCGATCCCGTGGTCGCACATCTCGATGAAATAATTCTCCGGCCCCAAAATATCGCGGTACATCCCCGCCAACTCCCGCGCCTTTCTCAAATCGTCCTGCGCATGAATCGCATACGGCACCTCGCCCTTCAGGCATCCGCTGAGCCCGATGAGCCCCTCCGCGTGCGCCGCCAGTAGCTCCTTATCAATGCGCGGCTTGTAGTAAAACCCGTCCAAGTGCGCGATGGAGACGAGCTTCATCAGATTCTTGTACCCCGCCTCATTTTGAGCCAGCAGCGTGAAGTGGAAATTGCCCTCTTGCTTGGTGGTCGCGCTCTTTTTCAAATGCGAATCCGGCGCGACATACACCTCGCACCCGATAATCGGTTTGATGCCCGCCTTATTGCACTCCTGGTAAAACTCGATCGCCCCATACATCGATCCGTGGTCCGTAATCGCCAGCGCCGGCATCCCAAGTTTCGCCGCCTTCTTCACCGCCGCCCCCACACGACAAGCGCCATCCAGCGTTGAGTATTCTGTGTGGCAATGAAGATGAACGAACGAGTCTGACATGTCCCGAGTTTTGCGAACGAACGCGCTCCGTCAACGTCGTAGAATCAGCGCAACAATCGCCAAAACGAAGTCATCACCCACGGATGACGCGCGCCGGATTCCCCGCCACCACCGCGCCCGCAGGCACATCCTTTACCACCACACTGCCCGCGCCAATCACCGCACCGTCGCCGATTCTCACGGAGCCGATGATGACGACGTTTGCGCCGACATCCACGTTATCGCCGAGCACCGGGCAAGCGCTCTGCTTGCCGTCCGCCAGTTGTTTTGCGCCGATCGTTGTGCTTTGCCGCAGCGTGCAATTAGCGCCAATCGTCGCGCCTTCGTGGACGACTAACGCCATCCCGTGAAAGAGCGCAAGACCAGGCCCGACCTTCGTTCGATAGCGGAGTTCAATGCCGAGCGACCATACCACCGTAAGTTCGTACCACACGAGATACGGCACCGTCAGAATCCACCACGGCGACGGCAAATTGCGGCACCACGCCGCGACTCGAAAAAGAACCATGACCACGCGGCCCTTGATGTTTCCTTCGTTACTCGCCCAATCGCAGAAAATATCGCTCATAAATGTCGCAAGTATATTTCCTCCACCGCACGCGCCATCTTTGCCGCCGAGTATCCTTCACGCACCGTGGCGAGCGCATTCGTGGCGAGGTGTCCTGCGTGCGCAGGCCGTTCTATTAAGGCACGGACGGCGCTCACAAACAGCGCAGTCTCCCCCGGTGGGACAAGAGCGGCGTTTTCGCCATCGCGGAGAATCTCACGCATACCATCGAGGTTGCTCGCAACAATCGGGACCCCACACGCCATCGCCTCCAGAATGGTGATGGGCAGCCCCTCGTAGCGCGAGGTGAGTAGAAGACAATCCAAGGCCGGCCAAAGGGACGGCATGTCCGCCACGTAGCCGAGAAATTTCACTCTCCCATCGAGTCCGAGCCGTTCAACTTGCGCCCGCAACGCGGCTTCATCCTCGCCCGTTCCTCCGATTACGAAAAACGCATGGGGAATCTGCGCGGCGATGTTGAGGAACAGTTCAAAGTTTTTCTGATGCGTGAGCCTGCCGATTCCCCCGACGATGAACGCCTCAGCGGGCAGATTCCATTTCTCCCGTGCAACCGCGCGCTGTTCAGGACGCGGCCGGTAAATGTCGGTGTCGATGCCGTTGTGGATCGTCGTCACACGGTCTGCCGCGACTCCTTCGTGACTCACCAAAAAGTCGCGCGTGCTCTCGGATACGGCGACAATGTGGGTGGAAAGCGTGTTGGTAAAGGTGTCTGCCGGCAAAGTCCACGGGCGCGGGTCGGTGAGCTTGTCGTTGCAGTGGTCGTGATTGATGCGGACGCGCACGCCACACATCGCAGCGACGGGTTTCGCGATCACATTCGCCGCGAGCAAGTGGGTGTGGACGACATCGTACCGCCGTGTGAGGAAGCGCCACGCGAGGCGCGGGACATAGAGCGGGACTTTGTGGTGATGCGAAAGCGAGTGCATCGGAACATCGAGCGCCGCCAGTCGGTCCCACATCTGTCCCCGTCCGTGCATCGCAGCGACCTCAAATTCAAACCGCTCCGAATCTCCATGCCGGATGAGATTCTCCAACACGACCTGTGCGCCGCCGAGATCGAGCGAATCGATAACGTGAAGCACGCGATAGCGGTTGGATTGAGGCATTTCTGGGGCTCTTCGTAATCATGCGTCGCGAGTTCGCCAAGCACCTTCACCGTTGCCGCGCTGGCATTCGTGCCGGTAAAAGTCGGCCCATGATTCGCATACTCATCCTCTTCGCCCTGTCGCTCGCAGCCACGGCTGCTGACTTGAAGAGCGAGCTCGCCAAGGCAGCGCCTTTCGCCGCCCGCGATGGCTGTGCAAATTCCGCCCGCAAGCTCCGCGCTGGCGGCCCATTCACCGTTGTTTTTTTTGGCGGCTCGATCACGGAAAACCGCGGATTCTCCGCCGCGGTGCCGGAATGGCTGCGCGGACAATTCCCCGCCGCGAAGATCGACGCTATTAACGCGGGATGGGCGGGAACTGGCTCTGAACTGGGCGCACAGAGACTCGACGCTGAGGTGCTCGCGCGAAAGCCCGACCTCGTGTTCGTCGAGTTTGCCGTCAACGACATCGCGAAACCCGAGTTCACTCATATGGAACGCATCGTGCGCAAACTGTGGACGGCAAACGCAGAGACGGATGTGGTCTTTCTCTACACAATCTCGAAAGGCGACCTCGATTTTTACCGCAAAGGTTGGTTCCCATTGTCTGTATCGCGCCACGAACTCGCCGCAAAACATTACGCAGTGCCGATGATCGCTATCGGCCAATCTGTCGCCACAAACGTGCTCGCCGGAACATTGAAATGGGAGGACTTCTCGAATGACACATGTCACCCGCACGCGAACGGCTACACCCACTACACGACTGCAATCACCGCCGCGCTTCCTGCTCCCTCCCCAATGAAGGCCGAGGACGGGCGCGATACGGTCCGCGTTTTTGAGCTCCCGCAGCCTGGCAAGCACTGGACCGGTGCGCCGGAGTACGGCGAAGTCTGGCGCCTCCACTGGCAACCCATCCCTCGCACTGCCACGCTCGACGCTGCAGCCGGGCTGAGCCGCGCCGCATGGAGGAAAAATGTCGCGTGGCTTGAAGAGCCCGGTTTCTTCACCGGCGAATCTCTCCGCTGGCTCGCAGGCGGACGCACGGACAAGGCGGGTTGCTTCGGCGCAAATGGCACCGAAGCGGGTGTCATCACCTTCATCGCGCCGCAATCTGGCGACTACCTGATTGAAGTGAGCGCGGACGGAATCGGTGGCTATTCGCAAAGGGAAAAAGCCATTGGCCTCAACGTCGTTCAATTTCCTCAAAACACACCTACCGGACGATCCGTGCTTTTTGTCCAAACCACGCGGGCGAGCATGCAACCAATCACACTGCGCGCGACCACTACGCTCGCCGCTGGCGATGAAATCGCGCTCGTCTTCCTTCCCCACCAAGTCGGGGGCGGAGCGTTTTTCACCGGACTCAACGCGCGGTTCGGCCTGCTAAAATAGCCGACTTACCTCCGCGCGCTTTCGTACATCCGCCGGGCGGAATCGCCCAGCACCGCGAGCGCGCCAACGCGCCACCACGGGATTCCGAATATCGCTGGCGGCCACGCTGTCAGCGCCCGCGCGATTTCCCCAAGACCTGCGCTCCGAGAGAGCGTGAGCAAATTGTAGCCGACTCGCTCGTGAATCGCCGCGAGCGTCCGGCGGAAGTCCGGCGTGCTGCTTACGCCGGGCCACGCTGCTTCCGAGCGGGCGACGAGTTCATCGAGCAGACCGCGAAATGCGCGCAGCTTTTCGGGCACTACCCGTGAGCGAAAAAGTGCGATGAGGTCGAGGTCTGCCTCGCTCGCCGGACTGCCGAACAGCCGCTCGAAGTGCCGCGCTTGCACCCGGCGGATCAGCTCGGGGCGTTTGTGCGTTTGCGTTATCGAGGTATTCACGACGCGCAGCGTGAGAAGACGCTCGGGGAGATTTGCGAGCGCGTGACGCTCGCTCATGCGCGACCACAGCTCGTAATCCTGCGAGGCCGGCCACGCTTCATCGTATCCGCCCGCCGCGACCACGGCGGCTTTGCGAAACGTCGCCGCGGAATGCGCGAGCGCGTTGTCAAAGAGGTGCGCGAATGCGATGCCGCGATAGCTGAGGGGGAAGTTCTTCTTCCCCAGCGAGCGCCCGTCTTTATCCACCAGCCAAGCTTGCGAGCCGACGACCGCACACGATGGATGCCCTGCGAGAAAGCCAAGCTGCAACTCCAGTCGTCGCGGATCGGAAACATCATCGGCGTCTTGTCGCGCGATGAGTTCGCCGCGTGCTTCGCGCAGTCCGACGTTTAGCGCAGCGGTGAGCCCGATGTTTTCCGGCAGCTCGATCACGCGGATGCGCGGGTCCGTTTGCGAGCGGAGGAAGTCGCGCGTCCCGTCCGTAGATGCGTCGTCGAGGATGAGAAACTCAAAGTCGCCAAACGTCTGCGCGAGTATCGAGTTCACCGCATCTGCCAAATACGGCAGACCGTTGTGGACCGACATCAGAACTGTGACGGCGGGCGTCAATTCAGTAATCCCTCGAAAATCCGGCCGTGTGCGGCCACCCAATCCTGTTTGCGGAACAGCCGTTCCGCACGCGCGCGCGCCGTCTCGGAGCGCTGCGGCCATTCGCGCATGACGCGGGCAACCGCCGCTGCAATCGCCCGCGCTGGCGGGTAGTCGGCTCGGAACCAGTCACACGTGACATCGAGCATCTCGCCTCCGTCGGCACCGACGATTTCCGACATACCTCCGCTCGCGGACGAGACAACGGGGATTCCGCACGCGAGTGCCTCTATCGCCACTGTCGGACACGGATCGTGATATTTTAAGTGAAGCAAAACATGCGACTCCTGGTAGAGCCTCACCGCTTCATCCTGAGTAAACGCCGGGCGCATCGTCACCCACTCCGCAAGCCGCAATCGCGTCACGGCGTCGTGGACTTCAGCCTCGGCATTTAGCCAGCGAAGTTCACCAGCGACGGTGAGCGTGGCGCGGTGCCCGGCATCGAGCAACACGCGCAGCGTTTCCAGCGCACCGATGACCCGGAATGGCTGATAGTGCGTTCCCGCCGCGAGCAACTTCCACGAATCGAGTGGCGCGGGCACAGGTTTGAAAAATGCAGTATCCACCGGATTGATGAGCACGCTCGACGGACACGAGGCGGGCTCCAGCCATCGGTCCGCGCTTTCGCGGCAAAATTCGCTTTGGTAAACTACGTGATCTGCGAGGTGAAGCAGACGGCGCATCGGAAGATTCGTCTCCCACGCGCGGATGCCCGCCCACGCCGGAAAGCCCACGCCGTTTTGATTCCACACAAACTTCACCCCGCGTTTCTTCACCCACCTCACCAGCTCCCGTGCAAACGGCGGCGGCGCGCTGCTGACGAGGTAGAGCACATTGAACGGATCTGACTCCGGCCACCGCTCGGCAAGGTGCATGAGCTTTACTCGCCCGCCGGCAATGAGCCCGCCGATATTTCGCACGCTGCCGTAGTTCAGCACCGGAGCGCCCGTCGGAACCCGCAAACTCCGTGACGCAAACTCGCGCCGCGCCGTGAGCAGCGCCGGGATTCCGAGTAGTTGGCGGATGGTGAAGCGGAGCATGGTTCTACCTTTCCGCCAGCACGCGCTGAATAATCTCGCGGTACGCGAGGCACATCCCATCGCCGCTCGGTGGAACGGTGAGCACTTCGTTGCGGTGCCGGTTGTAGTTCGCGATGAACTGCTTCGCCGCGTCGGCAAGATTGTCGCGGAAGCCTACGCCGAACTTGCGTGCGAGCTCCGGGATGCCGCCGCCGTCTTCGTGGAAAAGGAGCGGCAGTCCGCATTGCGCGCCTTCGATAAAGTGCATGCCCCCCGGCTCCCAACGCGATGCGGTGATGTAGCCGTGGCACTGGCGCAGCAGATCCGCCAGCGCAGGACCGGCGCATGGTCCAAAGGTGCGCGCCTTTTTCCACACGATGTCTGCGGGCCAGCGACCGATGATCCACAGCTCCACGCCGGGCAGCGTGCCGTCGGCGATCAGCGAATCGAGCGCGGCGTATTCGTCGAAGCCCTTCATGCGATTGTCCGCCCAATGGTGTGTGACAAAGCGGAATGGCTCGCCGCTTTTCCAATGCGCGCTGCCGACCGGGTGAAAGATGCTCGGGTCCGCGCCGTTGAGGATGCACGAATGCGCGCGACTGCGGTCGAACCACCGCTCGGCGTGATGGTCGCGCAGCCATTCGCTGATGAACACCGTGTGGTCCGCCAGCGCGTTGAACTTCGCCATCAGCGCATCCATCTCGCCCGTGCCTTTGCGCACATCGTTGTCGTTGATGCGGTGGACGACGCGCCCGCGCGGGTTCGCTTTGCGCCAAGCGGCGAGTTCGTCAAAGCCGATGCTCATCGCGCCTGTCAGACCGTTGTGCTGGATGATCACGCAATCCGCGCCGCCGCTGAG
The DNA here is from genome assembly GCA_945905735.1 of Prosthecobacter debontii. GTDB lineage: Bacteria > Verrucomicrobiota > Verrucomicrobiia > Chthoniobacterales > Chthoniobacteraceae > SXWH01. The sequence goes on along the minus strand of CAMDQC010000030.1, from coordinate 10,623 downwards.
ATCGTGCACCACTTCGTATCCGCAATAGTGCATGTAGCGGGAAAACTGCAGCAGCCATTGGTTTCCTCCGCCCCACGGACCGAAAATAGGCCGCGTCGTCACCGCGATGCGCGCCACCGGCGGCACGGGCGGACGGACTTTGCGAAGGCGACGCGCGCCGAGAAATTGAGTCAGGATTTTCACGTTAAAGAATCTCCAACAGCGCAGACGTTGGATCGGTTGCGAGTGCCATAATCAGCACGGCATTCGTTCGGATGATACTCTCCACCTCAGCGGGAGTCGTATTGCCACACCGCAGCCAGACGACTTTCGGCGGCGCCCCGAGCAAGCTGCTGCGTTCCGCAAAATCCACATCCTTCGTCACGATACAAAAGCCATTCGCCTTTGCGTAAGCCCAGATTTGCGTATCCGTCGCCGCATCGAGCCCGACTGCGATCACATGCTCCGTGCCGGGAAAGATGCTCTGCAATTTTGCCGGAAGTTTCCGACTGATGTTTTGGTCGAGTAAAAGCTTCACGCTGCCGACCCGTGAAGGCCCCCATCCCGGCTCGCTGCGAATGCCAGCGCGGCCTGAATGTCCGCCTTCGTAAGCTCCGGGAAATCATCCATGATTTCCTCGCTACTCATCCCTGCCGCCAGCCAGCCGAGTACATCATAGACCGTAATCCGCATCCCGCGAATGCAAGGGCGTCCGCCGCGTTTATCCGGCTCGATAGTGATGATGTCTCGGTAGTCCATGCCGAGGAGAATACGATTCTTTCTCCGCGCTTCAAGCCATCACATCCCCGGCTTCAGCTTCCCGCGCACCATCAGCCAGCCGCGCTTCAGCGCTGCATTCACGCGCCACGCCGCATAGAGCGGCGCGCTAAATTTCCCCTCCCGCCAATACCACGGCCACGCGATTCCGAAGTCCTGCGCTGTCAGACCATCGTCCGTCGCCGAGTTCACCCGGCGCAGACCGGCGACGAATGTCTCCAGAAAAAACGTGAGCATTTCCCACGACGCCTCGCGCGGCCTCCACTTCGAGAACGGCCGCCCGTTTAGCAAAATCTGCTGCCACCCCGCCTTGTAGTGAACCACGCAAATCTCGTCCGACAGCGGACGCGAATTTGTCTCGTTCAGCCGCGCACACGCCTCCGCCTGCACCCGCACCTTCCGCCCCTCGCACTCGATTTCATAAAGCCCGCGCGGATTCTCCATGCCGAGCATCTGGTAGAGCGACATCTGGTCCGTCCCACCGTAGGGCAGCGACTGGTCGTTCGCCTGCGCAAACAGCTCCGGCGTGCGCAAAATCCGCGTCGTCGCATCCCGCCACGCCCGCATAAAAGGCCCCGCATCGCCGCGCGTTAAAATCACGCCCGTATTCAGCGGCACATTCTCCGGCTTCGTCGTGAAAACCACATCCGCATCGTCCTTAAAAAACGAAGACACATCCCGCCGCACCAGCGTATCCCCATCCGCAAACACCAAATCCCCCGTGTGCTCCTCCGCCGCCCGAGCCCAGCACAGCACCTTCGACGAAATCCGCTGAATCGGGTCCCCCGCAAAATCGAACTTCGTCTGCACAAACTCCACCCCCGGAAACGCCGCCCGGATTCCCCCGATGAGGCGCCCCGGCATATCCTGCCAATAAACCGACACCCCCGCCCCTGGATGCGACCGCGCGATGGACTCCAAAAACGCAAGCAACATCCCCGCATGACGGGAACCATAGTTGGCCACGATAAAACGCACGCTTTACTCCACGAGCAAAGGCGTAAAACCCGCCTGCTCAAAATGATGATCCACCAGCGCCGAAGCGATTGCGCGATTCGCTACCGCCGAAAGTCCGTCGCACACCTCCGCAAGAATCCACCGCGTCGTCACAATTTTTCCACGGTATCCCCGAGCAAAGTCCTTCGCCGCCGAGTGGTGCTGATCGCGCGGATTGACCAGCGCCAAAAAATACAGCGCATCGCCAAAAACGATCATTGCCCGCTACGCTTCGGCGTCCCGTGAATGTAGTGATCGTGCTCCGCCGCAAAATCATCCGGCAACCCCTCCGCCTTGCCGATGATGTCCTTCAGCGAATCAAAAAGACTCGTCGGTTGCTCCTCCACAGTGGCCTCATCCGGCAGCGTAACGCGAACCTCCGCCCCTTCACGAACCACGAAATCAGGCGGCAATTCAATGCGGTGATTATGAACTTTTGCGGTAATCGTCATGTCCCGCCAATACCACTGCAAACGAATCCTGTAGCGCAAAGAATTTGAGCTCTCCCTGCAAGGCCACGCAAAGCCCGTCCACAAATTTCGCAAACCTCCGCGGATTGCCGCTGCCGGAGAAAAATCTGCGTCAATCAGCACAATCTGCGGACAAAAAACCCGCCCCGTCGCTCCGCCAAACGCCCCCGTCGGGCGGATAAATCTCCCGGTCGTCCCAGCAAACCGCCCCGGCGAACCTCCAAGCCCCGCCGTCGCCCGCCCAAACGCCCCGGGTGCCTCTATATACCGCCCTGTCGGACAGAGAAACGCCCCCGTCGTGAATAAAAATCGCCACGTCGGACTTCCAAGCCGCCCCGTCGTGAGCAAAAACCGCCCGGTCGGATCTGCAAATCGCCCGGTCGGATAGTTAAATGCGACGTTTTCAAGGACTTACGAGGTTGACTGTATGTCATGGGGAAGCGGCGTTATTATTCCAAAATAGAGCTTTCACCACAAATACCGGTCGTCGTATTCGACACCTCCGAGCTTCAGAAACTCGATGTATTCTTCCTGAAACGTTTTCACGCGATGATGCTCCTCTTGTTTGGCAATGTAATTGCGAACTGCGCCACACTGCGGCGCACCGACGGTGAAGGCTCCGTACCCTTCCTGCCATGCAAAGGCAGGCGGCCCGATTTCCTCGTGCACCCAGCGCGATGAAACCGCTTTGAGTTCCCTCATCACATCCGCAAGGCAATGTGTCGCACGTAGCCCGATGAGCAGGTGAACATGGTCCGCCACACCACTAATCGCTGCTGGGGTGCCACCGAGGTTTTGGACGATGCCGCCAAGAAATGCGTGCAACCGTTCCCGCCAATCGTCGGCAATCATCGGAGCACGATTTTTCGTGGAAAATACGAGGTGGTAGTGGAGCGAGAGATGAGTGGAAGGCATTGGAAGCTAAGTTTTTCCCTGTGCGGAGCGAGCGCAAACAGATTTGTCCCGAAGGGACAGCCGGAAATTAGCCGGTGGTGAAGTGAGGAACGAACGAGAACCACCGGATCGCCCGTATTTCGCGCCATGCGCCCCGGCAGGGGCGCGGGACATCGCGCGTTATTTACAAAATCAACAGCGTATCGGATGGCGCATGTTCCGCCGCCCCTCCGGGGCTCATGTGTTTGCGGGGCGCTGATCCGGTGGTTCCCGCTCCTACGTCGCTCCACCACCGGCTAATTTCCAGCTATCCCTTCGGGATATAAAAACAGGCAAATCAGTATCCGTAGCTCGGATACCGATGATAAATCGTCCCTTTGATGTTGTGATTGATGTTCCCGTTGATATTGAGGGTGCGAGGCTGACTGAGGGCACGCGTGCGCTCATTATAAGCATTCAAGTCCTGCTGCCTCTGTATATTGTCTGAGACACTTTGCCACGCAGCACGAACCCGTTCTTGGCGCTGCTGTTCAGCTTGCCAGACGATTGCTTGCTGCTGTTGCTGTAACTCTCGTTCTCTCATTTCCAAATCCATCCGCTGCGCAGGGGTGAGTGATGCCAACCAGCGCCTCTGCTGTTCCTCCAATCGCTTTTGTTCTTTTTGGAAAGCGAGTTCATTTGCCTGACGTTCTTTGTTTTGAACATCCCATGCGTCAGTCCAATCCTTTCGAGTCTCCGGCGTAATCTTCTCTTCCTTTTCAAGTTGAAGGTAAAGTGCTGGCAAGTCGTAAAAGCTAGATTTTTGAGCACGTTTGTATGCCTGTTTGAGTTTTGCTTCTGGAGTCGTAGCGCAAGCACTCACCAGAAGGGCGAGCAGTCCACATGTAAGCATTCTGATTGGTGTCATAAGAAAAGGTAGATGTTACGCTGTCGGCGGGGTCGGCGGCTTTGGCTTCGCCCCATGCCCTGCATCGCGGATGATGCGCGATTCTTTATACGCGGCGATGAGGGAGCGTCCGGCTTCCGTTTCGTTGAAAGCGAGGATGAGGTCGTCGAGCCCTTCATACTTGGCTTCTACTTTTTTGAACTCGGCGCGGAGGCCGAGGGTGCGGGCTTTGCGCTGGGCGATGCTGACGGCGGGGGCGTTGGCGACTGCTTCGTATTCGTTCACTTCGTCGGTGAGTTTTTGGACGAGGGAGCTGGTGATGCCGTAGGCGAAGCCTTGCGGCGTGGCGGCGATGGGGAGGGCGAGGTCGCGGATTTCGCGGGCTTTGAGGATGAGGGTCTGGTCGCGGAGGCCGCGCCATTTGGAGAGGCTGAGGTCGCATTTTGCGGCGTTCGTCTCGTCGCCTTGGTCGCGGAACCATTGGACGAGGAGGCGACCGAGTTGGTGGGCGACGTTTTCGACATCGGTTTCCTCTTTGTCTTTGTCCACCGCAGCGCCGGTGATGTCCACGCCGTGCGCTTGGCAGAAGGCTTCGAGCGCGGCGAGGGCGGGGTCGAGCGCGGCGACTTTGGTGGTGAAGATGGTGGGGTTGACGTTGAGCCACACTGCTTTCCTCTCGGGGAGATTGAGGAGGTCGCGGGCGGTTTTGAACATGGTGAGCCGGTTGGAGAATTCGTCTTTCATAGGAGTTGTTGCGTTTTGCGACGGGGAAGCTGGCACTTTATCGGGGATTGGCGAGGGGAAAGTTTGTGATTATTACCCGACCATTTCGCGCACGGTGAAGCGCAGTCCTTTTACGATGGTGGATTCGATTTCGTCGGTGTCGTCGAGCACTTGCACGTTGGCGTAGCCGATGGCGGCGGGTTTGCGGAAGACGTGGAGCTGTTTGCCGGTGAGGTCCACGACCCAATACTCGGGGATGCCTGCTTTTGCGTAGGCGCGTTGTTTTTTGCCGATGTCGTAGGCGAGGCTGGTGGAGGCGAGTTCGATGATGAGGAGGGTGTCGCCGGGGCCGGGGTGTGCGGTGCGGTAGCCGTCTTTGCGGAGTTTGAGGATGGCGAAGTCGGGCTGTGGCTCGGAGTGATTGTCGAGGCGGACGGGGTTTTGTGCGCGGAGTCGGTAGTGGCCTGCGAGTCGGGTGATGAGGGCTTCGTTGAGCCAGTCGTGGCTGTCAGCGTGGGATTCTCCGATCGGTTGCATAAGGATGATATCGCCATTGAGCAGTTCGTAGCGGCGGTTGGGCGAGAAGACGCCTGCTTCCGCCATGCGGTAAAATTCTCGCACGGTGTAGCGCATTCGCTGTGGCCCCGTGTCTGCACGATTTCGTGTGAGTATCGCAGTCATAGTAGGAGTGTATTTGAGGGGGCGAATTTCGGCAAGGCTCAAGGCCGCATCGTCTTCCACCCGGCCTCGATGCCGCACATCTGGGCCATCATCGCGAGGGCCCAGACGAGCAGGCAGGTGCCTTGCACGTCGCTTTCTTCCAGACCCCGCGAGACGGGGACGCCGTAGTAGTTTGTCTGTGCGCGGCGGGCGTAGAAGGAGAAGCCGCCGTCTTCGTTGGCGTGGGCGGCGAATTGGGCGGCGACGGTTTTGCAAAACGCCACGGTGGCGGCGTCGGCTTTGAACTCGCCGCCGTGTCCGCACTGGGCGCGGTGGAGGACGTAGATGGCATCGACGAGGTGGCACCCGGTCTGCGCGGGCGGCGCGGCAAGGACGGTGGCGGCGAGGCGGTCGGGGTAGTGGATGGGCATGTCGAGCCAGTCGAGCGCCATGAGCACTTTCATCGCGCCATTTACCAGCTCGCCATGCTCGGGCACGGACCCGCGGAAATACGCGCCCGTGGCCGGGTCGGCGAGGCCGGCGTAGAAATCGCGGCAGACGTCGAGCAGCTCGTCCACATCGCGCTGCGGCATAAACGCGGGAGCCTGCGTCTTTATAAAAACGACCATGCCCGCGCTCTGCCCGCCCGCTCCCCAAGGGCGCGTCCAGTCCTGCGATTCCAGCCACTGTTGCACGCGCTCGGGCTTTTGCGGGAATCCGCGAAACGGCCTGCGCGCTTCAGCACCGACTTCCGCAAGCGTGGCGATGGCCTGCTTTGTCTCGGCGAGCAGGATGCTCTGCGGATCGGGCCGCCACGGCGCCTTGCCGATGAGGCCAAGAAGCCGCGCAGTCAGAGCAGGAGGTTTGCGCAGATACGCGATCTCCGGCGGGTCCTCAAAGTAGCTGTCGCCATCCGTGCGCTGGTAGTCCTGGATGAACTCGACCCAATACTCGCGCTCCTCGCGCTCCAGTAAATCCCACCGCCCGAGCATGCGGAGCGTCTTCATCACAAAGCAGCTCCACCCCAAGCCCATCTCGCGCCCGAGCTGCGTAGCGCCGCGCTTGCAAAGCGAATAGCGCCCCGCCTGCTCGCCGAGCTTCAGCGATTTGAGAAATGTAGGAACGCTGTCTTCCAGCGCGCGGAATGTTGAAAGGTCGAGAGTCATGACGATTACTTGGCCCGCGCAATAGCTGCCTGCACTCGTGCGTTGATCAGCGCCGCCGTATCCGGAGTAGTGCCCGCCGCATCCATCGCCGCTTTGATTTCGGACGGACGAACGATCCCGCATCGGAAAAGCTCCGCGAGGTATGCGATGTCCTTTTCGCGACCCGCCTCGGCTTTGTTGTATGCGATGTCGAGCGGAGAAAGGCACCAGCCGATCGCACCGCCGGGCGCATCCACTCTCACAAGCCGCTCGCGCCAACCGGGAAGCGATGTCGCCACAGTCCAATCGCCGACGGGCTCGATGTAGAAGTCATGTTCCTCGGAAAATTTCGAGTCCGGACCGAAGCGTTCGTAAATCGAGCGGTTGATTTCCAGCGTAGCCCCTTTGAGGAGGAATAAATCAATATCCTGCGAAACCCTCAGCACCGCTGGTGCGAACGGATGCGCACCCAAAATCGCAAGACTCCCGACCACCACAAAGTCCGCCTCTCCGCTCAACGTTGCGCATTCGGACAGCGCGAGCTTCAAGTCATCCAGCGAAAGCTCTTTCAATGATATCCTTTCTCTCCTGCTCGGTCACAAATAGCGCGCCCACGAACGGACGCGAAGAACGGAGCCGCTGTCCTTCCTCCGTCTCGGATTCGAGAATGTCCGCAATCTCGTTGGCGCTCCGTGTCTGAATGATGTCCGCCCATTCGCGATAGGCCGAAAAATCACGACCTCTCTCTCTCGAACTCTGAATTCGGAGCAGGCCTTCCGCAATTAGTGCCGGATTCTCACGCAACCGCCGCGCAACACACCGCGCCGTCTCCAAAGCGATCCAGTCATTGCGTTGGTGCGGATGAGCGAAAATCATAAGCGATTGTTTTGGCCTATTTACTAGCGCTTATGAACATTGTTCTGATTGCGACGCAAATCACGATCACTCCAAGTATTCGCAGAATGATTGAGGTGATTGCGCCGAGGGCAGAAAAGCCCACAGCGCGGTCAGCATAGGCGTTGGCGTGGATACGAAGGCGACTTCCAACGTTTTCCGGCGGGCCGCCGAAAATCACAGACGGAATAGGCGTTAAAAGAAGACTGCGAATCTGGCTCTCACCCATATCAGTTCTCACTGTGGCAACGGTCCGGCGGCTTCTGCCGTTACTAGAAGCAACCTTTTCAACTTTCACAATCTCGCCCTCGTGCTGCTGATAATCAGATGCAAACCAAACTCTGTGCAATTCGCCGGGCAGTGCCGCGAGAGTCGCCCCGACGAGGGGCAAGAGCAGCATACTAATGATCCCGCAGGCATTTCTCTTGGCGTTACTCATCAGATTAAACTCATCATGCAAACGGATTCATCCGGCGCAGCGCAGCCGACAAGCTGCCGACGCAGCACGGCTCTTCCCATTTGCACCAACCCACACTCCCGCGGCGCTTCCGCGCACAATGGCCGAAGTATCTCTTCGCGATCTCGCGTTCGTGCGGGCGGTGGGCGTCGTGCCAGACGATGAGCGCGCCGGGCGCGGCGTATTTCGTGGCGAAACGGAAGGTGCCGGTGCGACCGAAGTTTTGCGGGTGCGCCGAGCGCGGGCCGTCGAGGAAGAGGAAATCGAACGGATCGCCATCCCACGGCACCGCGTCTTTCTCCACACTGCGCGGGCCTTCGGGCGTGACGGTGTATTCCCGCCAATCCACGCGCGGCAGCCACGGTGCATCGGCAAATGCCGTCTTCAGCTCTGCGATCCACTCGGGGTAATTATCCCAGGTCGTGATGCGGGCTTCTGGCGCAAGCTCGGCCCAAAAGCGCGTGGTGAGGCCGCTGCCAAATTCGGCGATGCGCTTGGGTTTTGCCGAGCCGACGAGCTCTTTCAAAAGAGCCGCCTCGGCGGGATTCATGGCGAATTGGTTTAGGTCGATGGGCATTGAAAAATGACGAATGACAGAATGACGAATGACAAAACACTCCCAAAATTGGTGTCGTTGCCGATATTCACTTCAAGAACGGAGAGGCATCCACCGTCGTGTATTCGCCGCGCCGGTATTTCTCCGCCTTGTAGTCGGACTCGGTTTTTCGGCCGGTGAGACGCGCGAACGCGGCGCGAACGCGGTTTCGCAGGCCGAGGCTTTCGGTGACGTTGCGGCGTGAGGTGTTCTCGTCGAGCGAGCTGCGGGGCATCCAGCAAGTGTGCAGGGCGCGAAATTCGGAGTCTTCCCACGCGACTTCTTTATACAGTTCCCAGCGCGATTCCACGCCGTCCCAGCCGGGATTAAAGACGTTGTTTTTTCCGTGGAGTCGGTGCTTTGTCGCGGGGTCGAGACGCTCGACTGCGGCGAAATTGTAGAGCTTCGTCATGCTCCGGCACGGCGGCGCAAACCACCCGCTCGCCGTCCGCGCCCCTTCATCCAGCGCATCGCAATTCAGCACATTGCCAAACACCACCCACCACTTATCCCACTCCCCCGCGTGCAGCCTCGCCCGCACCTTCGCCAGCCCCGCCGGATCGTAAATCTCATCCCCATCCACGCCAAAAACCCACGTCTTCGTATTCGCCAAAGGCGCCAGCATCTCGTGCGACTCACGCGGGTCGCGGATGCGGTGAATCTCAAACTTCGGCGAAGTCCGCGCCAGCTCCGCACAAACCTCCGCCGTCCCATCCTGCGACTGATGATCCGCAATCAAAATGCGGTCGCAAAAGCCAAGGATGTTTAGCGCCGCGCGGCGGAGGAACTTGTCCTCATTGCGCACAAGCATGATGGCGACGATTTGGGGTGTCATGAGATAAGACCGCAGATTCCCGCAAATTTCCGCAGAATGATTCGCTCACAATCTGCGTTCATTTGCGTGTATCTGCGGTTTTGATCGCGTTTTTTGCGGCCCACCAATGCGGGGCCACCGCGAGCAATGGATTCTCGATTAACGCACGCTGCAAAAAGTCCCGCGCAGCCTCCGGATTCGTCTTCGCCGCACTTTGCGCAAGCCCGAGCCAGCGGCGGCCCATGCCGATTCGGCGGGCGATGGCGTTGCGGGCGCGGCGTTTGGGTTGGGCGGCGTCGAGCAGCGGTGTGAAGACGCGATCCTTTTCTTCGTAGATGCGCGGCATGTGTTTGATGGTTTTCGAGTCGGGCTGGCGCTGCTGTTTTGCGAGCGCGGCTTCCACTCGGTGGAACGTGTACCGCTCGCTCATGCGCCACCACAGTTCACTGTCCATCACGACGTGAAGGTCTTCGCGGAGCGGACCGACCTCGGCGAGCAGCCTGCGACGAAAAAAGACGGCGGGCTGGAGAAGGTCGGTGCGCTTTTCCCACCACATGAGCATGTCCTCACGCCGCTCAAATCGCGCCCGTCGGATGCGCGGTGGGTTGCCGGCGCAGAGGTCTTCCTCGCAATCGCCGAAGATTACATCGACTCCCGGCTTTGCGAACTCCCGCCGCACGATGTCGAATGCGCCTAGCAAATATTGATCATCGGCATTCAGCCAGCAGATGATTTCCCCGCGTGCGAGGGCGAAGGCTTTGTTCAGCGCGTTGGATTGGCCAGTGTCCTTCTCGATGCGCGTGATGAGGTGCGGATGCTGCGCGAGCACGGCGGGCGTGGAGTCGCTGGAGCAGTTATCAAAGACGATGTGCTCAAAGTCCGCCGCGCCCTGCGCGAGCACGCTGCGGATGCAGCCACCGAGCCACTCGCCCTGATTCCACGACGGCGTGACGACGCTCAAAAACGGCGCACTCATAGACCGATAAACTCCCGCACGCGCACTTCCATCTCCCGCGCAAGGCCCGGCATCGCAAAAAGCCGCGTCGCTCGCTGGAGGGCGTCGCTATGGATTCCACGCGCGTGCGCAGTTTCCGCAATCCACGCAGCCGCCTCAAACGCTCGTTCATTGATCGCACGCTTCACATTCCGCTCAAAAATATCGGCATCCGAAGTTTCAAGAAAAGCCGTGTCCATGCCGCGAGTCGCGCACCAATCCAGGAAGCAAAGTTGCACCTCCACCGCCTGCCTCCGCGCCCGGTCTTTATCCGCCGACATATTCGCCCCGTGGATGCGCCGCTCGACGACCACCTGATGTACAAATCCAAACTCCGCC
>CAMDQC010000029.1 GCA_945905735.1 Prosthecobacter debontii | reverse complement strand
GCTCGCCCTCACGGCTTGACCGTGCCCGCATCGCACCAAAACGGGGCAAAAACAGCAATTTCTCGATGACTTTCCGCCTCAGAACCCCACTCACTACCACCCTGCCTCGCGCTTCTCTGCTCAACTCGCTTTATTCAGCGTTTCCCTAGCCGGTGGTCAGCGAGGAACGAGCGCGGCCACCGGATCGCAGCCCCCGTATGCGATGTCGCCCCGGCAGGGGCGAAAGAACCGGGCGGTAAGCGGGCCGTTCTCGCGCACCCTCCGGGGCGCATTCCGCACCACGCGCTGAACCGGTGGTTCCCGCTCGTGCCTCGCGTCACCACCGGCTACCTTCGGGCAGTCCCTCCGGGACACAGGCTTTGCCGCCAGCCCCAAAAACCACACGTTGCCCAGGGCTGGCATATCTCGCCCCTTTGCGGCTGAGCGTGCCATCTCGACGTTGCAGGTCATCGAAGAGCGGGCTGCCTGCGGCAGTCTATCTACGCACCGCGCCGGGTGCTCCGGTTCGCTTCCGCCGCTGCCAGTTTCCGCAAGCGAAGCGCGTCGGCGATGCCCTTCTTTGCCGGATGCCGAACGGCGTGCCGAATGAGCCATTTCCGCGCTTTGTCGGCACCGTCCAGCCATCGCTCGCAGATTTCGAACGCGAGGGATGGATGGTCTTTTGCGATGTCGCCGAGATGGTTTGCGACGCTGCGTTGGACATAGTGCGAAGGGTCGTCGCGGAGGGCTTCGAGAATGGAAAGGACTGGGAGCGGGTCTTTGATGAAGGCGGGGATCCGGGTCGCCCACGGGAGTCGCGGGCGGGTTCCCTCCGAGCAAAGTCGGCGGACGTTTGGGTCTGGGTCGCGAACCCATTCCATAAGCCGTGAGAGTGTGCGCTCCGGCCATCGGATGATGAATGGGCGTATGGAAAACTCTGCGGTGAATCGCCGGGTGATTTCGTATTGGGCCCGCATGGAAACCTCGAACGGGTCGTCGCCTCCGTTGCCTGCGCAATCGAGCCCATACTCTGCGATGAAAGCGCTGTGTGGCAGGTAGAAAAACACCGCAAGCCCGAGGTCGGAATCTTCCGGGGGCGGCGGGGTGAGCGAGGATAGCAGGATATTTACCGCTTCCTCAAATCGGGACGGGAGATGCGTGCGCAGGGCCTTGGCGATGTGTCTTCCGCGCTCGATGATTCCCAGCGGTTGCAGTCCATTCATCGCGGTATTGCGAAACGCCTGAGGATCAAATGCGGGATGCACCAGCGAAAGATTTTCGGCGAGGCAATCGACCGCTTCACGGTCGAGGAGGTCTTTCAGGGTGCTCCCTTTCGCGATGGAGCGGGGAGCGGCAGGGATGCGGAGTTGGGCGCTCACTTTACCGTCACAAGCCGGTCCTCGGGATTCGTCGTCAGAACAAGGCCGCGGAACCGCCACTCTTGGGGCTGTCCGTTTGCGTGGACTTGCAGGCCGATGGGCGACTCTTTGAGCATCTCGGGCTTGTCGGTGAAGTCGAATACCTGTGCGCCATTCGCCGCGAAGCGAATGCGGTCGCCGATGACGAGCACTTCGATGAGATTCCAGTCGCCCTTTCGTTCCGTGGGATTGGCGAGCGTGCCGTTATGTCCGGGCGGCACGGTGCGGTTGCGGCGATACGCGTCCCAGATGCCCCAGTCCTGGCAAAACATGAGCAGCGGACCTTTGAATCCAAACGGGTTTTCTCCTTTGTCCGCGAAACGCTCGCCGAGCACGCACACTGCGCTGTGCATCGTGGAATGCTTCGGTGAAATGGTCTGCTTCACTTCAAAAAGCAGGCGGAAATTGCGGTAGCTGTCCTTGGTGAAAAGATAGGTGCTCGACGCGAGCGGTTTGTCGTTCGCGCCTTTGATGACGCCGTCTTCCACCGACCAGATGCCGGGGAGTCCATCCCAGCCCGAGAGATCTTTCCCGTTGAAGAGCGGCACCTGCTTTTCCGCTGCGGGGACGGTTTTCAAAATGTCCGCGAAAGCGGGCGTGCTCTGAGCAATAGCGAGCGGTGCAAGAGCCAGGGCGATGGCGGAAAGAATGGCGAGTTTCATGGGACGCGTTGTGGGCGGGCGGGAGCGCGTTGGCAAGCCGACAGCATGAAGCGGCGAGCGATTCCCACGCGGGCGTCGCTCTTTGGATTTGCAATGATTCGGGTGCCCCGGTAAGTGCCAAGACGCTATGCCAAAAAACGCTTATCACGCTTCCATTGAAGGTGCCCAACACGGCTCCAAATCGCTCGCTCAATTTATCGACTACGCCAAGGCCGCAGGTGCCGCAGGCGTGCAACCGAGCAACTACATGCTCGGCGATGGGAAGGGCGGGCTGAAAAAGGCGAAGGAGATTCGCGCGACGTTTGAGGATCGCGGGATGAAGATCGATGGCATCTCGGCGCACTGCCCGTTTTGGGTTCATACGTCGATTTGGACGGGGACGAAGTCGGGCCATCCTTTCATCGCGCCTGACGTGGCGAAACTCTCGCCGGAGAAGATCGAGGCGTGGCACGAGAAGTATCTGCTGAAACTGATGGACCTCGCAGCGGAGCTCGGGGTGAAATCCATGCCGATGTTTTGGGGCGTGGCGTTCGGCTGGGAACTGGCGACCGGGTATCCGTGGGGCTTCTGGGCTGGGCCCGGCTACGACTTGCTCGCCGAGGGAAAGGAGCGCTTTGTGAAGAAGACAAAGAAACTGCGCGACCATGCGCGGAAGCTCGGGATTTATCTCTGCCATGAGATCCATCCGGGCACGGCGGCATCGACGGCGGATGATTTTAACATGCTGGTGGATATTTGCGACGGCGACGCGACGCTGGCGGTGAATGCTGACCCTTCGCACTGCTGGGAGGGCGAGGACTGGGAGACGCGCTTCCTGAAAGTCGGCAAGCGCATTTACGCCGCGCACGTGAAGAATTTCGTGGTGCGTCGCGGTTTCCCATTGCGCACGATGGAACCAAGTTGGACGCGCCGGGCGATGCAGTTCACGGACCTTGCTTCGGGCGATTTGAACATGCACCGCTACGCCGAACTGTTGCTGGCCGTGGGCTACAAAGACCGCTACTGCAAGCTGCACAAGACGGACTCCGCACCGCTCGTCGTGGAAGTGGAGAGCGCGCACATCGAGTTGGATTTCTGCTCATCGGGAGGCATCGGATATGTGGCGAAGAATTTGTGTTTCCCGCAGGCTGCGGGCAGCTTTGAAGACGGCATGGGGGCGTGAGTTTTAGTAGTCAGTAAGCAGTGGGTCAGTAGGTCAGTCGGCGGAACTACTACGCACCGCCACTGCCCACTATCTACTGATAACTTTGCACACCGTCATCCTCACCATCGGCAAGCCCAAGCTGGCCTACGCTCGCGCGGGTGTGGAGGAATACTTGTCGCGCATGAGCCCTTGGGGCGGCGTGAAATGGGAACAACTCAAGGCGGGCACGAGGGAGCAGGAGAGCGCTGCACTGCTCGCCCGCAGCGAGGGGCTCTTCCGCGTGGTGCTCGATGAGCGCGGTGAAATAGTGGCGTCTCGCGCACTGGCAAAACGGATCTCTGAATGGGAACTCCGCAGTGTGAAGGGAGTCGCTTTCCTCATCGGCGGGGCCGATGGGCACACCGAGGAACTGCGGAAGCGCGCCGATTGGGTATGGTCGCTCACGGCGCTGACGCTCCAGCACGAACTGGCGCTCGTCGTTCTATGCGAGCAACTCTACCGCGCCCGGAGTATCCTCGCGGGCCTGCCGTATCACCGAGATTAGGGGAGGGGTTACTGCCCCGCCGGTTTGCTCTCGGGAGGCGCGGGCTTTTTCTCCGGTGGCAATGGCGCGGCAACAGGCGGCGTCGTGGCGGTCACGGGCGGGACTGTAATCGGCGGCGTGGTCACTGAGATAGGCTCGGAAGGCCTCGGTGGAGGAGTTGCGCCGGGAGGTAGCGCAATTCCAGGTGGGATCCCCGCGCCGGGAGTGCCCGCTGGCGGTGTCTCGGGCTTTTTCTCAGCGAGGAGTGCTGTGCGGTCCTTAATCAGTCCGTCGATGGTGCCCTTCGCGATGAGGTAAGGGCGCGATTCGAATTTCTTCTCGGTGGCCAGCTTTTCTTCGAGCTTCTTTTGCGCAGAGGCGAAGTCGGCATCGAGCTTCGTTTTGTCTTCGGGCTTTTCGTCTTTGCCGGGCGTGCGTTCTTTTGGAAGGGCGGCGGTGATAGCGACCGTGATGGGGTAGTTTTCGCCCACAGCCTTCCCGATTTTCACGGCGTAGGTAAACTTGTCACTCGTCTCAAAAGTCACGGTCGCGTTGTCCTCGAGCTTCGCGTCGGGAGCCATCACGTCGGCGAAACTTGCGAAGGCCAGCGTGGTGGCGATGGGGTTCACTTTCGCGGCGTCGAGGGCTTCTTCGGGCTTCGCGCCGTCGAGTTTCCAATCGCTCGTGGCGTTCTCGCGAGAGACCTTCCATTTCTGCGCATCCGTCGCGCCAGCGAGTGTGATGCTGGTGACATTTTCCACCTTGAAAAAATCCCGTTTCAGCCAGCCCTCGGCCTTCGTGTTCACGTCTTCGAAAGCTTCCGAGACGAGAGAGATTTTTGTGCCGCCGACTGGTAGGACGTGACGCCCCACGGCCGCGCCACCGCCGCCAAACATCTCCATCGCGTCGTCGCCCTTGCGCATCTGCTTTTTCCCGAGGATGAGTGCGCCGAGTGCCTTGCCGTCTTTATCTTTGAACTCCAGCAACGTGCCCGCGCCTTCGCCCTTGCCGGGCTCCACGAGCTCCATGCGGGCAAACTGCGACGGACCGACTTTGACGTCCTGCACCGTTTTCAACTCCCATACTTTGCGGATGAGTCCGCTCACTTGCTCGAAGTTCGCTGGATAATTCGTACGCTCTTCGACGGTCCATACGTCGTCTTTTTTGACGAGGTTCATCGCGGTATCTCCGGATTTCACGGTTACTCGAGCGACATCGTTGAGGGGCAGATTGAGGACTTTCCCGCCGGCAGTGGTGCCGGAGGCGTTCCACGATTTTTGGTTATCTTTGAGTAGATAAAATCCCGCCCCGCCGACGACAGCGACGAGTCCGAGAAGTGATACGAGTTGTTTGCCTTTCATTGCGTTATTTCGGTTAGCGGGCTGCTTGCAGTTTGCGGCGCTTGAGCGCCAAGAAAATCCCGGCTGCGGTGACGAGCACGGGCATCACGAGAATGTTCATCCACTTAGTTTTCATTTCGAGGGACTGGACGCCGAGTTTGAGGTTCTTCCTCTCTTTGCGAAGCTGGACGGACACCGCTTTTTCCTTCGTTTGGAAGTTCGCGATCTCGGCTTGCTGCTCAGGCGAGAGGATAAAGCGTTGCCCCGCTTCTTTGCCTTTCGCACGCTGAAGTTCGTTCAGCTTCGTCTGTGTTTCTTGCAGACTGCCTTCGAGTTCCTTGATCTTACTCTGGAACGCAGCCTCCGCTTCGGCCTCCATCTTCCGCACCACCGTGAAGGGGCGTTCGCGGGATGCGCGGCTGCGGACTTCGATGAGATTGCTGTCGCCGGCGAGTTGCTCCACTGCCGCTTGGGCGAGCGGGATGTTGCCGCCTTTGACGCCCATGACGCGCTGGCCGGTCCGTGGGTCCATCCCGATTGCATCAGCCGCGACTTGATCGTTCAAAAAGTCGGCGTCTCCGATAAGGATCACCACATTGTCAGCCGCCGATTCTTTCAGTCCGGGCTCTGCGGGCGCGTCTGGCTTTTTCTCTTCGGGCGGTTTGCCGTCTTCGGGCTTCGGCTCGGGTGCCTTGGGTTTGCCTTCGGGAAATGCGGTTTTAAATTTGCCCGTGAGGCGCACGGCGAGCGCGTATTCAGTCCCGGATGCCTTGAAGTCTTTGATGATCTGCCCAGCGCCGCCTTGGAAGCTCATCTGCGCGTTCATCGGATCGATGAGCTGTGAGTTGGCCGTTGATTTCAGCAGGGTCGTCATCTGCAATCCCTCGGCTGCCGCGCCCGAAAAGTTACCGGGGCAAACCAGCATCAGTCGATCCGCGTTGGCCGTGAGGATGTCGTCTTTGTTGATTCCCTTATCAATGACGGAGAGCAGCGATGGGACTTTTCCGGGTTGGATTTGGGTCGCGTAATTCATGTCCGCGACGGTCTTCGTCGGGTCAAAAGATAGGCCCCACTGCTTTAGCAGTTTATCCATCGTGGAACTGCTTCCTCCCCCCATCGGTCCACCTGCACTGCGGTCAAAAAACGCGAGCGGGTCTAAGCAGGCGATGAGTTTGCCGCCACGAAGGACGAACTGATCAATCGCGTATTGGGTGGCCTCGGTGATCCCTTTCGGATGAACGACGAACAGCACCTTGATTTCATCGGGAATCTTATCCACCGCCATCTCCACGGTCTTCACCGCGAAATCTCCTTTGAGTTCCGTGACAAACATCCACGCGGGCTCTCCGCCGCGCCCCATGCGCATCATCATCGGGTTGCCGCTTCCATTGACAGGCAACGCGCTCATCACGCCGACCACCGGTTTCGTCGGATTGATGACTCGGGACACCACTCGCGCGATGTCATACTCCAACTGCTTCTGGCGATTCGGATCGAAGAACGGGATCACTTCCTTTTGGTCGAGCATCGTGACGCTCAGCCCGAGGAAAATCGGGTCGGAGCCAAGGTCCAGCGGACGCCCTTCCACACCGTCTAGTTTCGCAGATTCCTCGGCATCGGAATCGGGCGATGGGTCGAGTTTTTGGATTTCAATCTGCCCTTTCGACGCCTGCCGGAATTCCCCGAGCAAGTCCTCAATGCTCTGCGCGTAGTTCTTCAAAAAGACCGGCATCGAATTCTCTCCGCGTGTGCAATAGAAGCGAATCTGCACCGGCGTATCGAGCTTCGCGAGAATGGCGCGGGTGCCCGCCGAGAGCGTGTATGCGCGCTCTGATGTGAGATCGACGCGCACTTTCGCGCGGCTGCCGATGATGTTGACGCCAATAATAATCGCGAGAAACGCGACGACGCCGACCGTAGTGTAAAGATAGGTTTCGAGACCTTTTTTCATGGTTGAGAAATGGGTTGAGGTTTAACCGGCGCGATGCGCGCGGATGATGACGCTGGTGGTGAAAAGCGAGAAGGCGATCACCGACAGAAAATAGAGGACATCGCGCGAATCGAGCACTCCCTTTTGAATGCTCTCGAAGTGCGTCATGACGCTAAAGGCCGCAATGCCTTCGACAGCCCAAGTCGGTGCCCAGCCTGTCAGTAGGCTCGTCACCGGTGGATAACCCACGAGGATGAGGAAGAAGCAAATCACCACGGCGACGATGAAACTCACCACTTGATTGCGCGTCATCGCTGAGGTCATCGCACTCACCGCGAGGTAGGCTCCCGCCATCAGAAGGCTTCCGAGATACCCGGCGAAAATTACGCCGTTATCGGGCGAGCCGAGATAGTTCACCGTCATCACCACCGGGAAAGTGAGCGCCAGCGCGATGCCGACGACTACCCAAGAAGCGAGGAATTTCCCCACAATCGCCTGCCACGGGGTGACCGGCATCGTGAGCAGCAACTCAATGGTGCCGAGACGCCGTTCCTCCGACCACATCCGCATTCCCACAGCCGGGACGAGGAACAGATACAGCCACGGGTGCCAGGTGAAGAACGGAAGAAGATTCGCCTCTCCGCGCTCAAACAACCCGCCGAGCATGAAAGTGAAGAACGCTGCGAGCAGCAGGAATATGACGATAAATACGAACGCGACCGGCGAGGCAAAGTAGCCCTTCAGTTCGCGTCGTGCGATGGTGAGTGTTGGGTTCATTTCGTTTCCTCCTTGGTAGATTTTGTGTCGGGGAGTGTGATGCTGCGGAAGACTTCATCGAGCCGTCCTTCCTCCACTTGCAGTCCTTGCAGCGACCAGCGTTCTTGGAACGCCATATCGGCGATCCCGCGAGAAACATCGTCGCTGCCCGAACCCTTGCGAGGCCACACGCGGAGCGTCAGCGGGCGCTCCGAGAGAATCGTCACACGGTCCACGCCGTTGAGGTGACTGAGCTTTGCTTTGATCGCCTCGCCGTTGCCGTCCACGAGCTTTACGGTGATCGCGCCTGCTTGGTCGCTGCGCATTTTCAAATCACGCGGCGTCCCGTTTGCCACGATAGTTCCGCGATCAATAATGATTGCCCGCGAGCACACCGCCTCGACTTCTTCGAGGATGTGCGTGGAAAAGATGATCGCCTTCGTCTCGCCCATCTTTTTAATCAGCGTGCGGACTTCGTGCTTCTGGTTTGGGTCCAGCCCGTCCGTCGGTTCATCGAGAATCAGCACCTCGGGGTCGTGGATGATCGACTGCGCAAAACATGTGCGATGCCGATAGCCCTTCGAGAGCGTCTCCACGCTTTGATGCTGCACATTTTCGAGAAAGCACATCTCCAGCACGCGGTTCACTGCCTTCTTCCCAGCGTCGCCGCTCAGCCCGCGTAACTCTGCCGTGAAGGCGAGAAATCCGCGCACCGACATATCGGCGTAAGACGGAGCGTTCTCCGGCAAGTAGCCGATGAGGCGTTTGGCCGGGATGGGGTTTTCGAGCATGTCGAATTCGCCGACTTTTACCGAGCCCTCCGTGGGCGGGATAAAGCCGGTAATCATGCGCATACTGGTGGATTTCCCCGCGCCGTTAGGCCCGAGGAAGCCGAGGACTTCGCCCTTCTCGACAGTGAACGAAATACCGTTCACCGCGACCTTCGGGCCGAACTCCTTTCGTAGGTTTTGGACTTGGATCATGTGATTGGAAATTAAGATGCCCCGCTTCGTTGGAAAAAAGCGGGGCGGATGCAGACAGTAGAACAGCGATCTGAATCAAGTTTTTTTTCTACAGTTTTTTCGGCTGGAGCGAAAATCGCCTTGCGCATGTGACGTGGGCAACCTGCCCACGTGTGCGGCGAAACATGGGCGCGACGCGGGCGGCGACTCGGCAAATGGTTCTGAGGGCTTCTTCCGCGCTCGTAGGGCAGCGGCGCGCCGCGGCGTAAGTCTTTACCGGCTTCGAATCAAGCGGCGAGCGGCGAGGTAGTCTTGGCGGGCGGCTTCGGGGAGTTTCTCGATGGCGTAGCGGAGCATGGTTCGCGGCATGGTGGCGGCGTGTTTTTTGAGAAACGATTCCATGCAGGCGAGGTCGCGCTTACCGACTTCGCGGAGCATCCAGCCGACGGCTTTGTGCATGAGGTCGTGGGGATCGTCTTGGAGGAGTTCTGCGAGGGCGAGGATGTCTGCGAAGTCGCCCTTGCGGATGAAGTGGAGCGTGGCGACGACTGCAACCCGCCGCTCCCAGAGGACGGCGGAGTGGGCCCAGTTCGTGAGGAGCGCGCGGCTGCGGCCTTCGAGCCATGGACCGACGATGAGGTGCGCGGAGGCATCTACTAAGTCCCAATTGCTCACCCACGGGAGGTGTGCGACGTAGAAGTCGAAGACTTCCGCGCGCTCTGTGTCATTGCCGATGGAAAAGGCGTGCGTGAGGACGAAGAGGGCGAGCATCCGTTCTTCGTGCCAAGGCGAGCGGATGAGCACCGCGATCTCCGGCAAGGACATCCCGTGAGCTTCTTTGGCGACGCTGCGCAATTGGGGGATGCTGATGCCGAGAAACTGGTCGCCTTCTCCATACTCGCCCGGTCCGGTTTTGAAGAAGCGCAGGGCGTGCGTTGCTTTCTCGGTGTCGGCGAGAGCGGCTAGTCGTGCTTGCGCTTTTTTAGCCGTCCACGCGCTCACAGCTCGGGTGTCTTCGGCGGCTCGCCCTCGGTTGCGGGCGGCGGGATTTCGGGCTTCACCTCGGGCTCGGGCTTCGGTTCGTCGGCGAGTTCTGGGTGCTCACGATGGTAGTGATCATCGTGGTAATGATGGTCGTCGTTGTAGTGGCTCGGGTCGTCGTAATGATGCTCGATGGATTGCTCTACATACGGCGAGGTAGCGATCGGCGCGACGGCGATTATGGCGGCTGGCTCGGCGGGTTTCTTGCGCTTTTCGAGGAAGTAGATGACCCAGATACAAATCTCGTAGAGCACGATGATGGGCATCGTGATCAGCACGATCGAGAGCACGTCCGGCGCTGGCGAGACGACTCCGCACAGGACCAGAATCCCGGTGTAGCCGTAAGTGCGAGTGCTGCTAATCCATTTGTAGGTAACGATCCCCACGCCGTGCAGCGAAATCATCACGACTGGAATCTGGCACAGCAGCCCGAAGATAATGCACATCAGCGACACGATCTTGTAGTAGTTGCCCACGGCGTATTGGACTTTGATGTGCGCTTTCACCGACCAGTCGGCCATGAACTTTATGACGCCCGGCACGATCTCGTAGAAACAGAATGCCGCCCCGCCAAGGAAGAGCGCAAAGCCGACAATGATCGCAGGAAGCGCATATTTTTTCTCCCGATCCGTCATCGCCGGGATGACGAACTGCCCGAGGAAAAACGCAAGGAACGGGAACGCCGCAGCAAAGCCCACGTAGAATGAAACCGTGAGCGAAGACATGAACGGCCCGATGACATCCTGCGCCACAAGCACATCCGCAGGGACAAGCCCGTTCACCTTCAGCGGATACTGGAGGAGGTCAGAAATCTGTGAGTTCCAGATAAACGAAACGGACACCGCGACGACGAGCGTGGCCGCCATCTTGAAGATCGTCCCACGCAAATCCTCAAGGTGTTCGAGAAACGGCTTTACGTCGTCTCCCTTCATCTTCTCGCGTTGTGAAAATAGTTTAGTCAGCAGGAACCGAAACATGGGCGGCGGACAGTATGGATGATCGTCAAAGGATGAAGGATGAAATTGCGAATGGGCGAAAATATTCCCGCGCAGTCCATCCGCAGACTCACGGATTCATTAGGCCCAGTGCAGACATCCGGGCATACGCAGCGAGCGAATTGGCGTCGCGAATTTCTCCGCTGGCGACCATCGCCGTCAGCTCCGCGAGGGAAAATGCGCGGCATTCCGTGATGGCCTCGGCGGCATCCGGGCGCGCTCCACCCTCCGCTGGGACCACGCCGCGAGCGAGCAGGAGATGGCTGTGCTCATCGGTGAACCCGGAGCTGGGAAAGAAGATGCCGAGCGAGGTGAGTTCGCCGTCCGCTGATAGTTCGTGCCCGGCCTCCTCGTGCAGCTCGCGGAGCCCAGTGGCGCGCACGGCATCGGGGTCGCTCGTGTCGTCGATCTGCCCCGCTGGAAACTCCCAGATCGTCGCGCGAATCGGGATGCGCTCCTGGCGGACGAGAAGGTAATTCCCGTCCTGAGTCACCGGCACCACCACGACCGCCCCTTTTCGATGCGCCACCGTCCACATCAGAGGTTCCGGCCTCGTTGGTGTGGCAATCTGAACACGGTGAACCTCAAGGTAAGGATTGGCAAAAAGCACCTCGTCGCCAACCAACCGCCAGCCCTCCGAGTCGTGGATAAAGTCATGAAAACGCATCGCCCAACCGTGCCGGAAGTGACGCCCGCGATGCAACCGCGAAGGCGCGCGGGCCTATCCGAAGATGTCCCGCCGTGCGGACTCTGTGACGGCGCGAATTCCGGCGTGCTTCAGTTTTCGCTCGGCGGTGATGGCGTGAATCTGGCACCGGCAGTCGGGCGCCTCGCCGATTTCCGATAACCCGAACGTCTTCTTCGCGTTCGCGAGCGCCACGGAATACACGGGGATGAAGCCGTGTCCATCGCCTGCAAACATCGCCATCAGCGCGAGGTCGTCGAACTCGGCGATGACCTTGGGTTTCACCTTATTGCGGTCGAACCACGCCTCCAGATGCCGCCGGTAGGAGTTCGACTCGGTGGGCAAAAGCACGGGCTGTCCGTTGAGCGAAGCGGGGAAGCCTTTGCGCAGTTTGTTCGCGAGTTTCGAGGTCGCGCAGAAGGTGGTGCCGCAAGAGCCGAGCACGGTGTTGAATAGGTGAAATTCGTTCTCACTGCTCGCCGCTTCGTCGGCGAGGATCATGTCGAGCCGGTGTGCGGCGAGTTCCGGGAGGAGTTCGTGGAGTTGTCCCTCGTGGCAGACCAAGCGCGCGGCTGGATTCAGCGCCAGTGCGGGTTTGAGCAGCGAGAGAGCGAGGAGCTTAGGCAAGGAATCCATCACGCCTACATCGAATACCGGCACTTTCGCGCCGGATGGGTCTTGGAGTGCACGCACCATTTCGCGGGCGGTGGAGAAGATGTCGTCGGCATACTCCATCGCCAGCCGCCCGGCGTCGGTGAGGACGAGTCCGCGCCCGACTTGCTGAAAGAGCGCCACGCCGAGCGAGTCTTCTATTTGATTGATCTGCGCGCTCACCGAGGGCTGAGAAACGTGCAATTTCTCAGCGGCAGCGCGGAGCGTGCCCTCGCGAGCGACGGCCCAGAAGTATCGGAGATGGTGAAAGTTCAGTGTTTCCATGCCGCAGACGATACTTCGGATAAAACGAAGAGAACCATCCAAAAGAAGTCATATTCTAAAGTTCCCCAAAGCCCTACAAACGCCCCCGTATGAAACACATTACAGAAGCACGTAAGGGAGACTGGAGCGCACTGGACGCCTATCTCCGGGACATCCACAGCCAGCCTACGCTGACCGAGGAATCGCTCGTCGAAACCGCCGGACGCGCCGCAAAAGGCGACGTGGCCGCGCAGGAACTGCTCGTCCGCAGCCACCTGCGGCTGGTCGCCTCGATTGCCCACCAATACGGCGGCTACGGGCTCCCGCTCGCAGATGTCATCTCGGAGGGGAACATCGGGCTCATTCGCGCAGCGGAGCTTTACGACCCGAAGTTCGGCACCAAGTTCGGCACGTATGCGTCGGTGTGGATCAAGCAACGCATCCACCGCGCACTAACGAAAATGGCGCGCGTGGTGAAGATTCCCGTCTGGCGCTCGCAGCGTCTGCGCAAGGTTGCGCGGATGAATGAAGAGCTGAGCGCCCAGCTCGGACGCCCGGCCACGGAGGAAGAACTCGCCGTGCGCCTCGGCCTCACGCCGGAGGAGTTTGCGGAGCTTCAGGGCGACCGCCTGCAAGTCTCATCGCTCGACGCGCCGATTGTTGCGGGCGATGAGACATCCGAAAGCACCATCTCTCGCATGGTTGACGAGACGACGCCCGACGCTTTCAGCCAAGTCAGTGACCGTGAGCTGAAAGAAGAGCTCATCAGCGCGCTCCACGACCTCGACGACCGGGAGCTAGAGGTCATCAGCGCAAAATACGGGCTACAACCCGAAGGCACCGTGTCTTTCCGCGAACTGGGTCGTCGCTTCGGGCTCAGCCACGAATGGGTGCGCCGCATGTCGGAGCTGGCGCTGGTAAAAGTGCGGCGCTCATTTGATAAGGCCGCGAAGATTCCGTCGCAGGAGCACGAGAAGCGCCGAAGTCGGGTGATGGCGCGCATCGCGAGGCTAGGGAGCAAGGCCGTAGCGCGCTGCCAGCTCGTGCGGGCGTGAGCAGTATTATACTACGCACACATACTATCTAGTTGCCGCGCGCCTTTTCCTCCGCGAGTCTCTACGCCGCTATGCCTGCTACACCTGCCGAGATTTTCGACCGCTTACTCGCCGATGGCGACGAGACGACTGCTGGGAACTATTTCGTCGCCAACTATCCGCCGTTTTCATTTTGGAAGCCGACGCTCATTCCGCGAGTGCGCGAGGTCATTGAATCGCCTGCGCCGCCGGATACTGCGCTGGGCGTTTATTTCCACATCCCGTTTTGCCGGAAGCGGTGCCACTTCTGCTATTTCCGCGTCTATACGGATAAAAATGCGGAGGACATCAAGGGCTACATCGAGAACGGGATGCGGGAGTTGGAGATGTATGCGCGCACGCCGCGCATCGCGGGGCGGAAGCCGAAGTTTATCTACTTTGGCGGAGGCACGCCGAGCTATCTGAGCGTGTCCCAACTCACGATGCTCACGGAGCGGATGAAGGCCGCGCTGCCGTGGGATGAGGCGGAGGAAATCGCATTCGAGGCAGAGCCGGGAACGCTCACAGAATCAAAGCTGGAAGCCATTCGCGCGATGGGCGTGACGCGGCTTTCGCTCGGCGTGGAGAACTTTGACAAGCACATCTTGGAGGTGAACGGACGCGCGCACAAAGAGGATGAGATTTACCGCGCCTACAACCACGCGCGGAAGATCGGCTTCCCGCAAATCAACATAGACCTCATCGCCGGGATGGTGGAGGAGACGGATGAAAACTGGCAGCGCAACATCGCGAAACTGCTGGAGCTTCAGCCCGAGTGCGTGACGATTTACCAAATGGAAGTGCCGTACAACACGGGCATCTTTAAGCAGATGGAAGCCGAGGGGAAGCTCGTCGCCCCCGTCGCCGATTGGCACACGAAACGGCGCTGGGTGAACGAAGCCTTCACGGCGCTGGAGGCCGCTGGATACACGGTCACGAGCGCGACGACGGCAGTGCGCGACCCGGCGAAAACGAAGTTCGTCTATCGCGATGAGCTGTGGAAAGGCGCGGACCTTCTCGGCCTCGGCGTGGCGAGTTTTAGCCACCTCGGCGGCGTGCATTTTCAAAACCTGCCCGACTTCGAGAGCTACACGGCGGCGGTGGAGAAAGGCGAGCTGCCCATCGGTCGCGCGCTGGAGACGACGGCGGATGAGCGGTTCATCCGGGAGCTGATTTTGCAGCTCAAGCTCGGGCGCGTGTCGGTGGATTACTTCACCGGGAAGTTTGGCGTGAATGTGCTGGAGCGGTTCTCCGCGCAGTTCAGCGAGCTATCGCGGCGCGGGCTGATGAGTGAGCAGGGCGGCTGGCTGGTGCTGACTCGTGAGGCGCTGCTGAAGATTGATGTCATCCTCCACGCCTTCTTTTTGCCGCAGCACCAAAACGCCCGCTACACATGAGCGACTTCCTCCACCCGCTTCCGGCGCTCTACGCGGCAGCCGGGCGCGAGATGCCGCAGTTTGAGAAAGTCGCGCCGGAAGAGTTGAACGCGGTTGCGCGTCGGTTGCTGGTGCATTCGGGCGACATGACTTCCAAGCTGGAAGAGCACTTTGAAGACGAAATGCGGCTGCGCGTCATCCAGTGCGAGCACACGTCGGAGCGGTATCGCCGCGAGGTCGTGCTCTTTTGCGAAAAGTCCGGATTGCCCGTGGAATACGGAGCCATCGAGATCGCGCTGGATGCTTTCCCCGAGCCGCTCCGCGCGGAAATCATCGCGGGCGTCCTTCCGCTCGGCGGGCTGCTCAACGCGCACGCCGTCCGCTACCGCAGCGAGCCGAATGGGTTCCTCCGCGTTGCCCCGTGCGCGCACCTCGCGGAGCTGTTTGGGCTGGCCTCGCCGCAGTCGCTCTTTGGGCGATCCAATCGCCTGCTCTCAGTGGAAGGCGTGGTGCTGGCGAGTATCGTGGAAGTGCTGCGGCCTGTCTGAATCCCGCACGCCTACTTGGGCCGCTCGGTGGTGAACTTCCACTGCTCGTCGAAGAACCCGGCGTCCACGATTTTGCCGGGGTATTTGTCGTCGGGCGGCACGGTGATGTCCACGATGGCCCAGTCGGGGAGCTTCGGCGTCTGCTGGCTGTTGGTGCCGTTGCACGCGGCGCGGCTGAAGGTGAAGCCGCTGTTGAGCACGACGTATTTGGTGGGGTTCAGCGGGTTGGAGAAAATGAGGACGGGGACGTGATCCGCGCTGTATTTCTTGCCGCCAAACTCCACGCCCTCCGCCGTCCACTTCACCGGCAGCTTGTCGGCGATGCGCTTCAGCACAGCGTTTGAAGCCGGGTCGCCCCACAGGATGAGGTTGCTCGATGTAATCTGAGCGTCGGTGAGTTGCGTGTCGTCCACCGTCGGCGCATCGCCTCGGAAGAGGCCGCGCCATTGCTTCGTCGCGTGGGTGAGCTCCCGCTGGGTCCACGCGCCGAGATTGTCGTTCAGCGGGGTGCCGGTGGGTTTGACGAAGATGAAAGGCTGCATAAAGGCGTGATCAATCGGGCCGCAAATACCGGGACGCTTGTTAGTTCGCTCCGTTGGTCTCTCTTCGAGTTCTTCTCGAACAGGTGTTTCTGTAGCCCATTTCCCTTCGCTTTTTGTCAGGAGGCAGACGATTAACTGGGGCGTCATTACTCTAAAGTTGTTTCCGGCACCTCCGATGGCAAATGTCGTCCAAGGATGGCTCACCTTCTGTCCATCAACGATAATCTCGGATATCGCTTGGAAGATCTTGAACTGAGGATCATCGGCTCTGATAGGGCCGATCTTCAGACGCGATACATTTCTCGTCTTGATATCAAAGGCGTTGTCTATCCTGTTCACCTCAACGTCTGCCCGTTCCCATTGCCGCTCCATTTTCGCAACCTGGAAGATGCCAGCATTTGGGTATGCCAACGTGTAAGTGGTGAGGTGGAACTTGTCAGGTGATCGATTGCGTCCTTTTTCCAAGAGCGCAGTCACTTTTCCCGCGATCTGCTCCTTCGTCTTCGCCTCGTATTTGTGCCCCACGCCCGGACCGATGAATTCCTCGATTTTCACGCCCTCCTTTTCCGCGAAGCGCTTCATTATCACGGTGGACTGCCCCTGTTTATCCTCGCTGCCGTGGTAGGCGAACATCGGGTGGTTGGCGAAGTTTGCGGCGCAGACGGTCGCGTCGTACCAGCGATAAAGGATGACCTCCCACCACGGCGGCGGCGTTTTGCCTGCGGCGAAGACGCCCGCGTATTCCGCAGTCTCGGCGAAGCCTGCGCCTGCGTGGCTTGCGGCCCACAGCCCGGAGTGATGTGCGCCGAGGTGCCACGCGCTGGCACCGCCCATCGAGAAACCGGCGTTCACGAGTCGGTCGTTATCCACGGGATACGCACGGCGTGCGGAGTCGAGCGCCTCGAAGACATCCACTTCGCCGGCGAATTTCGTGGCGTTGCAGTAGCGCCCGTAGGGATGGACGACGAACGTGTCGGCTGGGGTGAAGTCGCCCGCGCTTTTCATCCGGCCTGCGATGAAGGAAAGCTCGCTCAACGTCTCGCCGCGTCCGTGATTCCAAATCCACGTCGCACGCGGCGCTTTGTCTGCCGCGCCCTTCCAAGTGGCGGGCACGACGACGCCGAAGGGCTGCACGCTGCCATCAATCTTCGAGCGATACCCGCGCACGGCCGGCCCCGTCGCTGTCGTCCACGGAGCCTTGCCCTCGCGCAACGCGGCGGCGCGGGCCTTACCCTCGGCGAGCAGCGTGCGCGCGGTCGCCACTTCCTTCACGTTGTAAAACTCATCGTAGCGCAGCGCCCAATCCACGGCCTTGTGGAAAACCTCCACATCGGGAATCAGCGCGCTCATTCCGCCGCCGAGCTTCGAGAGCTTCAAAACGGCGATCTCTTTCCCCAGCTCCGCCGCCGCCGCGGTCAGTTCCGCACGATCCGCATCCGGGATGGCGACGCCCGGCGGTGGCAGTTGTTTCGCCGGGCGATTCTGCGCGGGCGAGGCGGCGGGGGCGTTCGCGTCGGGGTCGGTGGGTGTTTGGGCGAAGGCGGTCGCGGCGAAGGCGAGGACAGGAAATAGCGTTGGCAAAAAATAGCGTTTCATCAGCGGAACGAACAACCCCCGCCACTTACGAACCGTAGCCCTTGCCGATACTTCTTGGGGCGGCTATGCTCCGCGCATTATGAAACCGGCAATCGAAGAACTGCTCGCCTCACCGACGCTACCCGAGACGGTCGCACGGCTCGCTGCGACTCTCGCCGAGGAGCGGCAACGTCGCCTGCTTTTCTACGACGAAATCACGCCGGAGATGAAAGCGGAATTTATCAGCGGACAAGTCATCATGCACTCACCAGCAACCTACGAACACACACAGATACGCGGCTTCATCGAAAGCCTACTCGGCAACTACGTGAACCTCAACGACCTCGGTGTCGTCACCGGCGAGAAGTCCCTCTGCGTTTTTCCCCGCAACGATTACGAGCCGGATGTGGTGTTCTTCGGGCCTGAGAAAGCTGCAAAGCTCCGCCGCAAGACGCTCAAGTTTCCCATCCCGGATATGGTCTGCGAGATACTCTCCGACTCCACGGAGAAGCGGGACCGAGGCGTGAAGTTTCAGGATTTTGAGGCACACGGCGTCCGCGAGTATTGGATCGTGAGCCCCGACCGCCGCGAGATGGAGCAGTA
Source organism: Prosthecobacter debontii (assembly GCA_945905735.1). GTDB lineage: Bacteria > Verrucomicrobiota > Verrucomicrobiia > Chthoniobacterales > Chthoniobacteraceae > SXWH01. Next base: position 24,020 of record CAMDQC010000029.1, on the reverse strand, counting down.
TATTCTGGAAAAAGGCAGCTACGTCCTCCGCATGAAATCGCGCACGGGCGAAGTCGCCAGCGTCGTCGTGAAAGGGTTCCGCGCACCGCTGGCCGCGTTCTTCGACTCAAAGGCGAACCTCGCTGCGCTGCGCAAGATTCTCGGCTGACCGCGCTACTTCGCCTCCACGCAAAACAAGTGCCGGTGGCCTCGGATGAACAGCCGCCCGTCGGACACGGCGACGCTCGCAATGACTTTCTCGCCCATCGGGTTTGTCGCCAGTAGCTCGAATGTGGGGCTGGCTTTGAAGACGAACGCATCTCCGCCTTGGTTCACCGCATAGCAGTTGCCCTCGCTGATCACGACCGACGACCAGTTTTGCCCGCTCGCTGCGCCGCCTTTGAGGCGCTGGCTCCACTTCTCTTCGCCCGTCTTGATGTCGATGCACTGGGCGATGCCGGGGTCGTTCAAAATGTAGAGGTGTCCGGCGAAGATCGCGCCAGAGGCGATGCGCTGCGGGCTCTTCGGCTGCTGCCAGATGCGGTGCGTGGCAGTCACGTCGCCGGAGCCGCCGACTTTTACTGCGAGTGCCTTGCCGCTGAAGCCGCCCATGCTTACGACGATGCCTTCGCTCAGCACCGGCGAGGTGTACACGAGCGGGTTCAGCCCCTCGCACGTCCACACTTCTTTGCCGGTGTTCGCCTCGATCTCGCACACGCGAAACGGCCACGACATCAGCAGCCTCCCGCCCGCTATCGGCACCGGGTCGCTCCACGAGCCGTAGAAGTCTGGGTTGCTCGGCAGCGAGTCCGTGCGGATTGGCTCCGCGCGTTCCCAGAGCACCTTGCCCGTTTTTTTATCCATCGCCACGAGGCGCGTGCTCTTGCTCGGCCCGTGATTGAGAAAGCACGTATCGCCTACGATGACCGGCGATGGCCCGCCGCCCCAGATGTGGTGCTGCGGCCCGAGGTCGCGGTGCCACAATTCCTTCCCCGCAAAATCGTAGCAATAAACTCCAGCGGACGCGAAGCTCACGATCACTCGCTCGCCGTCCGTCGTTGGCGAGCCCGAGCAGTGCGGGTTCGTCTCGTGCGTTGGTTCCTTGTCGGTAAATGTCACGCCGCTTGCCCACAGGAGCGTTCCCGACTTCGCATCGAAGCACCGCAGTTCGCGCCGGTTTTCCTTCGCGATAAATTGAGTGATGAAGACTTTGCCGGCCCACACAACAGGCGTCGAATTGCCTCGGTCGGGAAGCTCCACAGACCATGCGATGTTCTTTTTCTCCGGCACGCTCCACGTCGTCGGCAGCCCCGTCTCATCGCAAGTCCCATCGTGGTGCGGCCCTCGCCACGCGGGCCAATTTGCAGCGTGAGCGGTGAGGGCGGTGAGTAGGACGGAGAAAACGAAGAGCTTCATAGCGAGCACGGGAATGCCATCGGCAGAGCAAGAAAGCGAGCCCTCGTTGGTGGGAGGTTTAGCGGAGGAAGTTCGCGATTTTTTCTGCGGCGGTGAAGCCGAGGAGTTTGTGGATGAGGCGGTAGGTGCGGGGGGCGGCGGGGCCGGTGATTTGGTAGGGGCCGTGGGCATTGCGCTCGGCGCTGTAGGCGGCGGCTTCGGGGAGGTTGTAGCGGGCCCAGGTGCGGGCTTGCTCGAAGAAGACTTGGCCTGCGGCGGCGGTGTGTGCGGGGGTGAGTTTGTGGTTTTGGCGGAGCCAATCGAGGAGGGTATCAATGAGGCTGGTGCGGACTCGGGCGACGAGGCGGGGGTCTTTGCGGCAGAGGGTTTCTTCGCTCCAGATGCGGTAGATGGCGGCGGGTGTGGAGGCGAAGACGAAGCGCTTTTGGGCGAGGATGGCGCGGAGGTAGAGTTCGTGTTCTTGGCAGCAGGGCTGGTCTTCTTTCCAGCCGCCGAGGGTTTCGAGGGTGGTGCGCTTCCAGAGTGCGCCGCCGGTTTGCGGGATGCGCCAAGTGATCCATTGGGTGTAGATGTCTTCGGCGGGGGCGGTGTGGCTGAGTTCGCGGGTGGTGTGGGTGCCGGTGGTGGTCTCGATCCAGACGGGGCTGTAGATGACTTCGGCGTCGGGGGCTTCGCGGAGCTGGGTGGCGATTTTGTGGGGCTCTAGGTAGTCGTCTGCGTCGAGAAATTGGACCCATTCTCCGGTGCCGTGCTGCCATGCGAGGTTGCGGGCGTGGGTGGCTCCGCGCTTGGGGCCGGTGAGGAGGGTGACGCGGTCGCCAAATTCGCGGATGATGTCTGTGGAGCCGTCGGTGGAGCCGTCATCTACTATGATGACTTCGGGCTGGATGTCGGTTTGGCCGAGGGCGCTTTGGATGGCTTGGCGGACCCATGCTGCTGCGTTGTGGCAGGGGATGCAGATGGTGACTTTCATCTATTTGGGGAGTGTGCGCCGCCATGTCTCGTAGAGCCAAAGTGCGAAGAGGGTGTAGTGGCCTTCCCAGCGCCCGGCGAGGTAGTCGTCCCACGCGGCGCGGAGGAGTGGGCGTTCGAGTTGCTCGCAGACGGCGGAGTCGGAGGCGAAGAGTTCTGCTTCGACGCGCTCGCGGAGTGGGCCTGCGAACCATTTGCCGAGGGGGACGGGGAAGCCTTTTTTGGGGCGTGTGAGGTCTTCGTTGAGTTTTCGCCCGATGGTTTTGCGGAGGATGTATTTGCCGATGCCGGTGTGGTGGAGTTTGAGGGAGGAGGGGATGCGGGCGGCGATTTTGGCGATTTCGAGGTCGAGGATGGGGGTGCGGAGTTCGATGCTGGCTCCCATGCTCATTTTGTCGGCTTTTTGGAGGAGGGATTCGGCGAGCTGCCAATCAATGTCGAGCGCGAGGAGTGCGCTGAGTGCGTCGCGCTGCGGGCGGCAGATGCCGGAGAGTTGTGCGGCGCGGTTGAAGAGGCGGGTGAGTTGTGCGGGGGTGAGGCCGCGAGGTTTGCGGGTGTCGCCGGGTAGCCCTTCTTGGCGGAGCATGAGGGCCTCGGTGGCGCGGGTGATTTTGATGCGTTGGCTGAGGCGTTGCCAGCGGGAGTCGGAGAAGGCGGAGGCGGGGAAGAGCTTGCCGAGCCAGCGGAGGCGGTCTGTTTTGCCAAGGGTGTCGAGCATCCCGCCGTAGCGCCCGTAGCCGCCGAAGAGTTCGTCGCTGCCTTCGCCGGAGAGGAGGACTTTGACGTGTTGGCGGGCGAATTTGCAGATGTTGAAGACGGCGAAGCAGGCGGGGTCGCCGATGGGTTCGTCGAGGTGGTGGGCGATTTGGCCGATGCTGGCTGCGAAGTCTTGGGCGTTGATTTCGAGCGGGTGGTGGTGGGAGCGGATTTCGCGTGCGGTCTCGGCTGCGCCGGTAAGCTCGGAGTCGTCTGCGCCGAAGCCGACGGTGAAGGTCTGAATGGTGCCGCCGAGGATTTCTTGGGCGTAGGTGACTACGACGCGGCTGTTGAGGCCGCTGCTGAGGAGGACGCCGAGGGGCACGTCGGCGCGGAGGTGGAGGCGCATACTTTCGTGGAGGGCGGCGTCGAGGGCGTCTATGGCGGCGGGTTCTTCGAGGAGGTCGGGCTCTTGGGTGAGGTCGTAGCGCCAGTATTTGACTGGCTGGGCGCGCTCGGGTGCATCGAGGGCGATGCGGATGTAGGAGCCAGCGGGGAGTTTATGGATGTGGCGGAAATGGGTGCGCGGGGAGGGGAGTGAGAGCCATGCGGCGTAGTCGAGAAAGGCGTCTGGATCGAGGTCGCGGCGGAGCCACGGGATGTCCAAGAGGGCCTTCATCTCGGAGGCGAAGGCGAAGGCTCCGTCTTGGCTGGCGTAGTAGAGCGGCTTTTGGCCGAAGTGATCGCGGGCGATGAGGACGGAGCGGCGGGCGCGGTCGAAGATGGCAAAGCCGAACATGCCGCGGAGGCGCTCGAACATGCGCTCGCCTGCGTCTTCGTAGAGGTGGACGAGGACTTCTGTGTCGCTGCTCGTTTTGAAAATATGACCGCGCGATTGGAGTTCGGCGCGGAGTTCGAGGTAGTTGTAGATTTCGCCGTTGAAGACGATGGCGATGGTGTGGTCTTCGTTCCAGATGGGCTGGTCGCCGCCCGCGAGGTCTATGATGGAGAGGCGGCGCATCCCGATGGCGACGCCGGGCTCGACGTGGAGCCCTTCGCCGTCGGGACCGCGATGGGCGATGCGGCCCAGCATCCGGTGGAGCCGGTCGGCGGCTTCATCTATGGGGGTGGCGCGTTCTATGAATCCTGCAATTCCGCACATGGTGTTGTAAGGCGAGGCCGCTATGCGCGAGCTCGGTTGTAGCCCTCCAAGGTGAGTTTTGCGACGTGGTCCCAGCTCGTGTCTGCGCGCCATGCGGCGGCTCCGGCGAAGTCGGGCGGCACGGAGAGTGCGCGCTGGAGTTGCTGGGCGAAGTCAGAGTCGAGGCTGGTGAATCGGTGGATGATGGGCGAGGGCTCGTCGAGCACGACGGTGTCGAGTCGCTCGGGGAGAATCATGGGGAGCCCCCAAGAGCGGGCGAGGTTTGCCGCGCCAGAGGTGAAGATTTTCCGGTAGTTGAAAATGGTGCAATCCACGGCGCAGAGCCAGTCGCGGAGGGCGGCGTCGGGGAGCCACTCGAAGCGTGCGATGATGTTTTTCGCCCCGCCGATGCGGCTGGTGAGGTGCTCGCGGTATGCGGCGTTGGAGGGCTTGCCGACGATGGCGAGGGTGGCGTCGGTATTGGCGGTGCGCCACCATTCGATGACTTCTTCCTGCCCTTTGTAGGGCTCTACCATGCCGAAGATGAGGGCGATTTTTCCCGTAGGTGGGAGGTTCAGTTTCGCTCGGGCGTCGGCTTGAGAAATGGGCGCGCCGAGTGTGACGGAGAGATCGCCGTGGGGGATGACGGCGATGCGCTCGGGGCGGATGTCGAACAGTTCCACCATCCGCGTTTTTGCGAGGATGGAGTGTGCAAAGACGACCCGCGAGCGGCGGTAGGCGTCGCGGAGATTGGCGACGGCGAATGATTCGTGGCTGCGGTTGTGCGGGGCCAAGTTGTGGCCAGTGGTGGCGAGGCGGCAGCGGCGCAGGGCGAAGCGGAGATCGAGCTGGAAGCGCGCACGGCGGAACCAATCGTGCCCGTCTCGCCTCGGCGGGTAGTATGCCTCGGGCCAGTGGAGGTGGAGGATGTCGGCGTTCTTCTCCCGCATAGCGCGGGAGAGTGGGAGCAGCCGCTTGTAGCCGTAGAGAAAGTGGACGTGGACGCCTTGCCGCTCCAGTGCTTCCGAGAGGAGGCGCTGGTAGGGGACTCCTTCCCGCCAGTCGGGTGCGAAGACGACATCCATACTTAGAACTCCTCCTTTGGCAGTAGGATGGGCGCGAGCTTCGCCAGTCCCTCGCTGTAAAAGTAGTCGCGCACCGCACCGACGTAGTGGCGCATGATGGCGTCGCTGGACGCCGTTTTCCCGAGGGAGACTTCGTAAGTTTTTGGCAGCAGTCCGCCGTGCCCGTGGCGCGATGCGCAGAGGGCGATGAGGGTCTGCTCGATGCGCCAGATGTGGCCTTTGGTGATGCTCGTCTCGCCGAGCGCGCGCTCGCAAAACTCAAGGTCTATGGCGGATTTTTGCAGCAGGCAGCAGCCGCTATTTACGCGCGGCCAGAGCTTCACGCCGAGGTCTTCCCAAGCATTTTCGGCGGAGATGATACTTGCCTCCGCGCAGTCTTCGTTGAACCAGCAATCGTTGGTCGAGCCGTTCACCCACGCCATGATTTCGCTCGGGTAGCGGTAGAATAAAATGTCGCTATCGAGGATGATAAGGCGGTCGGAATCACAGAAGTGCGGGATGTCGAAAATCTTCTGCGAGAGCGGGTGCTTGGTGCGGTATTCGTGGCAAAATGGGAATGGGCGCAGGAGTTTTTCCATCGCAGGGTCGGCGTCCGTGCGGGAAACAAAGCGGCAGGTTTTGAACAGCGTGCTGAGGGTCGTACGGGCGTGGGGGGGCAGTGTGCCATCGTCGTGGATGACGACGCGCCACGTCTCTTCGGTGACGGTGAACCAACTGGCCAGCATCCATGCGCAAAGCTCCCAATCGTTCGCGCCGGTGAGCACGTGGACGGGCACGGGCATGGGCGACTCGTTCCAATACGGCCAGTTCCAAGTCGCGATGCGTGGCTTGGTATGCCGGTCGTGGTAGCTCGCGGACCAACCGCGCTTCATGTCGCGTCGGAGGTTCAGCCAAAGGCGTCCAAGTGAAATCATTTGTGTGAAGACGGTTTTCTGATTCCGAGCCACTTGGCAAGGCTCGACTGCGTACGAATGCGGACGGCAGGGCTGAGGAACCAGTGAGGATGCATCAGGATCGCGCGCGTGAAAGATGGGCGTGCGCCGGTTGGGTCAGAGGTCTCGCCGCGCTGGTAGCAGTCGTAGTCGAGTTGCGCATTCAGGCACCAGCGCATCCATAGGTTGAGCGGCGCCCCGGCGGCGATGTGCTTCCGCACAATGCTTCGTATCTCAGCGGCGGCCTCGGCGGCTGCGCTGGATTTTTGCCCGGAGTGTTTGCGAAACTTTGCGAAGACTTGCGGGATGTGGGCGACGCGCGCACCAGCGATGAAGCAGCGCGCCCAGAAGTCGAAGTCGAACGCGAGATGGTAGCCAATGTCGAACCCGCCGACTTTTTCAAACAAGGACCGGCGAAAGAAGACTTCCGGCTGCACCCACTGACGCTTGCCCCACCACACGCGGTAGATGTTCAGGATGTCGCTCACGCTGTTAATTCGCCCGGTGTGCCGCCCGGTCGTCGAACCGCTTTCGTTGATCCATTCTATCGAGCCATAGACGAGGTCCACGTCGGGATGCGCCGCGAAATAATCGAGCACACAGCGCGCGGTGCCGGGTATGAGAATGTCGTCGCCGTTGATAAAGCCGATGATCTCTCCGCCCATCGCGTGCATCGCGGTGTTGATCGCGTCGGATTGTCCCCGGTCGAGCGCCGAGTGGATGCTGTCGCCTGGCCGCGCGGCGGCTTGGGCGATGTCGAGCGTCTTGTCGTTCGAGCCACCGTCTTGCAGCCACCAGCGCAGAGCGTCGCCTTCCGCATTGAGCGAATCGAGCGTCGCGCCGAGGTATCGCTCGGCATTGTAAACCGGCACAGCAAGAACAAGCGGGCCGTTGCTCATGCGGGATTGGAGGTTGTCCACGCGATGCGTGGGCACACGACGCCGGGCCATGATTCGGGGAAATGGGAAGACTGATTCCCCGCGCCCGAGACGACGAAATTGATGAAGTCCGTCATGTGCATGAGGTAGCGGACGCCCGCCAAATCAGCCTGCACGCCGAGCGAATACATGCGCCGGTTCAGCAACTCGCCGGGGATTCGGCAAGTCGTGCGATACGTGCCGACCTCGTGGTGCTCGCGCTGGAAAATGTGGTCGGTGGCTTGGAATGCCAGCTCGCCTTCCTGCGTGGTGAGCTGGACGCGGAAGCGCAAATCGCGGACCGGGCTGTGGACTTGGTAGGTGATTTCTACATCAATGAAATTCTGCGCTTCAAAGGTCGTCTGCGGCTCGCCCAGATGGTCGAGCAGGCGGATACGCTGGATGCGCATTTCGTCGCAGCCGGGCTTCTCGGGGTGCTGTCGCCAGTCGAGGTCGCCGTCCACGCTGGCGTGGTCTGGGACAGTGGCGGCGAGGTAGCGCGAGATGACTTCGGCGGGCGTGCCGGTGTAGGCGACGGTTCCGTTTTCGATGAGGATCGCATCGCGGCACAGCGCACGGATGGCCGACATATTATGGCTGACGAAGAAGACCGTGCGGCCCTGTCGGTTGGCGACATCGCCCATCTTGCCGAGGCACTTTTTCTGGAAGCCCGCATCGCCGACTGCCAGCACTTCATCGATGAAAAGAATCTCCGGCTCCAAATGCGCGGCGACGGCAAACGCGAGGCGCACGAACATGCCGCTGGAGTAGCGTTTCACGGGCGTATCGAGGAATTGCCCGACTTCGGCGAACTCGACGATCTCGTCGAATTTCGCGGCGATTTCCCAGCGCTTCATGCCGAGGATTGCGCCGTTCAGAAAGATGTTCTCGCGGCCTGTGAGTTCGGGGTGAAAGCCCGTGCCAACCTCCAGCAAGGAGGCGAGCCGTCCGCGTAGGATCGCGCGCCCCGATGTAGGCTCCGTGATGCGCGAGAGGATCTTGAGCAGCGTGGATTTCCCCGCGCCGTTTCTGCCGACGATTCCGACGATCTCGCCGGGGTTCACGGAGAAGGAAACGTCCTTGAGCCCCCAAAAGGAATTCGGCACTGGGCCGCGCCGGTCTGCGGCGACGCGGGAGTCTTCCTTGGGCGCGGGTTTGCGCTTGCCGAGCACGCGCTCCATCGAGTCGCGGAGACTGGTGGCCCCGATGGTCCCGAGATGGAAGAGTTTGGAAAGATTTTGAACTTCGACGACGGGCTTCATGAAAGAGAAATTTGCTGCCGGACGGCTCCAATCCACGGACGGAAGCAGAACAAGCTAGGGTTTACAGCGGCTGCCTTGAACAGGCTGGCGAGGCGGGAGAGGCGGGAGGAAGTCGCATCGCCGACGACGATTTTGCGGATGGCGAACCACTGGCGCTGGTGGCGCAGTTCGCGGGCAAGTTCGGTCTGCTCCTCGGCAGGCAGGGAGCGGAGATGTGCCTCGGCGATGAGGATTTCCTCGCCGGTAAATCGGTAGGAGTTTCCGTCTCGGACGGTCTTGCACTCATCGTGCCAGCGCCAGCGTCCCAGCACCTCCGGCACGCGGTGAAACTCGAAGCCGGAGAACATGGCGCGCGCGTAGTATTCCATGTCCATCGAGTAGTGGTAAGCCTCGTCGAACGCGCCGATTTTTTCATACACGCGGCGGCGCATATACGTGACGTTGGAGCAGGAGAAGACGTGCTGCACGGAGCGTTGCCACGGGGTGAGGTATTCGATTGTCCGCGCGGGCTTCTGCGGCGTCACGGTGTCGCGCGAGCCTTGCGTGTCGAAGATGTCGGTGATGCCGCCGATCCAGTTCACCGCAGGGTCGGCGAAGATTTCCGCGACGCGCTGGAATGCGCCGGGTGTGATGAGGTCGTCGCTGTTCAGGTAGGCCCAGATTTCGCCGGTGGCGCGGGCGAGTCCCTTGTTGATGGCGTGCGTTTGGCCACGGTCCTTCTCGCTCTCCCAATGGCTGATGCGGTCGCCGTATTTCTTGAGGATGTCCACCGTGTTGTCGGTGCTGCCGCCGTCCATGACGATGAGTTCGATGTTCGGGTAATCCTGCTCGATTACGGAGCGGATGGTTTCTTCGATATAGGCTCCTTGGTTATACGAAGGAGTGATGATGGAGATGCGCGGTGCGTTCATCGGGCGAAAGGATATGGCGCACGGAGAGTGCCGCGCTCGATAAAACACCATGACAGTGTGGCTATGATGAGCGTCACCGCCAACGCGATGGCTCCGCCAATAAAGAAGAGCGGAAAGCCGGAGAGATTCCCCCGCAGCGTGCCGGCAAATGCAGCGTGCAGCACGAGGTCGTGCCACAAATAGATGCCGTAGGAAATCGTGCCCGCAGCTGCCATCCACTTCGTAGAAAGCGCCCGCGCAAAGAACCCCGAGCGCGCCACGGAAGCCGCGAGAGTGCCGAGCACGAGCGCATTCAGCGGCCAGCCGAGCGCGGCGGTGTGCCGCCAGCCAGCTTCATCGCCAAAGGTCACAAGCGCAGCCGTCGCCACGATGCACGCGACACACGCGATGTCTGCCGAGCGTTCCGAGCAGCGGACTCGGAGCACGGCAAACGCGGCAGCGATGCCGAAGGCGAAGAGCTTCAAGTAAGAGAACACGGTGCCCACGACGATATCGCCCGTCGCGGAAACAAAGCGGTCGGGGATGAACGGCTCCGCCATCCGTAGCGCCGAAGTCGCCGCCACATCCGCGAGCCAGCAGCCGACGAGGAGCGCGAGCAGCGCGACTGCCGCGCCGCATTTCCGAAAGACGCTGGCGACCGCAGCCATGATGAGCGGGAGGAGCAGATAGAACTGAAACTCGATCCCAATCGTCCACAAATCCCGATGCGGCCCGAGGTAGGCGTAGTCGGCGAAATTGTGGAGAAAAGTAACGTGCAGCAGGAAGTCGAGCGCCCCGTAGAACGTGTAAGTATCGCCGCGCAGAAGATACACGGCGACGAGGACTGCGAAGTATGCCGGGACGATGCGGCACGCCCGCCGCCACAAGTACCTGCCCATTTGCGGGGCTGGCTGGCTTTCCAGAATCGCCCGCCAAAACGGCAGTGAAAGCAGTAAGCCGGAGAGGACGAAAAAGATCGCCACACCGATGTCGAACTTGCGCAGGAGGAACTCCAGATTCAGCCCGCCAATCGGGAGCACGAGTGGGGCGGTGTCGCTCGGCTGCGCGCTCCAGCGGAGGTGGTAAAAGAAGACCATGAAGCACGCGATGCCGCGCAGGCCGTCGAGGCCGGGCAGTCGGGTGTCAGTCTTGGCGGTGGGCGTGCTCATGGGTTGAGTTCGACAGTGGTGGTGATGCGCGGGCAGACGGCGCCGGGCCAGCGTTCAGGGAACTGCGAGAGGTGATTTCCAGCGCCGACGACGGTGAAGGGAAGGTGCTTGCCGCCGGAGATGAGGTAGCGGATGCCGGGCGCGTCGCTGCTTGCGCAGAACGAGTATGCGCGCCGGTTTAGGAGCCCGCCGGGCACGGCAAATCGCGTGCAGTATTCGCCGGGCTCCAGCGTCGGTTTATGAAGCTCGTGGTCGGTCATCGTGAGCACGAGGTCGCCTTCCGTCGTGTAGAGCGAGACGAGCATCCGTGCGCCTCGGAGGCGCTCGGTGACGCGGTATCGGAGTTCGACGTGGATGGGTTCGTTCGCATCGAAAATCGCGCAGACTTCGTCGCGGGAGTTCCTCAGCGTGAGCGAAGTGAGACGGAGTTCGTCCACGCTGGGAGCGTCCTCTTTATAGACGATGCGGCCTGCCTCGCCTTCACTCGTGGGCGTGGTCGCTGCGAGGTAATGCGTGATGACTTCTTCGGGTGCGCCGCTCAGTTTCGCGGTGCCGTCTTCGATGAGCACGGCGCGCGTGCAGAGTGCGCGGATGGCGGTGAGGTTGTGGCTCACGAAAAAGATCGTCCGTCCACCTTGCGAGGCGACTTCGCTCATCTTGCCGAGACACTTTTGCTGAAAGCCCGCGTCGCCCACGGCGAGCACTTCATCAATGAGCAAAATCTCCGGATCCAGGTGCGCGGCCACCGCAAAGGCGAGGCGCACGAACATGCCGCTGGAGTAGCGCTTCACGGGCGTATCGAGGAAGCTGCCGACCTCAGCGAACTCGACGATCTCGGCGAACTTCGCCTGAATCTCCCAGCGTTTCATGCCGAGGATTGCGCCGTTCAGAAAGATGTTCTCGCGGCCTGTGAGTTCGGGGTGGAAGCCCGTGCCGACTTCCAGCAAAGAGGCGATGCGACCTCGGAGCGTGATGCGCCCTTTCGTCGGCTCGGTGATGCGCGAGATGAGCTTCAGCAGCGTGGATTTTCCCGCACCGTTTTTGCCGATGAGCCCGACGATCTCTCCACGCTGCACGGAGAAATTCACATCGCGCAGACTCCAAAACGTCCCCGGAATATCGCCATTCCGCACGCCGAAATCGTTCGGTGTGGCAGGTTGTTTCCGGCCCGGCAACATGGCGCGAAAGGCTTCGGCGAGCGAAGTCGGCCCGAGCGTGTCGACGCGGTAGCGCTTCGAGACGTTCTCGATTTCGACGATGGGGCGGTTGGCGTTTATGGCCGTCATTTACACGCTATCCACTACGGTGCGCTCGGCGCGGTTGAAGGCGATGACGCCCAAGACCAGCGCCAGCACAGCGGCCAGCGTGGAGATGCCGAGCATGGTGGGCAACTCGGGGCTCATCTGCCCGCCTTTGAGCAGAACATCGCGCGTGGCTTCCACGACGGCGGCCATCGGGTTCGCCCAAGCCAGCCAGCCGAACGTGGCGTTTTCGGTGATCTTTTTCATCGGGTAGAAAACGGGCGAAGCGAACATCCAGAGCTGGAGCAAGACAGGCGTGAGGTGGGAGAGGTCGCGATATTTTGCCGTGGATGCCGCGAGCAAAAGGCTGACGCCGAGACTGAAGATCCCGGTGATCAGAAACAGCGGAATCGCCAGCAGCGCGCTTAAGCCGATGTGAACATTGGAGCCCGTCGCCGCATACCAAGCGAAGAACGCGAGGAAGACGATGAGCTGCAATCCGAGTGCGAACAAATTGGAAATAGCCGCCGCCGCCGGGACGACGAGGCGTGGGAAATAGACCTTCCCAAAAAGGTGCGAGTTCGCCGTGAAGGTCGCGGCCCCCGTGGTGATGTTTTGCGAGAAGTAGCTCCACGATAGGAGCGCGCAGAGATTGAAGATCAGCGAGGGGATTCCATCCGTGTCTATGCCGCCGATTTTGTTAAACGCGATGCTCATCACCACCGCAGTGAGCAGTGGCTGGAGCACGAACCAGATCGGGCCGAGCACGGTCTGTTTGTATTTCGCGAGGAAGTCGCGGCGGATGAGGATGGAGAGCAGGTCGCGGTATTCCCACATCTCTCGCCAGTTGATCCGGAGCCAACTTTTGCTCGGTTCGATGATGATTTCGTAGTTCCCGGTTGGTTCGGGCTGCGTGCTTGGTTCGGCCATAGATAATTCAGTCGCGGGCATTTATAGACTCCATTCCCAATAGGCGAGTTCCCAATCTCTGCCCTCGCTCGCGACGGCTCCGGCGTAGCCTTCCGCCGGGGTGAGTGTGCGTACGGTCTATGCAGAATCGTGGGTCGGCTCGCCGACAAGCCCGACGCCTTCCGCTTTGAGCCGCGCTTCTTTCTGAGTCCATAGGTCGAAGAACCGCGAGGCGCGTTCGTCTTTTGGCGCGGTGCGGAGGCTCCAGTTCTCCTGCGGCTCGAAGTAGTGGTCGGCGATGGGCTCGAACTCGATGTCCGGCTGCACCCACTCCACATCCACGCCGACTTCGCGCCCACGCGAAACCGCGACCATGGCGAGGTCGCGCGAGTGGCTGACGTTGAAGCGAATGTCCATGAACGGATTCACGACGAACGGCTTGCCGTGGCTGCCCGTGCCGAATTCCAGCGCCGACGGCTCTACGCCGAGGTAACGCGAGAGAATCATACGGACAGCGCCGCGTGTGGCGATGAACCGATTGCTGTCTTCGGGGAAATGAAAGCGCGCCGCACGCACGAGTTCATCCGGCGACAGGACGGAGCTGCATCGGGCGAGCTTCGCCGAGCGGGAAATCTTCGCGCGCCAGAGGTGGATTTCACCGGCATGGAGGACGGTGCGGCTTGGAGCCGCAGGCCAGTTGGGCTGTGTTTGAATCATGGTTTTTGGGCTAGTGAGAGTCGGTCGAGAATCTCGCGAACTTTAGCAGCAGCGGTGCCAGCGTGTTCGCGGATGTAGGTGATGTGGTCGCCGGGAAGCGTGTGAAGTTCAAGCTCGCCGGGATGCGATTTATCCCAGCCGAGCTTGTCGCACTCATTGTGGGTCGTCTCGTCCACGAGCAGCGTGAGCTTTCCTTTGTAGGTCCGCAGTCGGTGTTTGAACATCGTGATGGGGTAATCCTTTTGCCCACGGGGATGCTGTTCCTGATCAGGCGCGGGCTCGTATCCAGAGCGATGGTCTGCGCTGCGGCGGCGGGTGCGGGTGGATGCCTTGCCCGTCAGATAGCGGATCTTTTTCCCGAGGGTGTAGCCTTTGATGGCGTTCATGTGGTGGCGGATGCGGTTGATAAAAGAGTCGGTGGGTTGCGTTTCTGATTCCTTCAAAAGCTGCTGGTGCAAGTAGTCACGGAGATTGTCCCGGCTTGGCGGGCGAGTATTGAGGAGCGCGAGAAAGTCAACGGGTTCGCCGGCTTCCCGGAGCTGTCTGGCGATTTCGTAGGCGCAGATGCCGCGGGTGCTTTCGCCGACGATGCGATAGGGGCCGTGCGGCCAAAGCGCACGAATCTCACGGATGTAGTCGGCGGCCATTTCTAGCACCGTCATGTGCGGCGGTTCTCCGGTTCCTGCGCCGCGTGCTTTAAGTCCATAGATGGGAAGCTCCGGCCCGAGTTGGCGCACAAACTCTGTGTATTCGCGGAACTCGATCTCGCCGCCCCAGCCGCCGGGGATGAGGAAGAGCGGCGGCAATTGTGCCGAGCCCGGCTGGATTTGAATGAGGAATCTCCCCAACGGAGGCGCGCTGGTCGAGGTGTCCGCATGTTCTTCTTTCGCCGAAGGCGCGGGCGTTTGCCGGGGCGCGAGTTCGACGGTTGGCTGGGGTTTGCCGGGCAGGAGATCGGATTGGATGAGCGCACGCACACTCTCCTCGAATGCGTCGGCGAGGCGAGCGATGTCGTCGTCCGTGTGCCCTACGTTGAGTGAGTTCGAGCGGGAGTGCCAGATGAACACTCCGCGCATACGCATGTGGAAAATGAGGAGCGCGGCGTGCGGGAATCCCGCCGGGAGTTGCATCGTGAATTGAAACGATTCCGCCTTCCAGCAATGGGGGAGGTGCGTGTTCATCCGGGCTACGAGTGCGGACGCTCGCTCGCTGAGGTCGGGTGCTTGAGCGGGCTCGCTGTCGTGCGTCGCGGATACCCCTCGGATCTGCCCGTGACCGCGCGTGAAGTCGATGTATTCATTCCCGTCGATGTCCCGCACTCGGTTGCCGTGTGAGCGCTCGGCGACGATCGGGTACGCGAGCGATTGCCATTCGACGCAGCAGTTCTCAGCGGTAAGGAAATCGCGGTTCTCGGCGGCGAAGCGTTTGGATTCCGCAGTGATGCGCGTGTAGCGTGCCGCGAGCGCATCGAGGTGTTCGCGCTGGTATGCTGTGAGGGGTGGCGGGAGCACCGTGCCTGCGGGAGTCGGCCAAAAGCGGCGGCGCTCAAACGGGTATGTCGGCAGCGGAATGCGCGTGCGCACTTCGCCGCTGTGGAGGGCTTCCCACTTGATGTCGCGACCGGACGACCACAACTGCGAGAGGGCGATATAGACCGTCCGAATATCACTCGCGCTCTCTCGCAGCGAAGTCGCCGCGATCCGCGAGGTGTCATGCTGGCGGGTGAGTTGCGAGAGCATGTGGCCCGGTCCGCATTCGATGAAGATCATGTCGGGCTCGTTGAGCAGAGTCTTTATCGCGGAGGAAAAGCGGACGGTTTCCCGTGCGTGTGTGGCCCAGTAGTGAGGGTCGGTCGTCTGCTTGGTCGTGAGCGATTCGCCGGTGATGCACGACAACATCGGGATCGTCGGCGCGTTGCTGGGGACCAGCCGGATGGCTTCCATCAGCGGCTCGATCAAAGGGTCGCAAAGTTCCGATTGGAAAGCGCGCGAGGTCTCCAGCCGCTTGCACCCGATGCCGTTCACCGCGAGGCGAGCTTCGAGGCTGGCGGCTGCTTCCTCCGTGCCGGCGATCACCGTGGCGTTGGGACTGTTGAGCGCTGCGATGCAGAGTCGTTGCCCGAGGAGTGGAGTCACTTCCGATTCCGGAAGGCTCACGGTGAGCATACATCCCGGCGGTTGCTCGTGCATGAGGCGAGCGTGCGTGGCGACGAGCGCCGCCGCATTTTCCAGCGAGAACACTCCCGCGAGCGCGGCAGCGGCATACTCTCCGGAGCCGTGCCCGAGCAGCGCGACAGGCTGGACGCCGAGCGACATCCAGAACCTCGCCAGCGCGAGGCTCACGGCAAAAATTGCGGGCCCGGAATAGCGCGTCTCGCCCAGCACCCGTCCGGCTTCCTCGCGGTCCTCATCGGCAGGATGGATGAGTGCGCGGAGGTTCTTGCCGACATGCGGCTGGAGGACGGCGCAGACCTCGTCCAGCGTATCGCGGAACACTGGCTCGTATTCATAAAGCTCGGCTCCCATCCCGATGAACTGCGCGCCTTGTCCGGGGAAAAGGAACGCCACCCGTTTCGTCTCCGCTTTACCGCTGATGGTGCGCTTCGGATCGAGGCCGCGCAGCGCCGAGATGGCGACTTCGCGCGTCGGGCAGACGACGGCGCGGCGGTGCTCGAAGTGCCTCCGCCCCGCTTGCAGCGTGTAGGCGATGTCCGCCAAGGAGGACTCTGGGCGGGCCTCGATGCAGTCGGCGAGCTCGCTGGCGCGCTGGGCCAGCGTGCCTTCCGACTTGCCCGAGAGGAGGATCAGATTTTCCGTGCGCCCCGTCTCGACGGCGATTCGCGCGGGCGGCTCTTCGAGGACGACGTGGGCATTCGTCCCGCCGATGCCAAACGAGCACACTCCAGCGCGGCGCGGCGTCTCGCCTGTAGGCCACTCCATCCGGTGCCCGATGTGAAAGAACGGCGTCTCCGTCGTCTGAGAATGCGGAAGATCGAGGCTCGCAGGTATCGTCTGGTAGCGCAGTGCCAGCGCAGTCTTAATCAGTCCGGCGATGCCACCCGCCGCGCCGAGGTTCCCGAGATTCGTCTTCACCGAGCCGAGCGCGCAGAAGTTCTTCTCCGCCGTCGTGGAGCGGAAAGCGCGCTTGAGAGCGTCCAGCTCCGCCGCATCGGCCTCGATAAAAGTGACGCTCCCCGCAGAGATGCCCGCGAGCGTGTGCGCAGCGGCGATGACCTCCGCGTGGCTGCTCGCGCTCGGGTTGGCCCCGTCGTGGTTCAGCGCGGCGGCTTGGATCACCGCGTAAATGTGGTCGCCCGCTTCCACTGCATCCGAGAGCCGCTTGAGCGCCACGACGCCGACGCCGCCTGCCGCCTGCGGGAAGACAATCGAAGCGCCGCCCGCCAGCGCTATATCGCAGCCGTAGCAGCGGAGGCTCTGCACCGCTTGGCACACGGCGGTCAGCGAAGTGGAGCACGCCGTTTGCACGGTCACTGCCGGGCCTCGCAGATTCAGCCGCGACGCCACGTGCGAGGCGAACTCGTCTGCATCCTTCCCATTTTCCACCGGGTAAGTCCCGCGGCTGCACCCGCCGAAGACGCCGATGGCTCCTGCGAACTTCGCCGGGTCGCACGCCGCATCCTCCAGCGCCGTCCAGCATTCTTCGAGGAAGACGCGGTGCTGCGGGTCCATCGCCTCCGCATCGCCCGGCGAGATGCCGAAGAATGCCGCGTCAAACCACTCCGGCTTTTCCAGCGCCGCGCGCCGCGAATCCTCGCCCGCCAACAGATTGCGCCAAAAGTCCGCGACATTCCGCGCCCCCGGAAAGCGGCCTGCCAATCCTATAATTGCGATCCCTTCAAGGGACGGTTGGGCGTGAGTCATCTGCGTGCCGGGGAAAGCTGCCTCCGTGCCAAGCAGCGGGGACGATGCTCGGCGGGCAGGTCGGGCTGGAGTTTTCAATCCGTCGCCGACAGTTCCGCATCCGAGAGCGCCTGGACGATGCGCTCCCCTTCGCGGAAAAGCATTTCCCGAGGATTGAGTGCCGAGTCGAGGACTCGCTCGCCTGGTTGCAGCTAGATTTTATCGTCCTGGATTCGTTCATTGACGAGGTCGCTGTCCACGGAATCCGGGACTCCTATTTGACTCCCGCCGGGGCTTGGGAATAGTTCGCGCACCGCTGGGCGGAGGGCAGCGGACTCGCGAATGCGGCGCTGGCCCGCATCGAGGAATCGCGGAGAAACGTCCGTTGGACCCCTGCGGACTTCAGCGTGTGGACTTGGAAGACTACCTTCGCGCGTCGCAGCAGACCCCTCACTCCCAAACATCACTCCGCGTTCTTACCGTCCCCGGAACAGTGGGCGCGAAAGCAGTCGAAAGCAAATTGCTAGGAGCAATGGTGCAGTTCGTGAATCCGCAATTTCTCATCGTTCGCGGGCGAAGCGTTTTCATACATCCACTGTAATAACCGGGCGGAGATTCCCGAGAAGAGGGCACCCATCATACCCATATTTAAATAGAACAAAACCACAAGTAAGGGCGATATACCGCCGCGTCTGAATTCGATAAGTTCGCCAAGGAAACACACCAGATATGTGGGGTGCAGATTGTTTCCGGCGGCGTTTGAGGCTCATTGATTACGGCGCTGCGAGCTTTCGCTGCATCTGCTGAACGTTTGCCAGATAAGTGCTCAGGAGGACTACGCTCACGAATGAACTGCCGAGGCCGACGATGCCCCAGTCGAAGGTGTTGTAGATGGTGTGGAATGCTGCCTTAGGTCACGTATTCTTCGACTAATGCGAGCGGGTAAGGGCCAAGTCTTGGTTGGTGCGCTGGGTGGTGATTTTTAACTTGGATGTTTGTAGAAATTTCTTCTTCAGCATCAATAAATCTTCGTCTCATTTCTTCAACTCCCGACTGCGCAGCCAGAGGAAGATGACGGGGGTCACGATGAGGATGTGAACGAGGCTGGAGAGCATCCCTCCGATGACGGGGGCGGCGAGGGGTTTCATCACCTCGGCACCTTGGCGATGGCTCCACATGATGGGCAGCAGCGAGGCGACGATGGTGGCGACGGTCATGACTTTTGGGCGAAGGCGGAGGCGGGCTCCGTCTTTCACGGCTTGCACGAGGGCGGCGTAGTCGAAGGCGGCGCCGAGCTTGGCTTGACGCTCGCGGACGGTTTCTTCGAGATAGACGACCATGACGACGCCGGTCTGCACGGCGGTGCCGAAGAGGGCGATGTAGCCGACCCAGACTGCGCCGTTGAAATTATAGCCGAGCAGGAATTGCAGAAAGACGCCGCCGCTGAGCGCGAAGGGGACGGCGAGCATGACGTGCGCGGCTTCTAGGGCGCTGTGATAGACCATGTAGAGGAGGACGAAAATGATGAGCAGAACGATGGGAAAGACGACCGTCATCGTCTGGACGAAGCGGCGCTGGTTCTCGTATTCGCCGGTCATTTGGAAGGTCATGCCGTCCCAATTCATCGCGGCGAGTGCCTTCTCCACATCGGCGACGAAGCCGCCGAGGTCGCGGTCTTGGACGTTGGCTTGCACGTAGGCGCGGAGCTTGCCGTTCTCGCTGGAGATTTCGTTTGCGCCGACTTCGCGTGTGAGCTTCGCGACCATGCCGAGGGGGATGTATGTGGCGTCGCTGCTGGCGCTCATGGCTCCGGCGGTGGGAGCGGGCGGAGTCATGCCGGGCTTTGTGGCGATGAGGATGCGGCCTAGTTCTTCGAGGTCGTCGCGCTCACTGCGCTGGATGCGGATTTGGATGGGGTAACGCTCGCGGCCTTCGATGGTGACGCCGACGTTTTTGCCGCCGATGGCCACCTCCACGGCGTCGAGCACATCGCGGGCGCTGAGGCCGTAGCGGGCCATCGCACGGCGATCCACTTTGACGTTGAGATACGGCTTTCCCTGCACGCGGGATGGCGAGACTCCGGCGGCTCCTTCGATGCGCTTGATGACGGCTTCGACCTCGTAGGCTTTGCGCTGAATTTTATCGAGGCTGTCGCCGTAAATCTTGACGCCGACTTGTGCGCGGATGCCGGTGTAGAGCATGAGGATGCGGTTTTCTATCGGCTGCAAAAACGCGGGCACGTAGCCGGGGACGAGCTTCATTTTTTCGGTCAGCTCGGC
This sequence comes from Prosthecobacter debontii, assembly GCA_945905735.1. Classification (GTDB taxonomy): domain Bacteria; phylum Verrucomicrobiota; class Verrucomicrobiia; order Chthoniobacterales; family Chthoniobacteraceae; genus SXWH01. The sequence goes on along the minus strand of CAMDQC010000029.1, from coordinate 4,555 downwards.
CTTCAGTTTTTCCACGGTCATGCCGTCGCGCCACGCGGGGTTGCGCTTCACGGAGAAGCGTCCGTCGGGGATAAACTCGGGCTTGAGCATGATGGTCGTCTCCAGCATTTCCGTGGGCGCGGGGTCGGTGGCGCTCTCGAAGCGGCCCAGCTTTCCCGCGACACTGGCGACCTCCGGCGTCGCCGCGATGACGGTGTCTTGCCACGACATGACGCGTTGGATTTCGGTGAGTCCGGTCTTTGGCAAAAGCACGGGCATGAAAAGAAGGCTGCCTTCGTTGAGTGGCGGCATGAACTCTTTTCCGAAGCCCGCAGTGAGCGTGGCCGTGCGCTCCCAGCCTGCATCGTGCAGCTTTTTCACCGTGGCCCGCGGCAGTCCGAATGCGACGAGCAGCGCGCTGGCGAGAATCATCATCGCGGTGCAGATGACGGCAGCGCGGTGGCGCAGCGCCCAGTCGAGCGTCGGGGTGTAAATACGGAGGAGCACGCGCATCACCCAGTTATTTTCCGCCGCATGAAACGGCCCGCGCACGAGCCATGCGCAGAGCACGGGCACGATGGTGACGGCGAGCAGCGTGGAGCCGAGCATTGCGAATGTTTTCGTGAAGGCGAGCGGGTGAAACAGTTTCCCCTCCTGACCCGTGAGCGCGAAGACGGGCACGAACGCGAGGATGATGATCGCCATTGCGAAAAAGATGGGTCGCCCGACTTGGCGGCACGCGGCGAGCGCGGTCTGCCCCGTCTCTTGCGCCGTCAGCTCGCGCCCCTTTTCTGCCGTCTCGCGCTCGCAGTGGCGGATGACGTTTTCCGTGACGACGATGGCGGCATCCACCAGCACGCCGATGGCGATTGCGATGCCGGTGAGCGACATGATGTTCGAGGAAATGCCGAACTGCTTCATCAGCAAAAACGAGATGAGGATACTCACCGGCAGGGGCAGCGTGACGATGAGGATGCTGCGGAAGTGCCACAGGAAAATCACATGCGCCAGCGTAACGAGAATGATCTCCTCCATGAGCGCGTGCTTGAGCGTGTCGATCGTGCGGTCGATGAGTTCGCTGCGGTCGTAGAACGGGCGAATCGTCACGCCTGGCGGCAGGCTGGGGGCGAGTTGGACGATGCGCGCTTTCACGCGCTCGATGACGGCTTTGGCGTTTTCGCCGTTGCGCATGACGACCGTGCCGCCGACGACTTCGCGCCCGTTTACATCGAGTGCGCCGCGCCGGAAGTCGCCGCCGATTTGCACAGTCGCCACGTCTTTTAGATAAATAGGCACGCCGTCCTTTGCTTTGATGGCGACAAGCTCCAAGTCCTCCGTGCCCTCGATGAGCCCGATGCCGCGCAGGACGAACTCCGCGCCGTTTTCCTCGACGACTTTGCCGCCGACATTGAGGTTCGCGGCTTGCACGGCGGTCGTCACGTCCATGAGCGAGACGCCCACGGCGCGCATCTTCGCGGAGGAAAGTTCGATCTGATACTGCTTCACAAAGCCGCCGATGCTCGCGACCTCGGCTACGCCCTCGACGCTGGCGAGCTGGTAGCGGATGTGCCAGTCCTGTAACGACCGCAGTCGAGCGAGGTCGTAGCCTTCCGCCGCCGGGTCCACGTCGAGGTAATACTGATACACCCAGCCGAGCCCCGTGGCGTCTGGCCCGAGCTGTGGCTTCACGCCTTCGGGCATCGTGCCTTGCAAGTAATTGAGCCGCTCCAGCACTCGAGCACGCGCGAAGTAGGGATCGACCTCATCATTGAAAATGACCGTGATGAGCGAGAACCCGAACATCGAAGTCGCCCGCACATCCTTCACACCGCTCAATCCTTGGAGACCGGTGGTGAGCGGGTATGTGACTTGATCTTCTACCTCCTGCGGCCCGCGCCCCATGAAGTCCGCATAGACGAGCACCTGGTTCTCCGTGAGGTCCGGGATCGCATCTACCGGCGTGGTCCGCACGGCGCGGATGCCGAGCGCGACCAGCATGAGCACGCCGCAAGCGACGAGGAAACGGTTGCGGAGGCTCCATTCGATAATGCGTTCGATCATAGTAAGAGTGAGGTTGAAGCGGGGCGGGGAGCGTGGCAGGATGCGGGCATGAGCAAGATACCGAAGCAACTGACGGAACTACTGAGTCGGCTCGATGCAGAGAGAGCGAAAGAGGTAGAAGACCGCGTAAGTCTGATTATGGCCGAGGCGGAAATTCCGTCCTTGGAGGAAATAAAGAGGCTCCGTCCTGACTTGGCGGACCTCATTGGATGTCTTGCAGACGTTGAGTTTGAGATAGCTCCTGAGTTGCCGCTACCACCTGCGAGGACATGGTGAAACGCTATTTGCTCGATAGTAACGTCTGGATTCAGGTCTTGCGGGCAAACAAACCGCGAGCATCGGATCGTTTGATTGCCTATCGCGTTGCGCTTACCCCGCCTTCTGAAGTCGCTGGCTGCGCTACGGTCCGCGCCGAGCTTATCCACGGTGCATGGAAGTATGAAGACCCAGCGAAGAGAATTGCGAAAGTTGAGATATTGCTCGGGAAATTCGATTCCCTTCCATTCGATGACCGCGCCGCCGATGTCTATGGCCGCATCCGCGATGAGCTTGAGCGGTCGGGAAATGTCATTGGCCCGTTCGACATGCAAATTGCCGCCATCGCGCTGGTTCACGATTTGACCGTGGTGACGAGCAACGTCAGCGAGTTCCGACGTGTGCGAAACCTGCGGGTTGAGGATTGGTCGGTTTTGGCTCATGGCTGAATTTTCACCCCGCACTCCAGCATCTCGCTGCCGAAGTATGGGTTGCGGATGGTGGTGCCGGATGCTTGCAGCCATCGGCCTTTAGGTGGGACGCCGGGGATGATTTGGTCCACCATCGGACACTCGAAAATGTCGAAGCTCTTGTCCGCTGGGAGCTTTGCAAGCGAGGCAACGGAGAATGCGTGAAAGAGCTTCCGGGCAGCTGCGAGATCGTGGGCTGTGTGGAGTTGGTCGGCGGTTTTAAGCGATGACGTGAATGCGGGAAATGTGTCCGCGAGTGTTTTTGTCGCGGCGTGCGCCTCTTTTGCCGCGGTCTGGAACGCGGCGAAATCGTCCTTTGCCAGTGCCGCTGCGAGGGCGTCTGCGACTCGGACGAACGCCGCAACCGGCGGGGAGTGTGGCAGCGGTGGCGGTGCGGAAAATGATCGATTCATCTCCGCTTGGCCGTCGAGCAGTAGGTTGCCGTTGGTCACTACTTTCTCGCCCGCTTTAATGCCGTCGAGAATCTCCACGAGCGTGTCTCCGCGTCGGCCAAGCTTCACGATCCGGCGTTCGTAGTTGCCGCCGGGTTGCTCGACATACGCCACGGCTTCCGCGCCGGTCTGGATGATTGCCGGGCGCGGAACGGTGAGGACTTCGGGAGCGTCGAGTTGCACTACTGCCTCGCCAGTGAGCCGATGCATCAAGGCGCGCTTGCCATCGACGAGTGGGTTGAGGAGTTCGACGCGCACCTTCGTGGTGCGCGTAAGTTCGTCGAAATTCGGATCGATGAAACTGATGCTGCCGGTGAACTTACGGTCTGGCACGGAGGGCGTCGCGACCTCGATGGGTTGACCGACTTTTAGCCACGGTAGGTCTTGCTCATAGACGGGAAAGACAAACCACATCGTCGAGAAGTCCGCGATTTCAAAGAGCTTCTGCCCGGCGGTGACGGACTGGCCGGAGTAGATGTCGTCACTCACCACAATGCCGCTGATGGGCGAGACAATCTCGCTTGTAAGGGACTCGGGCGGCTTGCGCTGGAGCGCGTTGATTTGTTCGGCGGAAAGCCCGAGTTGGCGTAGTCGCTGGGCTAGAGTCGGGCGTGATTCGGCGCTTACGAGGGCATACTCGCGCTCCGAGCGGAGGAGTGTGGGGCTATAGATTTCGTAGAGCGGCTTTCCTTCGGAGATCTCCGCGCCGCTGTAGTTGACGAATAATTTCTCGATCCGGCCATCCACGGTTGCGGAGATGATCCGGTGCTGCCGTGCGTCGTCGTCCACTGTGCCTCCAAAGACGAGCGTTTTTGCCAACGGGCGCTTCGTCGCTTCCGCAGTCTGCACATGGAGTACACGCGCCGCGCTTTCACTGAGAGAGACGATCTCGCCATCCGCGACGAAGCTCTTTTCGCCATCATAGACGGGCGTGAGTTCCATGCCGCAGATCGTGCAGCGCCCCGGTTTGTCGCTCTTCACCCAAGGGTGCATGGCGCTTTGGTAGAAGAGGACTTTGCGTCCAGTTGAAGTCGCTGTAGCGGCTGAAGGATGCGCGAAATGCCAAGTCACGGGCACCGCGAGCGCGAGAGTGAGAAAGATGATGGCGAGAGTTTTCATAAAACGGAAAAGTGAGTGCCTGCGAGACGGGTTCGCGATACGCAGGCAGGCAGGCGCGTAGCGCGAATGAGCTTAGGGAAACGCTGAATAAAGCGAGTTGAGCAGAGAAGCGCGAGGCAGGGTGGTAGTGAGTGGGGTTCTGAGGCGGAAAGTCATCGAGAAATTGCTGTTTTTGCCCCGTTTTGGTGCGATGCGGGCACGGTCAAGCCGTGAGGGCGA
>CAMDQC010000028.1 GCA_945905735.1 Prosthecobacter debontii | reverse complement strand
TTTCTCCCGCCGGGTGGTTTTCTTTTTTTCGCTGTACTCCGCTGCCGCGAAACTCATTTGCTTTTCCATGCTCTTGTCTATCAGCTCTATCGCCCGCTGTCCCGCTATTTTACAGGGACTTTCGCTTTATTCAGCGTTTCCCTAGGCTGGTATGACATCGGGCCTTTGGCCCACACTGCCACAATCCGTGCGTGCATTTGCGCGTATCTGCGGTTCAAAAACCCCGCGATCCCGCTACGGTGCCGTCCAGTTTTGCTTCGGCCCGGCGGGGCTGCTGCCTCGGGAGTTGCGGGCTTGCAGCCAAAGTTGATAGAGGTCGCCGGTGTCAAACGTGACGGTCGCCGGGATTTCCACGAATAGCTCGCCGGGGTTGCCGATGGCGAGCAGCTCGGGCATCCCGCCGGGGCCTTCGCGCCAGGCTTCTAGGCGGGTCGCGCCTGCGGGGAGGGCCGTCGTCGTAAGTCTCCGGTTAGCGGGCGTCCACAGCTTGCTGGGTGCTGCGCAGCAAGTTCACATCGAACAACGTATCTACGCGGTCCGGCGTCGTGCCCCAGAGCGACTCGCAATGCCTGGGGCTGAGTGAACAGCGTGCTACAGAGATGCACCCAGAAGCACGGAGGATGGGCGCGGGGGAGCGCGGGCTTCTAGCCCGCAGTGTCCGGCATCCTGCCGGATACACACACCGTGGCACTCGCGAGAATGGCCCTCTGCCGAAGCGTGCGTCTCCCACTCCCCGGCAGGATGCCGGCGAGGACGGGCTGGAAGCCCGCGCTCCCCCGCGCCAGTCTTTTTGCCTGCTCACATCGGCGCTTTATTTAGGGAAGACGGGATAATACGGGCTCAAGGAGGGGGAACGTCCCGTTCCCCTGAGGCGCGAAGCGCCTCCCTTAACGTGCGAGCCGCTGGGAACCACTTCGTGGTTCAGGGGAACGGGACGTTCCCCCTCCTTGGGGGCCGATCCCGTCCGTGCTCCACCTCTCCACTTTTAACCCAGAAACCGCTATGGGGTGTCCACGGCGCGGAGGGTGCGGATGGCGGCGGCCATGTCGGGCGCTCCGAAGATGCTGCTGCCGGCGACGAGGGTGTCGGCTCCGGCGGTGCGGCTTTGTTGGCCGGTGGTGTGGTTGATGCCGCCATCGACTTGGATGCGGTAGTTGAGCTGCCGGATGGTGCGCTGGTCGCGGGCGGCGGTGACTTTCTCCATCTGGCCCGCGAGGAAGGGCTGGCCGCCGAAGCCGGGCTCGACGGTCATGATGAGGACGAGGTCCACGAGGGGGAGGAGCGGCTCGATTTCGCTAAATGGGGTGCCGGGCTTGAGGGAGATGCCTACGCCGATGCCGGCTGCGCGGATGTCGCGGAGGGTGGCGGCGACGTCGCATTGGGCTTCGATGTGGATGGTGATGTTGTGGGCGAGTTTGGCAAAGCGGGGCCAGTAGTGGTCGGGGCGGGTGATCATGAGATGCACGTCGAGCGGGGTGGTGGCGACGCGGGCGACGGCGTCGCAAAAGCCGGGGCCGAAGCTGATGTTATCGACGAGATGTCCGTCCATGACATCGAGGTGGAGCCAGTCTGCGCCAGCGGCTTCGACGGCGCGGATTTGTTCGTGGAGGTGTCCCCAGTCGGCGGCTAGGATGGATGGTGCGATGATGATCGGGTGCATATTAATATAGATGTGAGTATCAGCGGCGGGCGCGTGGGTCGAGGGCGTCGCGGAGGGCGTCGCCGAGGAAGTTGAGGGCGAGGAGGGTGAGGGACATGGCGGCGGCGGGGAAGACGAGGAGCCACCAGTAGCTGCGGATGGGGTTGATGGCGTTTTTTCCATCGCTGAGGAGGCTGCCCCAGCTCGCTTGTGGGTCGCTGATTCCGAGGCCGAGGAAGCTCAGGAAGGATTCGTCGAGGATGACGGCGGGGATGGTGAGGGTGAGATAGACGACGACTACGCCGATGAGATTGGGGAGGAGGTGGCGGAGGATGATGCGGGTGTGGCTTTGGCCGAGTGCGCGGGCGGCGAGGACGAATTGCTGTTCTTTTAAGGTGAGGACTTGGCCGCGGACGATGCGGGCCATGGAGAGCCATTCGATGAGGCCGAGGCTGAGGATGATGATGAGCACTTTGGCGTAGCCTTTCATCTCGGGCCATTTTTCGTGGAGGAAGCCCTCCAGCCTCGGGGCAAAGGTGAAGATGGCGACGATGATGATGATGAGGCGGGGGACGCTGTGGAGGACTTCGACGAGGCGCATCATGACGTTATCCGTGCGCCCGCCGACGTAGCCGGAGATGAGGCCGTAGGTGGTGCCGATGAGGAAGCTGATGAGCGCGCCGCACAGCCCGACGATGAGGGAGACGCGCGCGCCTTGGAGGACGCGGGAGAAGAGGTCGCGGCCATTGAGGTCGGTGCCGAACCAATGCGCGGCGCTGGGAGCCGTGAGCTTGGCGGAGGTCGTCGTCTCCGGCGCATACGGGAAGACGAGCGGACCGGCGATGGCGAGCAGGACGATGAGCCCGAGCACGGCGAGCGCGGCGATGGCTTTGGGGTTCTTTAATAAGCGGCGGAGCGCTCCGGGCTGGCTGGCTGGGCTACTCATCGAGTGTGATGCGTGGGTCGAGGAACTTGTAGGCAACGTCCACGACGAGGTTTAGCAGGACGAGGAGCGTGCAGTAGATGACGACGGTGCCGCAGCAGAGGAAGACGTCGCGGTTGAGGACGGAGTTGACGAAGAAGCCGCCCATGCCGGGGAGGTTAAAGACGGACTCGACGACGAGGGAGCCGGTGACGAGATTCGCGGCGAGCGGGCCGACGAAGCTGACGACGGGGAGGATGGCGACCTTCAGCGCATGGCGGTAGATGACGCGCTTTTCCGCGAGCCCTTTCGCCCGCGCGGTGCGGATGAAATCCTGCCCGAGCACCTCCAGCATACTCGTCCGCGTGAGGCGGCTGATATACGCGATGAACGGCCCGGCGAGCGTGATGGCGGGCAGCACGAGGCTCGACACGCCATTCCACCCGCCGACCGGCAGCCAGCCGAGCCACAGCGCGAAAATGAGGATGAGCGCAGGGCCGACGACAAAGGTGGGCAGCGAGACGGCGAAGAGTGCAAAGAACATCGCCCCCGCGTCGGCGAGCTTGTCCTTTTTGAGCGCAGCGAAACTACCGAGCGTGACGCCGACTACGGTGGCGAGGAGTAAAGCGAGCGCGCCGAGCGTGGCGGAGACGGGGATGGTTTGGTCAATGAGTTCGCGGACGGTGCGGTCCTTGTATTTGAGGCAGGGCTGGAAGTCGCCTTGGAGCAGGCCGGAGAACTCTTTTTTGTGATTGGGCATCACGCCGATGTAGCGCGCCCATTGGGAGAAGAGGGAGCCGTCGAGCTCATACTTGCGCTCTTCCGCGTCGAGCTGCTCGGGAGTGATGGCGCGTTCGCCTTGGGTGAAGGGATTGCCGGGGGCGAGTCGCAGCAGGCAAAAGCTCGCCGTGACCGCGACAAGCAGCACGAGAAATAACGAGAAGATGCGCCGGACGATGAAAGTGAACATTCAGCGCGGGCAGATAGGCGCGAAAGGGGCGCGGCGCGGCAAGCCATTTGTGAAATGACGAATGACGAACCTCGGCGAACTTCGTCATTTCAATGCTGGCGCACCACTAGAGACATGGCTATACGTGCGCGCCGTCCATTTTATGAATACACCACCCATGACTCACTCTTCGCTCCGCCTGGCTTGTCAGTTGGTAATCGCCGCGTCTTCGTGCGCTGCTGCTTTTGCAGCGCCGTTGCCCGCAGAGCCGATCCGCGAGGCGGAGCAGCGGCAGGTGCAAATCGGGGCGCAGGCGAAGAATCTCGTGGCCGCGCTGGATGCGATGCTGGGGGAGTATGAGCGCAATCATCTCGGCGGCGACGACGCGCTGACGGTGAAGGCGCTGCGCGGGCAGCTCGACCGGCTGAGCGTGGAGGAGATGCGGACGGTGGTGGATTTGCTCCAGCAAGCGCGGGCCGTGCAGGATCGCGGGGCGGCAGCGCAGACGGTGGCTGATGCGTATTCCGCACAGAAACGCATCTCGGTGGAAATGGCGCGCATTTTAGCCGCGCACACGCAGCAAGGTGAGGCGGCGGAACTCGCGAAACGGCTGAACGAACTTGCCGACCGGCAGGCGCAGAATCTCCGCAACGGCATCCAGCTCGCCCGCATCGGGCAGTGGGCGGGCGCGACGAACTTGGAGTCGATACGGAACGCGCAAATGGAGACGCAGCGCGGCGAGCAGGCGGCGATTGCGCAAGAGGTGCAGCTGGCTTCGGGCCGTCTGCGCAAGCTCGCAGCAGAGCCCGCAGATGCGGAAGCGGCGCGGAATTTCCAACAGATCGCAGCGCAGCTCAAAAAGGTGGAAGCAGACACGCAGAACGCGGCAGAGCAGCTCAAAGTCGGGCAGCTCCAGCCCGCGCTGGGCAGCGAGATTTCCGGGAGGGATGAATTGCGCCGCGTCGCGCGTGCCGTCGCACCGAGAGAGCGAGGCGCCGAAGGCTTGCGCAAGGCGGAGGCGGAACTCGGCAAGCTCATCGCCGAGCAGACGCAAGCACGCGAGTCCACCGCGAAGCATCCCGTGGAGAAGGTGATGGATAAATGGCTCGCCGACCAAGTGAACCCCGCCGACCCGAAGCAGACGCTGGAGCAGCTCAAACAAAACCCGGAGATGGCGGCGAAGTTTAATCAAGCGATGGCGCAGAACAGCGCAGTGCTGGGGCGCGTCGAAGACCAGCAGGGCGACATCGCCATTAAAAACGACTTCCTCGCGCAAGACTTGGCCGATGTGCCGAAGGCGCTGGATTCGCTCAAGGGCGCCAACCGCGCCATGCAGGAAGCGCGCACTGCGCTCAAAGCGATGAACGCGCCCGAAGCCGCTGCAAAGCAGTCCGCCGCGCTCGAAAAAATGGCCGCAGCCCGCGAGGACATCCGCATCCGCGCCGAAGAAGCCGAGATGCTCGCCGCACGCGGTGGAGACAAGACGAAGAACCTCGAAATGCTAAAAAGCGCCGTCGAGAACCTTGCCAAAGAAGAAGGTGCCGTCGCCAAAAGCGACACCCCAAACCGCCAGCAGCAAGCTGACGCCGCCCGCCGTGCCGAGAAGATGGCCGAACGAGCCGCCGAACTCGCACCAATGGCCGCCGAGGCGCTGAAGGCCGCCGTCGCCGACGCTAAGCAAAGTGAGCAAGCAATGGCCGCCGCCGATCCCGCCAAAGGCCGTGAAGAAGCCGCGCAAGCCGCGCAAAACCTCGCAAAGGCCGCACAGGAAATCGCGAAAGAAATGGCCAAGACCGAAGCGGCAAAGCAACAGGCCGCCGACGCTCTAGCCGCACTGGCAGAGCTGGCGAAGCTCATCGAACAAGAGCAGTCCATTGATTTGGACGCCGCAAAAGCCTCCGCCCTTAGCGCGAATCGGAGCAAAGAGGAACTCGACAGACTGGCGAAAATGCAGACTGCGATTCAGGAGAAAACCGAAGAATTCAAAGGCTCTCTCGGGGCCATGCAGCTCGCCGCCACACAAGCGCTCGGCGACGCAATGCTCGACATGGGCTCCGCTCGGGGAGAACTCGAAGCCAGCAACGCTGCCCCAGCCCGCGAAGCCGCGCAAAAGGCGATTGAAAAAATGCTCGCCGCAAAAAGCTCGATGGGAAAGGAACTCGCCGAAGCGATGAAGCAAATGGGCAACGAACAGCCCTTCACGCCCGAAGAACTCGCGAAAGCCGCCGACCAAATCAAGGAAGCGCTTAAGGACGTCAACGCCGCTCAGCAATCGCTCGCCCAAGCTGCCCAGCAAAGCCCGCAAGCCGCGCAACAAGCGATGGCGAAAGCAGCCGAACAACTCGCAAAAGCCGCCCAACAAGCCGGCCAAGCCGCCGCTGAAAGCCTCGCCAATTCCCCCGAACTCCAGCAAGCCGCCCAGCAAGCCGCCACCGGCGCAGCGCAAGCAATGGCCGGACAAAATGCCCCCGCGCAACAGGCCGCGCAACAAGCCGCCCAGCAGCTCGCCCAAGCCGCCGCCGCGATGGCCGCGCAACAAGCGGGCATCGGCCAGCAGCAAGCAGGCGCGAGCCAGCAGCCCGGCCAAGGTCAGGAACCCGGCCCCGGAATGAAAGGCCAAGGCCAGCAGCCCGGACGCGGCTCCGGCACGGGGAAAAAGCAGACTTCCACGGACAAGCCCCCAGCCGAAGGTGCCGAAGACTACAAGGCGGGCGGCGATCCGCAGGCCGTCGAGCGGCAGGTTCGGCAAGCTGCTTTAAAGAAGGCAAACTTCATCGCACTCCCAGCGCGGGAGCGTGAAGCGATACAGCAATCGCTCGGCGAAAAATACCCGGCAGAATACGGCCCGATGGTCGAGCAATACCTGCTGAATCTCGCCAACGAAGCAGCGAAAAAGTAGCCGCCCAATGGCCTCTCCAGAAAAAATTTCGAGAAAACTCACAAGAAAAACCGGACCTCCGGGTCCACAACGCAGACATCCAAATATGTTCAAATCTAAAGCCACTAAAAAGTCAGAATGGGTCCAAAGCGCTCTCGAGCGTTTCGAGCGTCCGCTTTTGCAATATGCCCTCAGCATCCTGCAAGACCTCGACCGGGCGAAGGATACCGTGCAGGAGACGTTCATGCGCCTCCACACGCAGGAGCAGGCCAATATCGAAGGCCATCTCTCGCAGTGGCTCTTCACCGTCTGCCGCAACTGCGCGCTGAAATCGCTGAAGAAAGAGGACCGCTATATTTACGTCGAGCACGAGGAATTTGAGCATCGCCGCGTGGACAGCATCACCCCGCTGCAAGACATGGCCCGCCGCGAGCAAGTCGCCCGCCTCATGGAGCATGTGAAGTCGCTCCCGCGCAACCAGCAGGATGTCGTGCGCCTCCGCTTCCACGGCAACCACAGCTACCAAGAAATCAGCACCATCACCGGGCTGAGCGTCGGCAATGTCGGATTCATTTTGAACGCAGCAATGCGCAACCTTCGCACCAAGATCGAGCGCGATGAGAAAGACGAGAAGATCATCTATTTAGCCAAACAAGCGGCCTCCTAGGACCAATGACTATGAGAGGAAAAGTAACAGACCAAGACTTAACAGACTACGCACTCAACGAGTTGCCGCCCAACGAGCGGCTCTACGTGGAGAGTATGCTGGGTGTCTCCGAGGAATGCCGGAACGACGTTTATACCATGCTGGATTTGGGCGAGATGCTCAAAGAAGGCTTGGAACTCGAAGAAGACCCGACTTTCACACTCGACGACGCGCAGCGTAATCGCGTGCTGGATGTCCCGGTGTGGACTTGGTTTGGCGTGATGCGCCGTGCAGCCGCCGTTGCCTTGCTGGCAGCAGGCGTCACCTTCGGAGTCACTCGCCCTGCGTTCTGGCAGCTCGGTGGCACCGTGGACAAGCTGGCAACAGCTAGCCAGGCCGTGCAATCGCTTGTTGGAGACGTTCAGGCAAAGGGTTACGCCAAGTCAGTGGAAGAATTGACCGCGCGTTTCCAAGGTGCATCCACTTCCGCGAATAGCGGCGAGTTCCAGTTCGTAGCCGCACCGGCCATTTGCACCCCGCTTTCTCCCGGCTTGGTGGATATGGCGACGATGCCCGACATCGCGGAAATGTAGCGAGTTGAGGAGCTTGATCAGCGGGCTTGATGCGCTTGCTTCCTTGCTCCAGATTGGTCGGCACTATGAACCGCCGCGATTTCCTCAAGTCTGCTTCCACCGCTACGCTGGCCGCGCTGGCTGCGAATGAGCCGCGCCTTTTTGCCGCAGGCGAGCTTGAGAAAATTGCGCCTCGGGCGGACTGTATCATCGTGCTGTGGATGGCGGGTGGGATGGCGCACACGGAGACATTCGACCCGAAGCGTTACACGCCGTTTGAGAAAGGCGTGGAGTCGAAGGCGGTGTTGTCCACGTTCCCGAGTATCCCGACGAGTGTGGATGGCGTGCGATTTTCTGCGGGTCTGGAAAAGACGGCGGCGGTGATGGACCGGGGAACGTTGATTCGCACGGCGCAGGCAGCGGACCTCGGGTTTATCCTGCATTCGCGGCATCAGTATCACTGGCACACGGGCTATGTTCCGCCTCAATCGGTGGCCGCGCCGCACATCGGTGCGGTGATGGCGCGGACGCTCGGGCAGCGCAATGCGGCGATCCCGGCGTTTATCAATATCGGTCAGCGGCTCGACCTCGGCGAAGGCGAGGAGTTGAAGTCGTTCACCACGGCGGGCTTTCTCGGCAGCGAGCACGGGCCTTTTAATATCCCGTTCCCGCAGGACGCGACGCAGGCGGTGCGGCCTCCGGAGGGGATGACGCCGGGGCGGTTTGCGGACCGGAATAAGTTTTACAAGCGGCTACTGGATGCGAGCCCGGTGCGCGAGGGGAGTGCGTATCAGCGGGAGTCGTTTGTGCGGTCGATGGATAACGCGCACCGGCTGCTTGCCTCGCCCGAAGCGAAGGCATTCGACCTCGCGCTAGAGCCCGCCGAAAGCGTCGCACGGTATGTGCCGCAAGGATTTGATGCGGCGAAAGTGACGGGACTAAAGCTGGATCGCGAGGGTGTGTACGAGGTGCAGAGCGCGGGACGCTTCGGGCTCGGGTGTTTGCTGGCGCGGCGACTAGCGGAGGCGGGCGCGCGGTATATCGAGGTGACAACGGAGTACATCCCATTCCTAAATTGGGACTGCCACGAGAACGGCCACACGAAGCTCGCGGCGATGAAGGCGATGATTGATGCGCCCATCGCACAGCTTATCCGCGACCTCGAAGAACGCGGCCTTTTGGACCGGACGCTCGTGGTGCTGGCCAGCGAGTTTTCGCGCGACATGCTCATCGAGGGGAAACAGAACAGCCAACAGCGGGAGCAGGCCCGCGTCCCGGACAAAATCGAGGAACTGAAGTTCTATGGGATGCATCGGCATTTTACCGAAGCGGGCTCCGTGCTGCTCTTCGGTGGAGGGATGAAGCGCGGTCACGTCCATGGCGAGACCGCCGACGAGCGCCCGTGCAAAACAGTGAAAGACCCCGTGTCGATCGAAGACCTGCACGCGACGATTTATAAAGCGATGGGGATTTCGCCGAAGCTCAGCTACGTCGTGGAGGAGCGCCCGTTTTACGTCACGAAAGACGGGCTCGGGCGGCCTATTGAGTCGCTGTTTAGTTGAGGGGCGAGCGTGTTTTCGCCTACTTCGCCTTCAGCTCGTACTCGCCAGCGTCGAAGGACCTAACGTTCGACTGCTTGCTGATCTTAAATTCTTCTACGAGTGCGCCGTCGCCTTGGAGGACGGTGATGGCATCGCCTTCGCGGGCCATGACGGCCCATTTCAAGCCAGGTGTATCGCTGAGGTGGATGAGCGGGAGTCCGTCGGCAGCTTCCAAGACGGCTCCGCCGGGCGCGGTGGCGATGCGGACGGTCAGTTCGGACTTAGCGTTGTTCTCGGCGAGCGGGTTGGGTTTGGAGGAGATTTTGATTTCGGCCTCGGGAACGAAGGGCTTGGGACGTCCGAGTTTCGCGGCGATTTCTTCAAATTTGGCGCTGGCGAGGATGCGCTTCAGGTAGATGACTTTCCAGGTGGATTTCTTTTCGCCTTCGGGCAAAGGCGCAGCACCAAGGGCGAGGGCGCGGATTCGCTGTTCGCCGCCACCTTCTTCGATCAAAAAGATCGTCTCGCTCCACATGGACGCTGCGAGTTGCTGCGGCGCGGGCTCATCTTTGGCGTACGAAAGTCGGCGGAGAAACTCGCCGCTGGATGAATAGGCTCGGACCTCGCGACCAATGGCTGTCTCCATGATCGCCCACACCGTATTGCCAAATCCGACCGTGGCAGTGATGGCCTTCTCATCGTCGGCGAGGGCGACATAGATCGGAGGCTCGCCGGATTTACGGACTTGCAGTTTGCCTCCCTCCGCGATGGCGATGGCGTCCACTACTGGCAGCTCTACGCCTTCCTTTTTCATGCTCCATGAGAATTCGAGTTGATCGCCGCGGACGTGCTCGAGCCAGATGTGGATTTCATCTTGGCCCACGTTTTTCACCCCGACGGCGCGGATGACGCGTGGAGAATCGTCGGCTTTCATCCAGTCGTTGCCGTGATACGCGACGCCTTCGACGCCGAGGTCGCCGACCATCCAGCCGCGCACGCCGTATTTTCCGGGAGGCTGGGCGATGCCGGCATCGTCCTTGCCATCCCACGTCGTGATGAAGCCGTTCACTCCAACGGTGAAATCTTTCTTCGTGGCCTCTTTGTGCAGGGTGCGGATGAGTTTGCCCTCTCCGTTATAGACGCCAACGCTGAGAGTCCCCTCCATCGGCGGCGGGGCGAAAGTGATGCGCACACCGTCTTGCTGCGGTGGTGGCGGCGCTGCAGGCTCCTCGATTTTTTGAGATAAGGCAGGTAGCGCCAGCGCCAAGAGAGCGGCAAGAATGGTAGGGCGAAAAGTCATAACACTTGAGGCTATATCGCGAAGACGGGCCGTTGTGCAAGCTGCGGAAAATGGAGAATCGCCGCCTTTTCAAAGAATCCAACTAGCCAATCCGCCACTGGCGTGCCATTTGCTAAGAGTTTACAGCCCAAATGAAGAAAGCGCTTATTACTGGAATCACCGGTCAGGACGGCAGTTACCTCGCCGACCTACTACTCGAAAAAGGATACGAAGTTCACGGCATCATTCGCCGCGCATCGTCGTTTAACACCTCACGAATCGACCACCTTTACCAAGACCCGCACGTCAACGGCGTGCGCATGTTTTTGCACTACGGCGACCTCAGCGATTCGCTGAGCCTCACCCGCCTCATCGACCGCGTCACACCCGATGAAATCTACCACCTCGGCGCGCAGAGCCATGTGCGCGTCAGCTTCGACATTCCAGAATACACGGGCGACATCGTCGGACTCGGCACCATCCGCATTTTGGAAGCCATCCGCGAGGCGAAGGTGAAAGCGCGCTTCTACCAAGCCAGCAGCAGCGAGATGTTCGGCAAAGTGCAGGAAGTCCCGCAAAAAGAGACGACGCCATTTTGGCCCCGCAGCCCTTATGCTGTAGCGAAAGTTTACGGCTACTGGGCGACGGTGAACTACCGAGAAAGCTACGGGATGCACGCGAGTAACGGCATCCTCTTCAACCACGAAAGCCCGCGCCGGGGTGAGACGTTCGTGACGCGCAAAATCACGCGCGCCGTAGCCCGCATCAAGCTCGGGATGCAAAAGGAACTCTACCTCGGCAACCTCGACGCGAAGCGCGACTGGGGCTACGCGAAAGAATACGTGGAAGGCATGTGGCGGATGCTCCAGCAGCCCGAAGGCGATGACTACGTGCTCGCGACGAATGAGACCCACAGCGTGCGCGAGTTCTGCGAAGTGGCCTTCGCGCATGTCGGGCTCGACTGGCAGGAGTTCGTAAAATACGACGCCCGCTACGAGCGCCCCGCAGAGGTCGAGCTCCTCATCGGCGACCCCGCAAAAGCGAAAGCTAAACTCGGCTGGGAACCGCAGACGACCTTCATCGGCCTCACGAAACTGATGGTAGATGCCGACATCGAGAACGTGAAACGCGAGGTCCGCTAAGGCAGCGGCGCGCTGCCTGCCCAAAATAAAGGCCGCATCGTAGGGCGAATGGGAGTGGGGCTTTCCTAAGCCCCTCTCAAGCGGCCAGCTTATTTACGAAAGGTGAGAGCAACCGGGGTTGCGGGCGCAGTCTCTCAACTCTCAACTCTCAACTCTCATCGAAGCAGCGTTACGCCGCCGTCGATGTCGTAGGCGCTGCCGGTGATGAATGCCGCTTCGTCCGAAACCAGAAACGCGACGAGCGCGGCAACTTCACTGGGCTCGCCCATGCGACCGATGGGCTGCCACGCGGAGAGCTTCGCGAACATCTCGGCTTTGGTGTCGGGGTAGTTTTTCTCCAAGTAGCCATCCACGAATGGTGTGTGGATGCGTGCCGGGCAAACGCAGTTGCAGCGGATGCCGTTGGCGACGTAATCGCGAGCCACGCTCATCGTCATGCTGAGGACTGCGCCTTTCGTCATGGAGTACGCGAAGCGGTCGGAGATGCCGAGCTTCGCGGCGACGGAGCAGATATTCACGATCGCACCGCCGCGCGTCATTTTCTCCACACCGAAATGGAGGCCGTGATACACGCCGCGCACGTTCACGGCGTAAAGGCGGTCGAGGTCTTCGGGCTTTGTCTCAGAGACATTGCCGATGTGGGCGATGCCTGCGTTGTTCACGAGGATGTCGAGCTGGGGGACTGCGGCAAAGGCAGCGCGCATGGCCTCGGTATCGGCGACATCGGCGGAAAGAACGTCACATTTTCCGCCAGCGGCAGTGATGGCGACGAGGGTCTCGGCGGCTCGGTCGGCGGTGAGCTCTACGGCGAAAACGTGCGCGCCTTCCGCAGCGAGGCGCTCGGCGATGGCGCGGCCAATTCCGGAGCCCGCGCCGGTGACGAGGGCGGTTTTATCGGTGAGTCTGGTCATGCTGGATGAGTCCCGCGCTATTTGCGGCTCAGCTCTTCCACGCGGCGCTGCATATCTTGAAGCGCACGCTGCATCTCACCGATGGCGCGGCCCATTTCATGGAGTTGACGTTCTTTGTCTCCGCCCGCGTTGGGGCGTTGCTCGGCGTGGGCTGCTTGGAGTTGTTTTTGCAGGGCGTTCGCTGGTTCGTTCATCCCGGCAGCGCGCAGGCTGCGGATGGCGTTTTCGACGTGCAGCATTTTTTGCGTGGTCGGATTGTCACCACCTTCCCGCTTGGCCCCTTCGCGGTCTGGCGGGCCGTCTTTGCGCTTGGCTCCTTCTTGGTCGGGTGGGCCGTCTTTACGATTTGCTTCGCGGGCGCGCTTGGTTAGTTGTCCGGCCTCCTCTTGGAGCTTTTGCGCTTCGTCCATACGACCTGCTTCCTTGGCTTCGCGGGCTTTTTGCTGGAGGTGCTCGGCGCGTTGGGCGGCTTCACGCACTTGGGGCGATGGCTCGCGCCGGTCGCCGCCGTCTTTGCGGCCTGTGTCGCGGGTGGCTTGCGCGAGTTCCTCGGCTTCGCGGTGGAGTTTCTGTGCGTCTTCCATGCGGCCTTGTTGCTTGGCTTCTGCGGCGCGGGCACGGAGTTCTTGGATGCGCCCTCCGCCTTCGTCGGCGGCGAGTAGGCGTGGTGTGGCGATTGCGACGATGGCAATCGTGGCGAGTGTTTTGAGGTGATGGTTTTTCATAATGATGTGTTTTGAAGGGCCGCGAGAGTGACCAAGGGAAGAGGGCTTCGCAACCGCTCAAACCGATTTTTTCCTTCCCTCCGCATCGGAAAAAAACCACCGTCCACACATGCACATCCCGACATTTATCGAGCGCAAACGCGATGGCCTGGAACTCACGCAGAGCGACATCGCCGAGTTCATCGCAGACTACGCGAACGGCGAGATTCCTGATTACCAAGTCGCCGCTTGGGCGATGGCCGTCTATTTCAAAGGGATGACGGACGCCGAGACGGGCGCGCTCACCAAGGCGATGCGCGACAGCGGGCGCTCGTGCCGCTGGCCCGCTGGCTCGCCGCCCAAGGTAGATAAACACAGCACGGGCGGCATCGGCGACAAAGTCTCCCTCATCCTGGCACCGCTCCTCGCGTGTGCGGGCGTGTGGGTGCCGATGATCAGCGGGCGTGGGCTCGGCATCACGGGCGGCACGCTGGATAAACTGGAGAGCATCCCCGGCTTCCGCGTCGGACTTTCCGAAAAGGAAGCGCTCGCGCAACTGGAGCGCATCGGCGTGGTGATGATGGGGCAAACCTCCGACTTGTGCCCTGCGGACCGAAAGCTCTACGCGCTCCGCGATGTCACCGCGACGGTGCCGAGCCGCCCGCTCATCGTCGCCAGCATCATGTCGAAGAAGCTCGCAGAGTCGCTCGACCGTCTCGTGCTCGACGTGAAATTTGGCAGCGGCGCATTCATGAAAACCCGCGCCGAAGCAGAGCTGCTCGCCCGCGACATGGTCGCCGCGGGGCGCGAGTGCGGCGTGGAGACGAGCGCCATTTTGAACCCGATGGATGAACCGCTCGGTCACACGGCGGGCAATGCGCTCGAAGTCTGGGAGAGCGTGGAAACCCTGCAAGGACGCGGCCCCGCCGACCTCGTCGCCCTCACACTCGACCTTGCAGAACGTGTCTCGCCCGTCCCGCGCGCGCAGCTTGCGACATGGCTGGAGGACGGCACCGCGTGGCGCAAATGGTGCGCGCTCGTCGAGGCGCAAGGCGGACGCGCCGCCGACACGGAGCGCATCTTGGAGCTTCAGCCAGCGCCCATCATTCACACCGTCCGTGCGAGTCGCGACGGGACGATCCTCAAAATGGACGCCGGGCTCATCGGTCGCGCCTGTCTCGCGCTCGGAGCTGGCCGCGCGAAGGCGACGGATGGCGTGGATTTCGCCGTGGGATGCAGCGCGATGGGGAAAGTGGGGCAGCCGATTTCCAATGGGGAACCGCTCGTCACGCTGCACGCGAGGGATGACCGCTCGCTGGCGGCGGCTCTGGCCATCGTCGAGCAGGCTGTGGCGTATGAGTGAGTCGCTGACTCCACTGGATATTCCCAGCCTTTGCGGTAGTCGCAGCGGGGTTTTTGGGAGCTACGAAAATGGGCTCACGCATCCAGGAAACTCCCCTCGCACAGCCGCGCATACGCGCCGCCGAGCGCCAGCAAGTCATCGTGCCGCCCGCGCTCCACGATGCGCCCGCGCTCCATCACCAAGATCTGGTCGGCGTGTCGCACGGTGCTCAGCCGATGCGCGATGACGAACGATGTGCGCCGCTGCATCAGCCGGTCGAGGGCTTGCTGGATGAGCCGCTCCGTCTGCGTATCCACCGACGCCGTCGCCTCATCGAGCACCAGGATCGGCGGGTCTTTCAGCAGCGCCCGCGCGATGGAGACGCGCTGCTTTTCCCCCACGCTCAACTTCACCCCGCGCTCGCCGACGACCGTATCCAGCCCCAGCGGCAGTCGCTCCACGAACTCCGCCGCATTCGCATCCCGCAAGCACTGCCACATCTGCTCGTCCGCCGCGTCCGCCCGGCCTAGCCGCAAGTTGTCGCGCACCGTTCCGTTAAAAAGAAAACTCTCCTGCGTGACCATGCCCACCGCCGCACGCAGCGCGGCGCGCGGCAAGTCGCGGATGGGCGTCCCGTCCACACGAATCTCGCCGTCGTCGTATTCGTAAAAGCGCGTGATGAGGTTCACCAGCGTGCTCTTCCCCGCGCCCGTCGCGCCCACGAGCGCCACCGTCTCGCCGGGCTTTGCGCGCAGCGTGATGTGGCGCAGCGTCGGGCGATCTTCGTCGTAGGAAAATGATACGTCCTCGAACTCGACATCGCCCTTCACCGTCACGGCGGGCGCGTGCTCCATCGAGTCCGGCTCAGGCTTTTCATCGAGAATCTCGAACACCCGCTCGCCCGCTGCCCGCCCGCTCTGGATGAGCTGGTTGAGCGAATGCAGCTTCCCGATTGGGTCGTAGAGCAGCCCCGTCAAAAACAGCAGCCCCGCCAGTTCCCCGTTCGACATCCGCCCCGCGAGGACTTCGTGCCCGCCAAAGCCCAGCATCAGCACCCCGCCCACCGCGCCGAAGAACGACATGGACGGACTATAAAGCGCCCACACGCGCATGATCTGCAGCGCCGCATCCCGCAGCGCCCCGCTCACGCCGTCGAACCTCGCGTGCTCCTCCGCCTCCCGCGTGAACGTCTTTATCTGCCGGATGCCCGCGAGGTTATCGTGCAGCAGCGCATTCATCGCCGACGACGCCTTCCGCTGCACGCGATACCGGCGCGGCGCAGTCAGCGTATAGCTCAGCGCCCCCGCGATGAGGAAGGGCACCGGCAACATCGAGAGCCACGCCAGTTTCGCATTCGCAAAAAAGAGGAACGTCAGCGCCACCGCGATCTGCAACACCGCCACGACGCCCTGCTCGATCCCATCTATAAGCATCCGCTCCACCGCCGTCACATCCTCCAGCAGCCGCGTCATGATGTCGCCCGTCGCGCGGTCATCGAACCACTTCAGCGGCAGCTTCTGGATGTGCCCGTAAAGGTCGCTCCGCAGATCGAAGATCACCTTTTGCTCGAACGTATTATTCAAAATCACCCGCAGCGCGTTAAACCCATCGCGCCCGAGATACGCCACCGCCGCCACGCCCACCAGCGCCCACAGCCGCTCCCCGCGCCCGGCGATGATGTCGTCCATCACAAGCTGCGTCACCTTTGGGAAAACGAACGCCAACAGCGTGGACGCAATTGCGCACGACATCGTCCCCGCAGCCATCCCCGGATACCGTCGCAAATAAGCAAACACCCGAACGACCACCTTCATCGCACCACCCCGAGCATCAAAGAAAACATCATCCCTCTCCCTACCACCCATCCCGATCCGGCGGGAAGCAACTTCTCCCGAGCGTCGTCGCCTCGGATGGAACACGGCTCCGTGCGAAGAAGCAAAACTTGCCCCTTGTCCCCGCCCTCTCCGCTCGCTCTCATCCCGCGAAATGATTCACGGGTTCTCACCCATTTTCGCGGCGATATTCGCACTGCCTGCTGGCGCTGACGGCTGGAAGATCGTCTTCGTGCTCGCGTTACTCGCCGTCGCTGTCGTGCTGTTTGCGATGGAGAAGGTCACGGTGGACATCATCACTTTCTGCGTGCTCATCCCGCTGATCCTTACGGGCATCCTCAAGCCGGAGCAGGCATACAGCGGCTTTAGCAGCGAGGCCGTGATTTCGCTGGCCGCCATCTTTGTCATCTCCGGCGCGCTCACGGCTACGGGCGTGCTCGATCTGGTCGGCACCCGCATTATGAAACTGGGCGGCGGCAGCGAGGCGCGCACCATTTTCACGCTCATGCTCATCGCGTGCGGAGTCTCGGCGGTGATGAACAATACCACCGTCACCGCCATGTTCGCCCCGGCGACTGTCGTGCTGGCTCGGCGCACCGGCATCAACCCCTCGAAAATCCTCATGCCGCTCGCTTTTGCCAGCATCCTCGGCGGCACGACGACGCTCATCGGCACGTCCACGAACATCGCGGTGAACCAGTATTTCAAGGACCACAAAATGACCGAGCTGCGGATGTTCGAGATCACGCCGATTGGCCTCACCATCTGCTTCGTCGGCATCCTCTACATGATGTTCATCGGGCGAAAACAGCTCGTCGCCCGCGCCGACGACAGCCTCACCGCCAACTACGGCATCCGCGAGTATCTCAGCGAGATTATCATCATGCCCGGCTCCCCACTCATCGGGCAGCGCAGCTACGATTGCGACCTCAGCATCCTTGAGTTTCGCATTTTGAAAATCATCCGGGGGACCGAGCAACTACTCCCCGATTCCCGAGTCGTCCTCGAAGAACGCGATGTCCTGCTCGTGGAGGGAAAAGTGGAGAACCTCATGAAGGTGAAGCGCATCGAGGGCATTGAGATCAAAGCCGAGTCCAAGCTCGGCGACCTCGCGCTGAAAGGCGCGAAGTTCCGCATCGCAGAAATGCTCGTCACCCTCCAAAGCGAAGTGAACGGGCGCACGCTGCGCGAAGCCGACTTCCGCGCCAAATACGGCATCACCGTCCTCGCAATCTACCGCCACGGCACTTCGCTCGTGGAGCGCATCGGCGAAGTCCCACTGCGCTCCGGCGACGTCTTGCTCCTTCAAGGCCCAGACGAAGCAATCACCAACGCTCGCGAGAAGTTCGGGCTCTCCCTGCTCGATGAAGTAAAGCCGACGACCTACAACCCAAAGCTCGGACTTCGCACCGTCGGCCTTTTCCTCGCAGCCATCGTCGCAAGCACGATCCCGTGTGTCCCAGGGGCAAACGGTTGGTCATCACTCCCCGTCAGCGTCGCCTTCCTTATCGCCGCAGTTCTTGCCGTCTCCATCCGCGCTATCTCGGTGGAAAAAGCATACGAGTTTGTGGACTGGAAACTCATCATCCTCATCGGCGGAATGACCGCATTTGGTAAAGCGATGACGACGACGCAAACCGCCGACTTCCTTGCCAACGCCGTCATCGGACTCACGGGTTGGATGGGGCCGTGGTTCGTCATGGCCGGGTTCTTCTTCCTCACTGTCCTGCTCACACAGCCGATGTCGAACGCCGCCGCTGCACTCGTCGTCCTGCCCGTCGCCATCAAAGCCGCCGAGCAACTCGGGGCAAACCAACACAGCTTCGCGATGGCCGTCATGCTCGCCGCGTCCGTGTCGTTCATCACGCCGTTCGAGCCCTCGTGCTTGCTCGTTTATGCGCCGGGCAAATACCGCTTCCGCGACTTCGTGAAAGTAGGCAGCGGCCTCACCGCCGTCCTCAGCATCGTCATGCTCATTTTGATCCCCCTCATCTGGCCGCTCATGAAATAGGGGGAATGACGAATGACGAAGTTCGCCGAATTTCGTCATTCGTCATTCCGCCCCACTCCGTTGACGTGCGCCCCTTCACACTTTAGACCTCGGCCCGATGCGTATCGCTTTCATTCTCGCTCTCGTCATTCCATCACTCGCACTCGCGCAAACCGCTAAACAGCAGGGGCTCGCGGTCACATTCAACGCGGGCGGGAAGTCCGATGCGACGACCTCCCGGCTCGCAGCGCTCTACGTGCCGAAGGGCGCGGCGGCGACTCCGTTCCTGCCAGTCGGGCCTTTTACGGCTACATTTAAGGCGGACATCGCTTCGCCGTTGCGCGGAGAATACACGTTCGCCGTCGAGGTGCGCGGGCAGGTGAAAGTCGCCATCAACGGCCAGCCCATCCTCGATGCGGCGGGAGCGGCAGCCGCGCAGTATGCGGATAAAACGGTGCAGCTCAAAAAGGGCGCGAATGAAGTCGTCATCGAGTTTTTGAACGACGGCGAGGAAGACGCGCTGCTGCGGTTTGATTGGTGGAGCAATGAGTTCCCGCGCGAGCCCGTGCCGCCGACGGTGTGGACGCATCTGCCCGACGCACAGGGCGCGAAACTCCGCGAAGGGCGGATGCTTTTCGCCACGCGACATTGCGCGAAATGCCACGACGCAGGCACGGCGGTCGCGGCAGATGGAACAGGAATGCCGGAGCTGCTGGCGACTGCGCCGAGCTTGCTGGAGGCGGGCGCGAGATTTCAGCCCGCGTGGATGGCGGCGTGGGTGGAAAATCCCCGCGCACTGCGGCCCGATGCGACGATGCCGCACATGCCGCTGACGAAGGCGCAAGCGGCGGATGTCGCGGCGTTTTTGGCCACGACGGGCAAGCCTGCGAAAGTCGTCGAGCAGCCCGTGGACGATGTGCTGCTGGGCAAAGGCGCGGCGCTTTTCGGCAATCTCGGCTGCATCGCCTGCCACACGACGCCCGACGCGACGGAGCCCGACAAGGAGCACGGGCGCATCGGGCTCGGGCAAGTCGGCGGGAAGTTTCACCGCGCTGCGCTGCTCGATTTTCTGAAGATGCCGGGGATGCACAATCCGTGGACTCGGATGCCGAACTTCCGCTTCACGGACGACGAAGCGGCGGCGGTGAGCGCGTATCTTTTGACGAATGCGAAGACACAATTCCCGGCGGTAAAAGGCGACGCGGCGAACGGCAAAAAGCTCGTCGCTGCAAATTGCGCGGCGTGCCACACGACGGGCGATGCTCCGGTGAAAAGCGCGGCACTTTCCGCCATCGTTGCTGCGGGCGCGAAGGGATGTCTCGCGGAGAAGCCGGACCGCGCGCCGGACTTCGGATTCAGCGCAGAGCAGCGGGAAGCGGTGGTCGCTTTCCTCGCCACGGACTTGCGCTCGCTGAAGCAGGATACGTTTGCCGATTTCGCCGAACGGCAAATCCATCACAACAACTGCATCGCCTGCCATCCGCGCGATGGGCGGCAGAGCACGTTCCAGATGGTCGAGGGCGAGCTTACGCCCCTGCTCGCCAACGCACCGCAGCCCGAAGGGCAGACGGAGGGCAACACGGTGCCGCCGACGGCGATCCCGCAGCTCACATGGCTCGGGGAGAAATTGCAGCCGGGCTGGTCGGGCATCTTCATCGCGGGCGCAGCGCCGTACAAGCCGCGCCCGTGGCTGGCGTCGCGGATGCCGGGCTTTGGCGCACCGGGCATCGGCATCGCGAATGGGCTGTCGCATCAGCACGGCTTCCCGCTCGCCGACGCGCCCGAGAAGCCTCCGGAAAAAGAGACGACGGAGATGGGGCAAAAGCTCCTCAGCGCCGACGGCGGGCTGAACTGCGTGCAATGCCACGGCGTGAAAGACGCGCCGCCGACGGCAGTGTTCGAGGCACCGGGCATCAACCTCGCCTACACGACCGAGCGCCTCCGGCGCGGGTATTTCCAAAGGTGGCTCCTCGCCCCGCTGCGCATTGACCCGGAGACGAAGATGCCGAAGTTCAGCGAAGACGGCGTGACCACGCAGCTCACCGACGTGCTCGAAGGCAAAGCCGCACAGCAATTCGACGCCATGTGGCAATACCTGCGCACCGTGAAATGACCGCCACCAAACGCACCGGCCTTATCTTCATCAGCATTCTCGTCGGGATGCTCACCGTCACACTGGTGTGGATGATCCCCGAAGCTCGCCGCATCTCCAGCGACCGTGACAGACGCTTGGCAGAAGGTCGCACGGGCGTAGATATGGCGCGGCTCCCAGCGGGCGGAATCACGATGGGCTCGAACGATGGCCCGCCCGAAGAACAGCCGATCCACGACATCAAAATCAGCGAAGTCTGGATGGACCGCACGGAAGTCACGAACGCGCAATTCGCCAAATTCGTCGCCGGCACCAAGCACATCACCACCGCAGAAAAAGCAGGTGGCTCGTGGACCTTCCAGCCCACTCAGCCGGGCAAAAAGTGGACGCCCGGCGCAAGCTGGCGCGATGCGAAAGAGCCGAAGTTCCCCGTCGTCCACGTCAGCCACGACGACGCCACGGCTTTCGCAAAATGGAGTGGTAAACGCCTGCCTACCGAGGCCGAGTGGGAATACGCCGCGCGCGGCGGCGAGCTGATGCTCAAATACCCGTGGGGCCGCGAGCCCAGCCCATCCGGGATGCACCCCGCGAATACGTGGCAGGGAGTTTTCCCTACGAAAGATGAAGGCGCGGACGGCTTCCTTGGCCTCGCGCCTGTCGGTAGTTTTTCGCCCAACGGCTACGGCATCCAAGACCTCGCCGGCAACGTCGCCGAGTGGTGCAGCGATTGGTTCTCCGTCACCTACTATGCCGAGCTGCGTCCCAACCCCGTCCGCGCCGCCCACCGCAACCCACCCGGCCCCGACACGAGCAGCGACGCGACATGGAAGCGGGTCCTACGCGGCGGTTCCTGGGTGAGCACCGAAGCAGACTTCCGAGTCTCCGCCCGAGCCCGCGAAACCCCCGATTTCACTGCCGAGTGGATCGGCTTCCGATGCGTGCGCGAGGTGGGGAAGTAGCGCACACAAGGCTTGAAGCCCGCGAGCCTGCGCGGTAGCGTCCGCCCATGCCAGCAAGCTCCGTTTTTCATTCCGACCCTGAAATCATGGGCGGCACGGTCGTCTTTCGCGGGACGCGCGTGCCGATGAACAATCTCGTGGACTATCTTGAAGGCGGATATTCGTTGAAGGAGTTTCTCGATCACTTTCCATCCGTCACTCACGAGCAGGCAATCGCCGGACTCGAAGAGGCGAAACGACTATTACTGGCGGCTGCCGCGTGAGAGTCCTCCTTGATGAATGCGTCCCCCGCCCATTGGCCCGCATGCTCGTAGGGCATACCGCTCAAACGGTGCAGCAAATGGGCTGGGCAGGCGTAAAAAACGGGGCACTGCTTTCGCTTATGGCAGGGAAATTCGATGTCTTTTTGACGAGCGACCAAAACATTCCTTACCAACAAAATACCACAACGCTGCCAGTTGCATTGGTCATCCTTGTCGCCCCGAGCAATAGGCTTGATGCGCTCGAACCGCTCGTTCCCAAGGTGCTCGCCATCCTTCCGTCGCTCCAGTCGGGGAGCATTACGACGGTGGATCGCTCCTGGTGAAGTTCAAGAGTTAGCGGACCCTTTTTAGCTCACCTGCGCAAACGTCGCCTTCCGCGCGGCGGCGAGGAGTTGCTTGGCTCCGGCGTGTTCGCGGCGGGATAATGTGGGGTCGTGCTCGAAGATGAGGAATGCGTGGTTACGGGCGAGCTGCATGAGGTCGAGCTGGGCGATGGGGTCGCCGAGGCGGAACGTGGTTTTGCCCGCTTGCTCGGTGCCGAGGAGGTTGCCCCAGCCGCGTTGGCGGAGGTCTTCTTCGGCGACTCGGAAGCCGTCCGTTGTCTCGACGAGGACTTGCAGTTTGGCGATGGATTCCGGGTCGTCGGCGCTGGTCATCAGCACGCAGTAGCTCTTGTGCCCGCCGCGCCCGATGCGACCCCGGAGCTGGTGGAGTTGGGCGAGGCCAAAGCGCTCGGCGTTTTCGATGAGCATGACGGTGGCATTGGGCACATCCACGCCGACTTCGATGACGGTCGTGGCGATGAGCGCCTTCGCCTCGCCGCTGCGAAAGCGCGCCATGATTTGCTCTTTCTCCTCCGGCGGGATGCGCCCGTGGATCATCGCGCACGGCATCGGCGCGAGGAGCTTTTTCCATTTTTCAAACTCCACGGTGGCCGACTTCGCCTCCAGCTTTTCGCTCTCCTCGACGAGCGGATAGACGATGTAGCACTGCCGCCCCGCTTCGAGTTCCGTGCGGATGAATTTTGCCGCGTCGGGCAGCTTCGTGGGCGGGCGGATGCCGGTGATGATTTTGCCGCGACCGGGCGGGAGTTCGTCGAGGATGGAAACGTCGAGATCACCGTAAAGCGTCATCGTCAAAGTGCGCGGGATGGGCGTCGCAGTCATCACGAGGACATCCGGTGCGATGTCGCCCGCCTGCGCGCGCAGCTTGGCGCGCTGGAGCACGCCGAACTTGTGCTGCTCATCAATCACCGCGAGCCCGAGCTTCGTAAACCCCGCGCCTTCGTAGAGCAGCGCGTGCGTGCCGATGAGGATTTGCGGAGTGCTGTCGCCAGCAAAAAGCGGCGTTTCATTTCCCTCCCGCCGCGAGCCGGTGCGGAGGGCGACTCGGATACCGAGTGGGTCTAGGAGGCTGCGGAAATTGAGGTAGTGTTGCTCGGCGAGGATTTGCGTGGGGGCCATGAGCGCGGCTTGGTAGCCGGACTCGACGCAGAGGAGCATGGCACTCATGGCGACGAGCGTTTTGCCCGAGCCGACATCGCCGTGGAGGAGGCGGTTCATCGGGCGGGGGAGCGCGAGGTCGTGCTGCACTTCGGCGATGGCGCGCTGCTGTGCGCCGGTGAGGGGAAATGGGAGCGCGGCGTGGAGCTGGCGCATGAGTTCGCCGCTGCCGCAATGCGCTGCGCCGGGCTCATGCTGCTGCTCGCTGCGGCTGGCGGCGACGGAGAGCTGCATCCGCAGGAACTCCTCCAGCACGCAATGACGGCGGGCTTTTTCCAGCGACTCGTAGCTCTCGGGAAAGTGCATCTGCCGCAGCGCCCAAGCGCGCGAAACGGGGTCGAGCTTCGGTGGTAAAAGTGTGGGCACGGCTTCGTCGGTGAGCTTCTCCAGAACGCTCCAGACGATCCAGCGGATGAGCCGTGGGGTGAGTCCTTCCGTCGCGCCGTGGATGGGCGCGATGCGCTTGAGGTGGATGCTTTCTTCGGCGTCGTCTTCCACGATTTCAAAGTCGGGGTGCATGATGGTCATGTTCGAGCCGCTGCGCTTTGGCTTGCCGTAGGCGACGACGCGCATCCCGTTGGCGAAGATTTTTTCCACCCAATGCTGGTTAAACCACCGCAGCACGAGCCGCCCGCCAAATGCCGTCGGGTTGCTGTCTTCGATCATCACGTCGAACATTTTCTGCGAGCCTCCGAACCGCTTGAGCTGGGTGCGCGTGACTTCGCCGCAGACGCAGACTGCGCCCTCGGTGGTGTCGGTGGGGAACTTATCGAACTCCCGGCGGTCCTCGTAGCGGCGGGGAAAGTGGAGGAGTAAATCGCCCACGGTCACGAGCCCGAAACGCGCAAGCTGCCGCGCCCGCAGGTGCGGCACGAAGTCGAGTTCCACGAGCGGCGTTTCCAAATTCACGGCGGGACGCTACGCGACACGCGGATGGAACGACAAGCCGCTCAGACGGGTTGCGGTGGAAAATACGTGCCTGCCGACTTTCCAGCGGCGGCGCGGAGCATCGGCCCGGCGGTCCTTCCGCTGGCGATGACGGTGGGGACTCCGGCGTTCACGGCGATTTGCACGGCGTGGAGCTTGGAGGCCATTCCACCGACGCTGAAGCGGCCTTTTTCGTCGCGGACGAACTTTGCGACTTCCTCGAAATCGTCCACTCGCGGGATGAGCTTTCCGGTTTCATCGAGCAGTCCCTCGACGCTGGTGAGCAGGACGAGGAGGTGTGCCTCGGCGAGCAGTGCGACTTCGGCGCTGAGGCGGTCGTTGTCGCCAAACTTGAGTTCTTCGACGGCGACGGTGTCGTTCTCGTTGATGATGGGGACGACTTTGCTCGCGAGCAGTCGGTCGAGCGTAGTGCGGACGTTTGCGTAGGCGATGCGGCTGTCGAGGTCGCCGTGCGTGAGGAGAATCTGCGCGACGGTGAGGCCGTGTTTTTGAAAATGCTCGGTGTAGCAGGCCATCAGCCGTCCTTGCCCGACGGCGGCGCAGGCTTGTCGCGCGGCGAGGGCTTCGGGGCGCTCTTTGAGGCCGAGCGCATCGAGCCCTGCGGCGACTGCGCCGGACGAGACGACGATGACTTCGTGCCCGTCTTTGACGAGCGTGGCCACTTCGCGTGTGAGCCGGGTAAATTGTTTTTGGTCTAGGCCGACCCCTCGCCGTGTAGCGAGGATGCCGGAGCCAAATTTGACGACGATCCGCTTTCCCACCTATTTCTTCGAGATGTTTGCGAGCTGCGTTTCGAGTTTTTCTACGAGCATTTCTGCGGTTTCCCGAGCGCGACGTTCTTCGAGCAGGGCTTCTTCTAGTTCGCGGATGCGCTGCTGGAGATTGATGCGAATGCTGCCGCGCGTGCCGGCTAAAGTGAGTTCTGCCTCCGGGGCATTTCCGGGTTCAGCGATGGGGGGGATGAGGTCTTTTACCTGAAGTTGCGAGGCGTCTTTGCAGTTGGTGATGCACGTTTCGTAGGTGATTTCGCCCGCCGTGAGGAACTCGCGGATCGAGCCGACGGTGGTTGGGCCGTAGAAAAGCTCGTCGCTGACTTGGATGAGGTAGTCCATTTCTAGCTCGGGCACCATCGGCGCTTTCATCCACGTTTTTTGGTCGGTGGAGACGCGGTCGAGCGGTGAGACTTGTGCGTCGGCGGCCCATTGTTGGAGCTGATCAAAGGTGATCGGGCCAAATTGGGAGTCGTCGTGCGCTTTGCGGAGATACCAGGTGGATTCGTCCATAAATTCAGTGTTGTTCTTTTTTGTCGGGAGGGAGCGTAAGTTGTTGGCCCACTTGGAGCTTCTTTGGATCCGTGATGTTGTTGAGCTTCTGGAGTTCCGCAACCGTTATTCCGTATTGCTTCGCGATTTTTTCTAGCGCCTCGCCTTTGACAACGATGTGGACCTTCGGGGCGGAGGCGAGAATCCTAGGCACGGGTGCGGCCTCTGGCGCGACTGTCGGCGCGGCGATGATTGCGGGAGTCGCTCGGGGCGCACCCAGCCCGGCTTGGGTATCGAGCTGTACGGTGAGGCGGGCGACTTGGGCGGAAAGTGCGTCTATCTTCGTATTTTGCAGTTCTACGAGTTTTCGGAGCTGGGCGAGTTCCGCCTGCACAGTGTCCTGCGCAAATGGTGAGGCTGTGAACAGAGCCACCACCGTCATCACGGCGGGAAGCATTGGAATGCGAAGTCGCGGAATCATGCTGGGCAATGTGTCACGGACTGCGCTCACAACGCAAGGCCGCGTTACTTAGTAGCGAAGGTAAGTCACCAAGAATTTCGCGCTATCGGCGGTGATGGCGTGGATGCCGCCCGATGGCGGTTCGTCCGAGCCGGAGACGATGATACCAGCCACGCGCCAGTCGCCGGGCTTTACCTCGGCAAACACTGGGCCGCCGCTCATCCCGCCTTCAAAAGTGACGGACGTATTATCGTAGTAAGCCTTGTAGATTTTCGCCCAGCTCAGGGATGGCTCTACGAAGAGCAGTTCGTCCCCGCTGTGAGCGTCTGCGCCGTAGCCGAGGCAGATATTGTAGGCGTCGCCAGTGAGGAGCTTCAGGTCAAACTTCCAGCCTGCGTAGGAGCCGCCTGCGAGGAAGGAGGCGAAGCGAATCCCGCCCAAATCGCGGGCGAAGGAGTAATCTGAATCCGCCCCGTAATTCAGCGCCGACCGTTGGTAGCCGCCGAAGACATACATCCGGGTGGCGAAGCGCTTGGAAGCAATGCTGTTGTCGTGGCGAGCGCGGTTAAACTCCAGATTCGTGCTCCAGCCGCCATCCACATCCCAGAGATTGTGCGCCGCGGTGAGGGCGCTCCTCTTATAAACCACCACGCCGCTCCCCTGATAATCCGAGTCTCCGCTCGTGAAAATCACCTGCCCCGCCATGGAATACGGGAAGGTGGCCGTGAGCTCCGAGCCCACAGGCGCCGGGTTGGCGAAATCTACAGCCGTCGCGGGCATCAAAGACACGAGGGCGAGGCTAAGTAGAGCGATGAGTTTTTTCATGATGTGTGAAGGCTACGACGCGACCATAGCGCGTTTTAGTCATTTGTAAAACAACCTCTCCCGTGATTTGTCGCAAAAAACCTACTCGATGAACGAGCAGACGTATTCGCAAATCCCCGCCGCGACCTCGATGTCGAAGCCGCTTTTCGCCGGGACATGGAAGTGTGTGCCCGCTGCAAACTCCGTCGTCGCCGCTGCACCGTCGAGCTTCACGGAGCAACCGCCAGCCACGATCTCCATGAGTTCTGCCTTATCCGTGCCAAAGTGAAACTTGCCGGGATAGATGAGCCCCAGCGTCTTCTTCGACCCATCGGCGGAGAGGATGGTGTGGGAGACGACTTTACCGTCAAAATAGACATTCGCCTTGGCGACCGCAGTTACATTTTCAAATTGCATCCGCGCGAGGTAGGGAAGGCGAGCAGTGGGGTCAAACGAGAAGTTCCGCATTTCCGATGTTGCGCCCTTTCATCCATCGAACTAGGCTCGCAGCATGATTCTCATTCGCTTCACCGACGCGCAGATGGAAAAACGCGGTATCGGATACCTTGCCGGGCGATTTTCTGTTAAAACTTGGGCCAACGGTGAAACGCTCGTTCCCGCCGAGGCGCTCCCATGCCTCGCGTCGGAAGGGATGACCTTCACTGTGGTAGGGCACCTTCCTTACGAACGAGTCTATGCGTCGCTACGAGATACTGCTGCCGCTACGGTTTAACGACGGCATTGCGGTTCCCGATGAGATCATCGGTGAAGTCATTGTCGCCATCCGCGAGCAGTTCGGAGCCGCTTCATTTGAGCCTCAAAACATTCGCGGCGTCTGGCAGCATGAAGGGACTGTTTATAGAGACGACCTCGTTCGCGTATTCGCGGATGTCGCCGATACGCAAGAAAACCGCACTTGGTTCCGTGTATTCAAAGAGCGACTGAAGAGAGACTTCCAGCAGCTTGATATTTGGCTGATTTCACATCCCATCGAAGTTTTGTAGCCTGCTTACGCCTTTCGCGGCGCGAAAATGATCACCACATTCGCCGCCACGATGAGCGCCGCGCCAAGTACGAACGAGGTGGAGAGATGCTCGTTGTAATACACGATCCCGGCCAGCGAGGAGAACCAGCCGGGCAAAAAGAGCGCCCATAGCGTCGCGAACAAAGGCTCTGTCGCATAGATGAGCCCGGCCTGCGTGCTCGTCACATACGGCTGCCAGCGCACCATCGTGGCGTAGGCGTAAGTCGTGCAAAAAAGGGTGAGCAGCAGCGTGATGATCATCACTGGCCCCGACGTGTAGGCGCACAGCACATCCGCTCCGCCGCCGGCGATGACCAGTGGCACGACCAGCAGCCCTTTTACCGCAAACATCACCGTCGCCGTCCGCCGCATATCGTTGCCGTGAAAGACCGGGCGCTCCAGCGTGACGATCTGCCCGGTGAAAAGCATCGCGCTCAAAATCGTCTCCCATTCCCCACGCCCGAGATGGATTTTCCCCAGCTCCACCCCGCTCAAAACCGCGCACCCCGCCACCACCAGCCCCGCCGCCAGCACCACGGCCCACGACGGAAACCGCCGCCCGTGAATCGCCACATAGATAGGCACGAAGACGCTCGTGAACTGGGTGAAAAACGCCGATGTGCTGGCCGCGATATAGTTCTGCGCATCCGTTTGCAGCAGCATCCCGAGCCCACCGAAAAGCCCGAGCTGGAGCCCCTGCACGCATTCCTTTTTGCTCAGCCCGCGCAGTCTGCCGCGTAAAATCAGCGCCATCACCAGCGTGGAGAGCAGCATCCGATTCATCAAAATGAACGCCGCATGGAACCACTCCGCCCGCCCCGGCATCAGCGCGCCCTGCGCCATCATCACCGCCTTCGCAGCCGGGAAGCTCAGCCCCCAAGCCGCCGTCACCAATATGAGCCGCCAAACGGCGGAGCGCCATTCCGGCGTCGATTTCATCTGCAAAGACATCTGCCGCCGGTTGTCCACTGCCCGCGCGTGGGAGAGCAAGCACGCAAACTCAAATGTTGGCGGACTCTATCTTTGCGGAAAGGGCATCCAAGACGGGAAGGAGGGCCGATATGTTGGCAATATGGACTCATTCACTTTTCCCGAACGCCTCGAACAACGCATCGCTCCGGCTGGCTTGGTCACCGTTACTTTTTCCAAAGGCTTGATCACGATCGATGGGAGCGATGGAGCGGACCATGATGTCACCATTGTGCGGACGGGGACGAATACTTACCGCGTGACGGGGGATGGGACCGATATTGATGTGGTGGGGCAGACGTCGAAGAACTTGCGTGGGACTTTGAAGCATCTGCTGTTTGAGGGCGGGACGGGGGCCGATTCGTTTGAGGTGATGGGGCTGGGTGGGGTGGAGAGCTTTCGCTTTCATGGGGGCGCTGGTGTGGACTCGTTGAAGGGCTTTAATTTCAAAACTTCGACGGGTGGGTGGGCGGAGATTTCGCTCGGGGCGGAGGGTGGGATGGTGGAGTTTGCCGGGAGTGAGACGCGGATACGGGGCTTCCTCGATCTGGACCTCGGCGGGGGCGGGACGGTGGATTTCCGTGCGGTGGTGACGAGGGTTCACGGGAATGCTGCAATGACCGGCGGGCCGAATAGCGATACGGTGTCGCTGTCCGGGGACAGCGTGGTCTTTAAGCGGAAGCTGACTTTTGACGGCGGGGAGGGAGATGATTCTTTCACGGCGAGCGGGAGGTCTTTTGCGGCGGTGGGCTTTGTCACGATGCTGGGCGGGGGAGGGGCGAACACTTTTGAGTTCGCCGCTGCGCACAATTATTTCGGCGCGGTTTCGGTGGTGGGAATTGTGGATATTGACCTCGGAGTGGGAGCAGGCCGTGTGAGTTTCTCCGGGCAGAGCAACAGTGTTTTGGCGGACTTGAGGATTAACCTCGGTGTGGGCGGTGGTTTGGCGGAACTGGTTTCTGGGACTACGACGATTCGGAATAATGTGATGCTCACTGGGGGCATAGGCAATGACGCCGTCAGCATCAGCGGGCGCACGACGATTGGGAAAAGTCTGTCGTTTTTCGGGAATGCCGGGGACGATCGGTTGAGCGCGACGGGGAGCCTGCTCGGAGTGAAAGGCAGCACGAGCATGGACGGCGGAAGCGGGGCCAGTCGGTTCGAGCTAGACGTGGTGAGCCTCGCGCTGGCGGACCTCGGGTTCGTGGGTGGAACGGTGAATGACTTGGTGAGCATCGTCGCGGATGGCGTCGTCGCGGGGAATGCGAGCGTGCAACTGGGGCTGGATGGGATTGGTCCGTCGAGCGTGGTTTTGCAAAGCCGGGTCGGCAATGCGAACGGGCTGCAATTTGGTGCCGCCCTGACGATAGACATGGTCGGCGCTACGATTGATACGCTGACGATTGCGAACATCCAGGTGATGAAGGATTTTGTCGCTCAGACCGGGGAAGACGTGAGCACGGTCGCGATTGCGAAGCTGAATGCGAAACGGGATTTCAAGCTCCAGACGGGCTCTGGTGCTGATGTGACGACCATCGATAACGTGAACGCGCGTGACTTTTACGTGGATACGCAAATCGGTGCAGACGAGCTGCGTATCGAGCGCAGTGCGATCTACACGGGCGTCTCGCGTGTGTCGGGAATTGCGACGATTCTGACGGGGATCGGAGCGGATGAAGTGCGCATCGGCAACAGTATAGACCCTGCAAATCTGCGGGTATCATTCATGGGCGCGATGACATTTGATGCAGGCGATGGGGCGAACATGCGCAACGATATTGTGGGGAGTAACTTCTTCCGCTTCATCCCGCAAATCCTCACAACCGGCGGCACACTGACCCAGACCGAGGCGGTTTAGAAAACAAGCGTGGAAGCGGCTGCGGGGTTCACATCGGAGGGGAAATAAAGTCGTTGAGGGTTTGGCCGAGAGGCGACTCGTTATTTCTCGTCCTCTTCACCGACGTATTCTTTTGAGACCAGAGTTCCGGCTGCGTCCACGATGATACGGTATTTTCGCTTCGCGATGACGACCTCCGTCGAATACGTGGTTTTCTCTTCCGAGCGTTCGATATCGTTGATCAATCCTGCACCCGCTTCGCGCTGGAGCGTCTGCTGGACTTTGAGGGGGACCGATTTGATGGTCATCAACTTCGGTCCATCGTCGTCGGACTTTAGCGCCTTTTTCATCACGCGACCCGCAGCGTCGAGGACGAGTTCGTAGTTTTGCCCGTCGATGATCAGGCCGACGACATAGGTCGCGCCGTCAGCTTCGTTCACCCGCTTAAATTCGAGAATTTTCCCCGTATCGCCTTTCTCTTTGGCGATGGCTGCTTGGACGGGTGAGGGGATGTCGATGGTGAGCTTCCCATCGTCTTCGGCAAATGAGAGAGAGGCGAGACAGAGGGCGGCAAAAAGCGGCGTCATTTTCATGGAGCGCGGATAGCGGGGAGACGGGCGGTGCGTCAATCTCGGAGGGTGACGATACGGCGCTTTGGGTGTGACGAAAAGTGGAAGAGTGCGAGTGGCTTGGGCGTCTCGCCCATGAAGGAGCGATACTCATGGACGGGACGCCCAAGCCACTTTTAATCACACCCGATAGCGGTCCAGCCACGCCTTCGCGGTTGACGCGCCCAGCGAATCTCCGAATCCTGCGGCGCGATTTTCGCTAAAGGAACCCACATTTTTCATGGCAGACAAACCACTCACCATTCGCACTGAAGCTTTCGCCCGCGCTGGGCTCATCGGCAATCCGTCGGATGGTTACTTCGGCAAGACCATCTCTTTTATCGTCCGCAACTACTCCGCGCGGGTGGAACTGACCGAGGCAGACAAAATCGAGATCGTCCCGAACGAGCGCGACCACTCGCGGTTCGACAGCATAGACCAGCTCGTCGCCGACGTCGCACTCTACGGCTACTACGGCGGGGTGCGTCTGCTCAAGGCGACGGTGAAGCGCTTTTACCGCGAATGCACCGAGCGCCGCGTCGGGCTGCACGACCGCTGCTTCCGGCTGAAATACCACAGCACCATCCCCTCCCGCGTCGGGATGGCCGGGTCGAGCGCCATCATCACCGCCGCATTTCGCGCGCTGATGAAGTTCTACGGCGTGACGGACCAAGACATCCCGAAGCACCTTCAACCGAGCATCATCCTCAGCGTGGAGAACGAAGAACTCGGCATCCCCGCCGGGCTGCAAGATCGCGTCATCCAAGTGTACGAAGGGGCCGTCTTCATGGACTTCAACAAAACGCACATGGAGCGCGAAGGCCACGGGCTCTACGAAGAGATCGACCCGAGGCTGCTCCCGCCGCTCTATGTCGCCTTCAAGACCAAGCTCGGCGAAGGCACCGAAGTCCCGCACAACGACATCCGCAAACGCTGGAACGCCGACGACAAAGAAGTCCACGACGCCATGCAAACATGGGCCAGCCTCGCCCAGCAAACGCGCGACCTCCTCGTGCAAGCGCGCGGCTCCGAGATCGCGCCGCTGCTCAACGCGAACTTCGATCTGCGCAAAGTGATCTACGGCGACAAGATGGGCCTCGGGAATCTCCAGATGGTCGAGACTGCACGCAGCCTCGGCTGCTCGGCGAAGTTCACCGGCAGCGGCGGTGCCATCGTCGGCACCTACGACGACGAGGCCATGTATCAAGCCCTCGTGGAGAAAATGCAGCCCCTCGGCGTGGTCGTGTGCAAACCGCAGATACTCCCGCGCCGGTAGTGGCGGAAGGCGGAGAGTTCCGCTATCTGCTGCGGCATCAGACTTTCGATCCTTCATATTTTTTGGTGGCACGTCGCGCGGTATGTCCGGCGGCATCGGCTGCTGGCGCTGCTGAACGTCCTGAGTATCGCGCTGGGAATCGCGGTGTATTTGGCGATTCAGATCGCGAATGAGAGCGCGACGAAGTCGTTCGCCGCAGGCGTGGATATGGTGGCGGGGAAAGCGCACGTGGAAGTGCGCGGGAATGTGGATGAGCAGCTCTGGCCCTTGATTGAGCGGCTGCCTGGCGTGGCAGGCGTGACGGGAATTGTGGAGGGCTTGGCGACGCTGCCGGGGAAGCCGGGGGAGTATCTGCGGCTCATCGGGATTGATGTGATCAGCGGGGCGGAGTTTCGGACGTTCGAGCTTTCCGGCGATGCAGCGACGAACGGCGAGCGGTGGCTGACGACGCCGGGCGGCGTGGCGGTGACGCGGGAGTTTTCCGCGCGCAATGGGCTGGCGGTGGGCGCGGAGTTTCCCGTGGTGGTGGACGGGCGCACGGTGCGACTGGTGGTGCTGGCGATTGTCGAAGATGGGGAGCTGCCGGTGAGTGACTCGCGGCTGGCGCTGATGGACATCGGCTGGGCGCAGGAGGTTTTCCGCCGGGCGGGGAGGGTGAGTTCGCTGCAAATCCGTCTGCGCGATCCGCTGCGAGTGGGCGAGGCGGTGGCGGCGATTGCGCCGCTGGCAAAAGGGCTGTCCGTCGGGCCGCCGCGCCAGCGCAGCGAGCAACTGGGGAAGATGCTGGCGGCGTTTCAGCTCAATCTCACCGCGCTGAGTATGGTGTCGCTGCTGGTCGCGGTGTTCTTGGTTTTCAACACCGTCTCGACCTCCGTGGCTCGACGACGGACGGAGATCGGAATCATCCGCGCACTCGGCGTGACGCGGCTGGGCGTGAGGCTGATCTATTTGGGCGAAGCCCTGCTGTATGCCGTGCCGGGCGTGCTGCTCGGCGGCGTGCTCGGCGTGGGGCTGGCGCGTTTTCTGACGGGCGCGGTGGAGCAGACGGTGACGGCACTTTACGCGCTGGTGAACGTGGAGCGGCTGTGGCTGAACCCGTCGCAGTTTGCGCTGGCGGCGGCTTACGGCGTGGCGGCGGCGCTCGTGGGCGCGTGGGGGCCAGCGGCGGAGGCGTCGCGCGTGGAGCCTGTGGCGGCGCTGCGCGGAGTGGCGGGCGCGGTGCGCGAGGAGCTGCATGTGCGGCGGTGGTGGCTGGGCGGCGCGCTGTGTCTGCTGGCTGCGGCTGCGGCTGCGGGCGGTGCGCTGGGGAAGGGTCCGGCGTGGCTGGCGTTTGCGGCGGCGTTCTTGGTGCTCGCGGGGTTTTCGCTGCTGTCGCCGGTGTTGATTCCGGTGGTGCGGTTTGTCGCGCGCACTGTGCCGTGGTTGCCGCTGCGCCTAGCGGCAGAGCGGCTCCGGCGCTCGATGCGGAGGAATGCGGTGACGGTCTCCGCACTCGCGGCGGCGGTGGCGATGCTCGTGGCGCTGATCGTGATGGTGTTCTCTTTTCGAAGCAGTCTGGACGCGTGGATCGGGCGCGGCATCGTGGCGGATTTTTTCATCGCGCCTGCTGCGAATGAGTCGTTCGGGCTGAACTCTTTTTTGCCCGATGAAGCCGTGGCGTGGCTCCGCGCTCGGCCCGAAGCGGAGGGCGTGGATACGTTCTTCGAGCAGTCGGTGGATGGGGACTTCACGTTGGCCGTCGTGGATGGGCGCTATCGGGATAATCTGTCGTTTCGAGGGACCGATGGACACGCGGCGATGGCGCGTGTTTTCGCCGGGGAAGCCGTGGCGGTGACGGAGCCGTACGCGCGACGCTACGGCCTCGGCGCGGTGGCGCTGGAGACGCCTGCTGGGCGCGTGGAGTTCCCCGTGGCGGGCGTGTATGCGGACTATTCGCGTGACCGTGGGATGGTGTTGATGGGCGCGACGGCTTACGCGCGGCTGTGGGGAAAACACGGGGCGCTCTCGGCTGCGGTGTATCTGCATCCCGGCGCGGACGGCGCGGCGCTGGAGCGGGAGTTCCGTGCGGCGTTTGCGGACGCGGGGCAGTTCTCGGTGAATACGAGCCGTGCGCTGCGGGAGAAGATTTTGCTGGTGTTCGACCAGACGTTCGCGGTGACGGAAGTGCTCCGCACGGTGGCTGTCATCGTCGCGATTGTCGGCGTCTTTTTAACGATGACGGCGCTCGTCGTGGAGCGTCGCCGGGAGCTGGCGCTCCTGCGGGCGCTGGGCGGGACGGCGCAGTTCGTGGGGCAAGTCGTGCTTTGCGAAGCCGCACTGCTCGGGCTCTCGGCGGCGGTGCTGGGAATCGCGTCCGGGCTCCCGCTGGCCATGGTCCTGACGTGGGTGGTGAACCCGGCGTTCTTCGGCTGGACGATTGCGTTCTCCGTCCCCGTGGCGACGCTCGCGGCGATTCCATTTTGGCTGACGGCAGTGGCCGTGCTGGCAGCGTGGTGGCCGGCGAGGATTGCGCGGAGTGTGGAGATCGCGGAGGCTTTGCGGGGAGAATGATAAAGTGGCTCACAATACTTGCGCTGCCCGCGCTGGCCGGCGATTGGCAGTTGGCGCTGCCCGGCCTCGCCTACGAGTGGCCGCGTGACCATGCGCTGCATCGCGAGTTTAAGACGGAGTGGTGGTATCTCACGGGCAATCTCCGTGCGACGGATGGGCGGCGCTTTGGGTATCAGCTCACGTTTTTCCGGCAGGGATTGCGCCCGCCGGGTGCGCCTGCGGTGGCGTCGAGATTCGTGGGCGATGCGCTCAAATTTGGGCATTTCACGATCACGGATGTCACGGCGAAGGAGTTTCATTTTACGCAGACGATGAAGCGCGGAGCTTTTGGGGAAGCGGGTTTCGGAGAGGGAAATCGCGTGGCGTGGCTGGGCGATTGGGCGCTGGAGCTGGCGGCGGATGGCGCGTTCGTGGCGCGCGCGACGGATGGGGAGCGCGCGCTTTCTCTGCGGCTAGAGCGCGCAAAACCGTGGGCGATCCACGGCGAAGGCGGCATCAGCAACAAGGCCGTCGAGGCCGGGCACGCGTCTCACTATTACTCCGGCACACGGCTCCGCTCGAAGGGGACGCTGCGCATCGGCGGCAAGGAGTTGGCGGTGGACGGCGAGAGCTGGTTCGACCACGAGTGGGCGTCGAGTCCGCTGGCGAGCGGGCAGGTGGGCTGGGATTGGTTCAGCGTGCAGCTCGACGACGGCTCGGAGCTGATGCTCTACCAACTCCGCCGCAAGGACGGCACCGTGGACGGCGCATCGAGCGGCTCGTGGATCGCGCCCGACGGAACGGTGACGCATCTCCGCCGCGAGGAGATCGAGCTAAAGCCCACACGCCGATGGAAGAGCGCAAAGACAGGCGGCGATTACCCGATCGGCTGGCAGGTGCGCGTGCCATCGCTCCGCCTCGACATCGCAGTGAGCACGCCGGTGGAAAATCAGGAGCTCGTGCTCAAGCCGGTCGTTTATTGGGAAGGGCTCATAGACATCGCTGGCACTCGCGAAGGCCTGGCAGTAAAGGGCCACGGCTATCTGGAGCTCACGGGATACGCCGGGGAGATTGTCGGTTTATCCGGGCCGTAGCTCTACGGCTGGAGGAGCATCGAGCCGCCTTGGTCAACGCCGAGGAAAAAGCCCCAGCCGACGCGCTGCTTCTGGCTGACGACGCCGGAGAATTTACGGACTCCCGCGGTGGGATGGAGGAAGCAGCCAGAGAGCAGGCCCGTGCTGGCATTCACGGTGATTTTCATCCCCGTGTAAGTGGGTGTTTGAAGTTCCACGGTGTTGTTGGACTCGACCTCTAGGGATTGGGTAATCTGAGTCTGGATATTCCCACTGGAGAGGAGGAGTCGCGCACGGTTTTGGGCAGTTTGAAAATCGATAAATGCGGTGCCTTTTACTGGACGGATATAGCGGGAGCCGATGACCGGATTTTGTGTCGTGAATGCTTGCGGGTAGTATTGGTCGGCGAGGCGCTCGGGCTTGAACCAGCGGACGCTGCCGCTGATGTCAGCAGTCGTGGTGTTCACGAGTGTCGTGGTCCCTGTCACCGCACCTGTTCCGCTGAAAAGACGCGCGTAAATGGGAACAGTGTCATTTATTGAGACTATCGAGCTCGCGGAAATTGCGCGCCCATCTGCAAGGGTGCCGCTAACGGTGACGTTGTTTGACTTTGCGATGCGGATGATCGCGTAGCCGCTGCCATGTGGAGCGTTCGCTACAGTGGTGTCGGGGGTGATACGGACTGTAAATTGGCCCGAATGATTGACGAGTCGTCCTTCGTCCAGAGCCTCCGAGGACTCCGCTCGGCGTTCCGCTCGGAGTGGGGTAATCACGCCGAATTCGTTCACTGTTCCGATGACTTGCTGCGTTGTTCCTGTGATATCAAGGCTGAAGGAAAGTCCTATCTCCGCTTGGCCGGCCCGTTTAATTTGGAGGTCCGCTCGCCCGCTGGCGTTCATCGTACCGCTGATCGCATGGCTTCCTGCCCCATAATAGAGCCTGCCAGAGAATTTACCCAGCGGGGTCACAGAAACTCTCAATTGGCCCGTTGTGGACGCATTTAGCCCCCCCAAAACTCCTTGGTAAACGCCGGACAGAGTTCCGTAAGGATTCGGGACGAAATGGGCGACGAGCGAAAGTCCTTCGGTCATCGTGAACGTCTGCCGCGCCGATTCTGCGTTTGCGCTCGGAGGCAGTCCCGTCCAGTGGCTGAAAATGGTGCGGTTGTCGTTCGGCTTGGCGGAGA
Source organism: Prosthecobacter debontii (assembly GCA_945905735.1). GTDB lineage: Bacteria > Verrucomicrobiota > Verrucomicrobiia > Chthoniobacterales > Chthoniobacteraceae > SXWH01. Next base: position 6,526 of record CAMDQC010000028.1, on the reverse strand, counting down.
TGGTATAATTGACGCCGAGTTCGCGGTTTTTCGTTCCCAAGAATCCGGCGGTCACATCTCCATCCCCATCGACCGCTACGGTGAGGGGTTTCAAAACGACCCACTGCACTGAGCTTGTGGCTTCCTTAAGAAGATTGCCAACGCCCGTGTAACTGCGAAGTCGAACCGTGTTTGCACCTGGGACGAACCCACTTAATACGGTGCTCCAAGTGCCAACTCCCGTTCCTGCTGGAAGGCTCACGCGCGTCCATCCCGTTGTCCCAGACGCATTCTCTAGCCGAATATCGAGCCATCCAACGAGTCCGCTCCCCCCGACGGTCCCTGCCACAGTCACAACAGAGGCGCCAATTTTCGTTCCAGATACTGGGCTCGAAATGGTCAGAGTCGTTTTAGCCTTGGGTGGAGCGGTGATGACGACGAAGTAGGACCAGTAAGGCGACGATTCGTCGTAGTAGTAGCCGACTCCGTAGTTAGTTTGGTCTTGGTAAAAGGAGTCCGTTGCCAACAGATGCTTGCGGTGCCCAGGAGAGGCGAGCAACGCGGACCACGCGGCTGTCGCGGTCGGATAGCCCGCACTGATTGATTCTACATTGTTTTCCGCTCGGGAATCTCCCCACCAAAGTGGCAGCGGATACCCCGCACTTCGCACCGCGTAGTTGGGGCCGATTCCATTTGGATTCACATGGCCAAAAAACCGTCGCTTCGCCATGTCCTTGGCCCTAGCTCGTGCGACGGCCGTCAGAGTAGCATCCGCCTGCATGGTGCCCTTATTGCGTTTCTGGCCGGGGTCGTTCAATAAAGCGTTCACAATCCCTTGTTCCTCAGGTGTGAAGATTCCAGCATCGACACTCAATGGACGGAAGAGTCCCATTGATAAACAAAATACCATCAGTGACAATGCGAACTTTACGCTTGTCATGTGGCTTTGTAGAGCTGGAAAGGTTTTTTTGAGTTTTTCATCGGCGTTCGTGCTAAAGCGAGTGGCGTGCCTTGCTGTAGTTTAGAGCTTTTGAATGTGGTAGGTGTAATTCAGAAGACGGATTCTGCCAAAATAAACGAAGCAGGCAAGACATTTCTGAAAATTATGGAGAACATTGCCATGACGGTAACAATTCGGAATTAGTTCCGTTTTGGCATGTCGTTTTATCTCGTTCGGGTACAGAGAGAAACGCCGTGAAGGACGAATTCCTGCGTCACTTCACGGCGTTTTGTGAATAGATGATTAACTATTTATTTCTTTAACTCTGGGACCGCGAGCTCAATAAGTCCGTAGGTGCCATCACGGCGCCGTTGAACGATATTCAGTTTTTCGGTCTTTGCGTTCAAAAAGACCACAAATTGGCGATTGGCAGCCATTTCCAACTGAAGCACCGCTTCATCGACGAAGAGTTGTTTCACTACCGTTTGCTCGGTGTGTACGTGCTTCGGTTCGGATTCGGCATGCTCCTCAAATGTCTCGTCCACATGGAGGACGTGCTCGTCGAAGTGCTGGGGCTCCGTGCGACGCGGTCGATGGTTCCGTAGCATCTTTGTCTTGTACTTTCGCATCTGACGGGTGATTTTCGCGATGACGCCGTCGATTGCGGCATACATATCGTCGCACTCGTGGTCGGCTTCGATGGTGATGTGGTTTGCGCAGTGGAGCACGATTTCGGCGAAGTGCCGGTGCTTTTCTACATCGAGGATCACATGGACCTCAATGATGCGTGGGTAGTCGAGGTGGATATGCTCGACTTTGTTTTGAGCGTATTCGCGGATTGCGTCCGTGATGCTTATGTGTCGTCCTGTAATGCGGATTGGCACGTTTACGTTTGCAGTTTGCATGATGTTATTTTGTGTTTCTCCTGTTTGTTTTTTTGTTCTGAGGGAAATCTACATGGAGAAATTTTCTCCAAGGTAAAGTCTTCTGGCTTCGGGATTTGCGATGAGGAATTCCTTTGTCCCCTGCATGAGGACGCGTCCCTCAAAGATCAGGTACGCGCGGTCCACGATGCTGAGTGTTTCGCGGACGTTGTGGTCGGTAATTAGGATGCCGAGGCCGAGCTTCCGTAGGTCGCTCACGATGGCCTGCACGTCTTGCACGGCGATGGGGTCCACGCCGCTAAAGGGCTCATCCAGCATGAGCAGGCTGGGATTGGTCACTAGTGAGCGAGCGATGGTGAGGCGGCGCTTTTCACCGCCGGAAAGCGTGAGCGCCATCTGTTTGCGAACGTGCGCGATGCCAAATTGCTCCAGCAACTCCTCACACCGCGCTTTGCGTTGCACTTTGTTGAGTTCTGTGGTTTCCAAAATCGCCATAATATTTTGCTCCACGGTCAACTTGCGGAAAATGCTCTCCTCTTGCGGGAGGTAGCCCATGCCCATCCGCGCCCGCTTGTACATCGCGAGATCGGTCACATCGTGGCCATCAAAAAGCACTGTTCCAGCGTTGGGGCGTACAAGTCCTACCATCATGTAAAAGCTGGTCGTCTTTCCAGCGCCATTCGGGCCAAGGAGGCCGACGATTTCACCGCGATGGCAGTTAATGTCCACACCGTTCACCACATTGCGTCCACCGTAGGTTTTCACGAGGCCGTGGGTCTGGAGGATGGCTGTTGGCGTTGCAGCGGTTGAGGTCATTCCTTGTCTTTGTTCTTTTCGTCGCCGAAGAGGATTACTTCCGAGCGACCACCGTCAAAATTCATATCGTTGGATTGGAAGAGAGTCACTCTTGCTCCGGCTTCAAGTGCATTTGTTTGCTTCACCGGTTTTCCACCTTTTGTTTCGAGGATCTTCGGCCATCCGGTGATGACCAATGCGTTCGTCCCGCTGCTAAATACCGCGCGCTGCCCCGTAGCGAGGTAGCGGGATGCCGCACCACCATCTTTGCCAGGTTTATCTTGGGTGATGACGACATTTCCCTCGGCGATGGCTTCTTCGATGTCATCGCCGAGAGCGCTTTCTTCACCGGGCTTTGCTGGTGGCGCGGGCACAGGCGTTGTCCCCGGTGCGGGCTTCTTTTTAAGTTTGATGCTCAAGCGGTCGCACGAGATTCCGTAGCCTGGTCCTTTCACATTCACCGTGCCCGAGAACTCCGCGATCTGCGAACTACTCTTAAATGAACCTTTATCGCTGACGATGACCGTCGGCCCAGACTCCTTTTTCGGCTTTGCGGCAACGGGATTTGCGCCGGGGACGGCAGGCACGGCCAGCTTTGCGCCCTGGCCCGGTTTCACGACCTCGGGGTCCTGTGCAACGGCAGCAGCGGTCAATGTAGCGAGAAAAAGTAGGCGTTTCATTTCTTGGTTGGTTCTTCTTTGATGGGTTCGATTTTGATGTCTGGGCCGTCGTCTTTCTTCTTGTTGCCGGACAAGGTCGCACTGTTGAAAATCGTCATTTTCACTCCGCCACCGAGCGTCGCGATGCGGTCCGGTTCTCCCGCTTCCGTCTTCGCGTCCATGTCGTAGCTCAGCGAATTTGCCTCAATTTCGAATCGCTCGTCCCGAATGGTCACGTGGGCTTTCGCCGTGATCACATTCGTCGGCACATGCAGCACTGCATCTGGCAGTTTCACGACATATTCCTCCTTGCCCGCCGCGTTGAAAGTCTGGAGCTCCATCTCTCGCATCTCGATGTTTTCATCGTCCCTCCAAGTCGCCACGCCGATCCGATAATACGTCGTCTTTTTTCCATCCGCGCTGTAAACGGGAAACCGGATTTCCTTCTGGGGCGAGCCTTTCGGAATCGGCAGCTCACCGAGCCCCGCGACTCCCTTCTTTCTCTCCTCCACCTTCGCAGGCTGGGGAGCTACGGGCGCGGGCTTCTTTGCATCCTTCTTCTTCTCCTGCGCAGTAGATTCCAGCGGAGCCGCCGCAATGGCCGCGAACAGGAAAAACAACGTGGGCCTACCGAACGAGTTCATGGATTTGAAGCAGAGTCTTGAGCAGCGGCGCGATTTGCGCCAGCGGAATCTGATTGGAAAATAATCGCTCCCATCAAGCCGCTCGTAACCTTGCCCGGCGCGAACTTTGCCCGCTGCGTTCGAATCATGAAAAACCCCATTTTAAGTCCGGGCGCTTGCTCCGCCCGTTGAATCTCAACCATGCCTTCAACCTACGCCTCACAGCGCTCTGAGTTCAAACGGTTTGTCTCTCTGGCACAAAAAAACTCCACCTACGGCTTCATCGTCACCGCTGCATCCGCGCCGTAGCCGGATTGTGCGGATTCATTCACGATTGCTTCGACAGCCCCACATCGGCATATCCCTCATCGTATGGAACCCGAACTCACCGCATGGCTCGAAACCGAAGACGGCCAGACGCTCCCGCTCGATGGCGCGACCACGCTCGGGCGCTCTGCCAGCGCGAATCGGCACGCATTTTCCCATGCGAAAGTCTCCACCCGGCACGCGCTTATCCACACGCAGGAGGGCGGCGAATTCTGGCTCGTGGATCGCGGCTCTACGAACGGCACGCTGCTGAACGACGAGCGCCTCATCCTCCCCACCTGCCTGCGCGATGGCGACCGCATCAATCTCGGGCACGGCGTCGCCCTCGTCTTCCGCCAGCCGCTTTCCGCCGAGGATATGCGCTCCCTTTCCATCCTCCAGCGGACCGCCGAGCACACCTACGAAGAGCGCCGCTGGCTGCTCATCGCCGACCTCGTCGGCTTCAGCGCCAAGGGCAAAACCGTCACCGCCCCCGACCTCGCGCGCACCGTGGGCAAATGGCTCGCCGCAGCCACCGATGTGCTCGTCGCTCACGGTGGGCGGGTGAACAAATACACGGGCGACGGATTCCTCGCCTTTTGGCGCGACCTGCCCAGCGCACCCGCCGCCATCGCCGCCGCGTTCTGCGACTTTCAGGCGCTCCCCGCGCCTGTGGGCATGAGCTTCCGCATCGTCCTGCACCTCGGCACCGTGGGCATCGGCGGAGCACCTTCGCTCGGCGAGGAGAGCCTGATGAGCGACGATCTCTCCTTCACCTTCCGGCTGGAAAAAGCCGCCGCCGCGCTGGAGACGCCCGTCCTACTCAGCGCCGCCGCCGCCGCCCCGCTGCGGGCGCACTTTTCGCTCCGCGAAATCCACTACGATGGCGAACTGAAGGGCTTCCCCGGCCCGCATACTTTCTTCACGGCGTAGGCTTGCCGAGGATTGCCTGGCTACCGATTACGATGATGTCGTTCGTATCGGCGTTACCCGCAGCGGCGCGGATGATGTGCTCAAGCTGCGCGCGATTCATCGGGTTGAAATTCACGCAAAATCCCAAACCGTTCCTCCGGCGTGAGAGCCCCCGCAAACGGACTCGATTGCCGCAGCCGCACCGAGCGTTCGTCCTCGCCGATCAGGACCGCAATTACTTCATCCACCGTGGATACGAGCAGCGCGCGCCACTCCGCCAGCACCGGACGCACCGCCGTCGAGGCAGTCGGCTCCCAGCGAACGAGATTCCCCAGCGCGAGGTCGAGCAGCCGCGAATCCGCCCGCAGCTTGCCCGCCTCGAGACGATGGAGCGCCAAGCTCCGGCAATCAATCGTGCGATGATCTTTCATGGCCCTGCGATACCAACACGCCTTGCGCTCAGCGTCTTGGAGTGCGGTGGCAGAGCGAGGAACGAGCGCCGACACCGCTTTGGGACGCGGGCCGGGCGAATAGGCTCCGACAACGCGGGGCAGGATGCGGGGGGCGTAAGGAGGAGGGAGCACATTGTATTTTCAAAAAAATTCTTTGTCCTGCTTTCAGAAGTCCAAAGGGTAAAATGGTAAAAGAAAAAAGGATAAACAAGACATATCAGCTCTAGGGAACGGAACCCCCAACCACACAACGAAAGCCGACGTCATCATAACGATAACCGGAGAGACCATCGGCGCGGTACGAAGAGAGCAGACGGTCGCGACCAACGTTGTAACACGACGCCCCGCGCAGCACCCAGGCAGTTTGGTCCGTATCATACCAATCATCACACCACTCCCAAACATTCCCGCCGAGGTCGAAAATGCCGAGCGTGTTTGCAGTGAAGCTCCCGACAGGAGCGGTTTTTTCAAAACTGTCCACGTTCAGCGATGAGTCATAGTTCCCGGCACCTTTGGGCGGCGGGAACTGTGTGGTGCCCCACGGGAAGCCTTCCACTTTCGTATCCTTGTCGGACGGAGTCGCCCCTGTCTCCCCGCGCAAGCCCACAGCCGTGCTCCACTCCGCATCCGTCGGCAGGCGATACGTCCGCCCTTCCTTCTCACTCAGCCATTTACAAAACGCCGTCGCATCTTCCCACGATACATTCACCGCAGGATGCGTCGTACCTTGCGTGAAGGTTGGCTTTTCCCACGTCATCCCTTTCGCCTTCACGAACTCCGCGTAGTCCTGCACTCGCGTTTCCCAGATGCACATCAAGACGCCCGGAGTCCCGCTAGGGAAACGCTGAATAAAGCGAGTTGAGCAGAGAAGCGCGAGGCAGGGTGGTAGTGAGTGGGGTTCTGAGGCGGAAAGTCATCGAGAAATTGCTGTTTTTGCCCCGTTTTGGTGCGATGCGGGCACGGTCAAGCCGTGAGG
>CAMDQC010000027.1 GCA_945905735.1 Prosthecobacter debontii | reverse complement strand
CCTACTTGGAGAAAAAGGCGGGCATTTCCCCCGAGGCACGCGAGTCTGCGCTCCGTGAAATCTACGCTGCCGAGGGGAGCGACTGGTTCTGGTGGTACGGCCCGGATTTTTCCACAGACTGCGATGCGCTGTTCGATGAGCTCTTCCGCCAGCACCTCAAAAACGTGTACGCCCTCTGCGGCGATATGCCGCCCGCCACGCTAGACAGGCCCATCATCGGCACGAGCGTCCCGCCGCTCTACACGCGCCCGCGCCGCCTCCTCTCGCCGACGATTGATGGGTCTGCCTCGCCCTTTTACAACTGGTGCGGCGCAGGCAGCTACATCGCCGGGAGCGAGCAAGGAGCGATGTTCCGCGACGACCGATTCATCAAATCGCTGCACTACGGGTTCGACGAAGAGCGGCTCTCCATCCGCGTCGATCTCCGGCGCTGGGGCCAGTTCAAGCTCGCGCTCACTTTCCACCAGCCGCAGGGGCTCGTCGTCGTCACACCCGCGCTCATGCACAGCCATCGCGGCCCGCTCACGCTCAACGAGCGAGGGACCGAACGTGCCGTCGGCGAACTGGCCACCGGCCAAGTCGTAGAACTCACCATCCCGTTTGCCGACCTCGGCGTAGAGCCCGGCGGCATCGTGCAATTCCAGCTCAAACTCTTCCACAACAGCATCGAACGCGAATGCTACCCGGAGACCGCGCCTATCGAACTCGCCGTGCCAAGCGCAGAGACGCGGCTGGCGCAGTGGGGTGTGTGATGAGGCCGACGTTCCGATACAGGAATCACTTCCAGCGCCACAGCGACATCCCCTCCAAATCCCGCACAATTACTTCGTCTCCACACACCGCCACGTGGGCCCACGTCTCGTTGTCCGACACCTTTTTTGAGCCGAGTCTCGTGAACTTTTCCCCGGACGCTTCCATTAAAAACAACTCGCCCTTCGTATCTAGCCCTAGGACGCGGTCGCCATTCGTCACGAGGCTCACGTAGTCGCCGAAGCTCTCGCTACTCGTCCACCGTTCAGCGCCCGTCGCCACGTCGATCGCCATCATCCGCCCACTGCGCAGGCTGGTAAAAGCAGTCCCCTTCACTACGACAGGGGTCGTCATGTAGCCTTGCGATTTGTGCTCCCACGCCTTGGCCACCGTCCATTTTCCAGCCGCTTCATTCACCCGCCAGCCCGTCGTTTTCCCCCCATACGTGCTCGTAAAAAGCACATCACCCACGGCGAATGGTGTCCCGATATTCATCCCCCGAAATGCCTCTACCTCTTGCGACCACAGAACTGCGCCGGTGTTCGGATCCACGCCAGCCAATGTGGAGCGTGACTGCACGAACAGTTGTCGTTTTCCACCGAGCAATCCGAAGGACGGCGACGCAAATGCACCGCCCATCATCCCGCCCTCGTCTTCCATCGCGCGCCATTTCACAGCGCCCGACCTTTTGTCGAGGAGGCACAGCGCTCCGCCCGCTTGGACGTAGAGAGCATCTCCGTCGATCAGTGGCGACGACACCGCGCCAAACGCCGGAAGCGGCTTATTGTATTTCGAGGAAAAATCTACCCGCCACCGCTCCTCTCCCGTCTTCGCATCCAGAGCCACGAGCATATCCCGAATTCCTGCAACGAACAGCGTCTCTCCATCGCAGGCCGGCGTTGCCCGAATCCAGTCCCCGTTTCGCTTCGCGAAAAATGGCACCGACATTGCGCCATCCCATGTCTTTTCCCAGATTACCTTGCCAGTCGCACGGTCCAGCGCCCGGACGCGTTCCAGTTTTTTCGACACCGTCTCGGTGGTGAATATCCGCTCTCCGACAACGACAGGTGACGAATAACTTGGCTGTAGCTCCACACGCCAAACACGGGCGAGTCCATCTAGCCCGTCCGGCCATTTTCCAGCTACGGCACCATCCCGCGAAGGTCCGCGCCATTGCGGCCAATCGGCGGCGGCGGCTAAAAAAACGGTGCTTAAAAAAAGGAAAACAATCGCGCGCATCGAAACTACTACGATTTTAGAGCAACCCTTGGACGCTTATTGATTCTGGCTGTTTGCGACGCCCCGTTTTCCTCGAGGGGAAAGCGGCGTCACTTCAGCTCGCACTTAGTTCGTGGGAAGTTCCTCGCGCCGGACCCAACCAAGGTGCATGAGGACGTCGATGAAATTGGCGCGCTTTTGCTCGGGCCAGATGAACTCTGCGCTCTTGATCCACTCGGCGGCTTTGTCGCTGGCTTCTTTGCTGCGCTCCATGTCGTTCGCCTTTTTTGCGAGTTGCTCGTTATGGAAGTAGAAAGCTGCGTGAGCGTATTGGTAAGCGGGAGTTTCGGACGGAAAGGGGATTTTTTTGAGCCAGACCTCAGTGTTCACAGCGTCGCCCTCTAGGAGGTAGGTGAGAAAGATGCGATACATGAGGAGTTCGTCTTTGGGCTGGGAGGCGAAGAGCTTTTCCCACAGGGCGCGGGCTTCGGCGTATTTACCTTGGTAGAAGGGGATTTCGCACAGGTTGAACTTCGCGGGGTAAAAGTCGGGGTCCACGCGGAGGGCGTCTATGGAGTAGCGCAGACCTTCGTCCCACTGCTTTTGCTCGATGGCGATCGCGCCTCGGATGTTCAGGGACCACGACGTTGGCGGCATGATTGCATCCGCTTTGACAAGGGCTGCTTCCGCGCCTTTAAAGTCCCGCGTGTGGAAGCTGCTCATCGACTGCGAGAGCAGCGCGCGGTAGCGCGGCGAATAAGTGGAAGGGTCGGAGGGGCTCTTTGCCGCCCCTTTCGCGGTGCCGTTAGACAGCGGCTGCGATGGCGGGACGACCTTGCCGCCGCCGGGGACGAGCGGAAGGCTCTCGGGCGCTACGGGCTTTGCGGGGATGGGGACGGAGGGCGCGATGGGCTGACTGGGAGGCGTCTGGGAATGGGAGATGAGCGCGCCGGAGAGCAGGATGGCGGCGGAGATGCGAAGTGGCGTGTTCATGGGTTCAGTATGCAATGGGTAAGCGGGGCGGCAACCTTGGTTATTTGTCGGCGGCGGCGGGCTTTTCTACCTCGGCGGGTTTTTCCTCCGGCTTAAAGTCGCGTAAGGGTTGCGCCAGCTCGATCATCCCACGGGCAGGCGTCGCGGCGTGGAGGGTGATGAGGGTCGCGCCGCCAAATCGGTCCGTCGGTTTCGCCCCTTTCTTGCCAGCGGGCGGAGTCTCGCCGAGCGGATGGATCGTCGAGACGTGGCCGATGGCGTTGCCGGATTCATCCAGGACGGCAGCCCCGCTGGAGCCGGGTGCCCAGTCGGTGCTCACATTGACTCGGAGCGTTTTCCACTGGCCTTGTGCGCCCTCTTTCCCCGGTGCGCCCTGCCAGAAAAAGCGGTTCACGATTCCCTGGCTGAAATACCCCGCCTGCCCCAGCGGCGCGCTGAAACAATAGGCGGCATCGCCGGGAGAAACATCGTCGCTGAGCGGGAGTGCCGCGAAACTCCCGCCTTCCACCCGGAGGATCGCGCCGTCGAGCGTCTGGCTCTTCGCGAGCACGGCGGTGACGGGCAGCACCTCGCCCTTATGGTCCACGGCGATCAGAAAGCCATCGCGCATCTTGTCATTCGGCTCGACGCAATGGTGGCAGGTCGCGATGGCGTCGCTGGCCACCGCATAGGCGGCGGCGAGATTGAGGTGCCAGTGATCGCAATCCTTGCAGAGATAGTACCAGCCAAACTGGAGCTGTGCATCACGCGCAGCCTGCGCGATTTCCCGCGCGGAGAGCCGTTGCTGCTTGGCTGTGGGGAATGCGACCGCGCCGGGGACCGGGGTTTGGAGCTGCTCCTTCGTGGCGGCGAGCGTGAGCTTTAGCTTGCCGGCATCCTTGAGCACTTTGGCCTTTTCGAGAATCCCATTGTCTTGCTTGCGGTTGCCATTGCGCTCGATGGGGACGCCCGGAGCTTGTGCGTGAAGCGGCTGGGAAAGAGCGTTCGCTAGTGAGAAGATCGCGGCGGTAAAAAGGAGCGGTTTCATGTGCGTGTGGGGCGATGTGTGGCACCGATCCTCGCTGGCATCAACGCCCGATAATCGTCCGCTGACCGTCCAGCAGTTCGGCGATGCCCTTTTTCGCCAGCGCCAACAGCGAGGCCATCTCGCTCTCGGAGAACGTGCTCTCCTCCCCGCTGCCCTGCACTTCGACAAATTGGCCGCTCTCCGTCATCACCACATTCATATCCACGGAGGCGTCGCGGTCCTCCACGTAGTTCAGGTCGAGCAGCGGCGCTCCTTCGTAAATGCCTACGCTTACAGCGGCAACGAGTTGTTTGATCGGCCAGTGTTTGATCAGTCCGTCCGCCATCAACTTCTTGCACGCGAGCGCTGCGGCGACACTGGCTCCCGTGATGCTCGCCGTCCGCGTCCCGCCATCCGCCGCAAGCACGTCGCAATCGATCCACATCGTGCGCTGGCCGAGCTTTCCCAAATCGATCGCCGCCCGCATGGAGCGCCCGATGAGCCGCTGAATCTCGGACGACCGCCCATCAATTTTCCCCTTGCTGATGTCGCGCGCTTTTCGCTGCTGAGTCGAGTAAGGGAGCATCGAATACTCCGCCGTCACCCAGCCTCCGGGGACACCCTGCTCCTTCATCCAGCGCGGCACGCCCTCCTCAATCATCGCCGAGCAGATGACGCGCGTATTCCCCGTGGAAATGAGGACGGAGCCCGTCGCATTCGGCGCGAAATCGGGCGTGAAAGTGAGCGGGCGGAGTGAATCGGGCTGGCGGCCATCGTGTCGTGACATGCCCTGCCGAATGCCGGTTCGCGCGTCAGCGTGCAATGGTTTTTAATCCTCATCCTTCCACTTCGCACGCAGCGGCACGCGCTCGGGGCGGAGGGAGGTGCGGCCTCCGCGCTTCTTGCGGATGGAGTCGAAGACTTCGTCGCAGCCGTCCACTTTGAGCTGATGGACGATGCGCAACAGCTCGCCGAGCCGCCCTTCCGGGAAGCCCTTTTTCTCAAACCACGCAAGATACTCCACCGGCAAATCGTAGAGCGGCACCCCGCGCGGCGGATAGTGCTCCGGCCCGTATTTGCCGAAAGGCATCCCCATCCTCGTGATGTCGCCGAGGTCGGCTGCCATCCAGTCGCGGAGATTGTCTTCGAGCATCGTGGCTTACTTGATGGGGCGCAGTTTCAGGTTCTTTACCGAGACTTCATCCCCGTGATCCTGGAGCAAAATTGGCGACACCTGCTTATCCCCAAACCCTGCGACTTTCTTGTATTTTGACTTGGAGACCCGGTCTTTCAGATCGGCAGAGGCGATTTCAAACTCCAGCGTCTTCGCGCCGTTCAGCCAGTGCTCGACCTTGTTCCCCTGCACGAGGATGCGGCTCTTGTTCCACTCCCCCACGGGGTTCGTCTTCTTATCGGCAGCCGGCTCCATCAAATCGTAAAGCCCAGCCGTCTGGTGCTTGCGTCCGCCTTTGATCCCGTCCGGGTGCTTCTCGTCGTCAATCATCTGGTACTCAAAGCCCACGGCCTTCGCCTTATCGGCCAAATTGTATTTCAGCCCACTGTTGCCGACCTCCGCGATCTTCCAATCCCAAGTCAGCTCAAAGCTCTCAAAGTCTTCCACCGTCACGATGTCGCCGCCTCCGCTCTTAGCCTCGTGCTTCAGCGCGCCATCCGCCACCACCCAGCCCTTCGCCGGGAACTCCTGCTTGCCGATAGCCCGCCAGCCCGCCGTAGTCTTCCCGTCAAAAAGCAGCCGCCACCCCGCCGTTTTTTCCTCCGCCGAGAGTTCATTATCGGCAGCGAAAGATGGAGCGACAAGTGAGAGGGTAAAGAAGAGCGTTCGTAAGGTCATGGCTCGGCAGGTAAGCAGAGCGGAGCAGGAGTGGCAGCAATTTTTCACTGTCATCGCCAACTGCGCTTGCTCGCACTGCGCGTTGCGCGTAATCGCCACGCGTGATTTCCATCGGTGGCGGTAATGTGTCTGATTTTCCCGAGCGTATCCGGCATATTTTTTCGCCGGAAGGCTTGCTCGGGCAGGCTGCGAATTTCGAGCAGCGGCGCGAGCAGCAGGAGATGGCTGTGGCTGTGGCCACGGCCCTTGTGGATGAGAAGCATCTCGTCGTGGAGGCGGGCACGGGGGTGGGGAAATCGCTCGCTTATCTCATCCCGGCGGTCTTGTGGGCGAAGGAGAAGGGGAAGAAGGCCATCATCTCCACTCAGACGATCAATTTGCAGGAGCAACTCGTCTATAAAGACATCCCCATCGTGCGCAAAGTGCTCGTGGACATTCTCGGCGAAGATGGCTTCACGGCGATGCTGTGGAAAGGGCGCGCGAACTACGTCTGCCCCACGCGGATGGAGCGCGCGATGCAGCAGAGCGGCGAGCTTTTCTCGGGGCCGGAAATCGAGGAGCTGAAGCGCATCTGGGAATGGGCGCAGACAACGCAGGACGGCTCGCTCTCGGACCTTGAAGTGGAGCCGGATTCCGCCGTTTGGGCGCAGGTGTGCAGCGAGCCGCACATCTGCACGACCAAGAGCTGCGGCACGAACCCGAAGTGCCACTACCAGCGCGTCCGCAAGTCGCTCATCTCGGCGGATGTCGTGGTGCTCAATCACACGCTCTTTTTCCTCTCACTCGGCAGCGCTGCGGAGGCGGATGAGGATGCGAGCGGCTATCTCTTTGCGAATGACTTTGTGATCTTCGACGAGGCCCACACCATCGAGGGCGTGGCCTCAAAAATGATCGGCCTCAACGTCTCTCAATACGGCCTCCGCTACGCGCTCCAGCGGCTTTACAACCCGAAGTCGAAGAAGGGGCTCTTCCAGATTTTGCGCAATGCAGAGGGGGTCCGCGCGGTCACGGAGACGATGGAAAAGGCGGATGAGTTCTTCAATAAAGTCGGCTCGAAGGCGGACTTCAAAAAGGGGAAAGAGTTCCGCGTGCGGCACCCGGACTTTGTGCCCGACACGCTCAGCGGCGAGTTGACGAAGCTGCAAACGCTCGTCGTCCAGACGCTGAAGGCCGTGGACGACGAAATCACCAAAGCCGAGCTGCAAGACCTCGGGCGCAAGATACGCGACGCACGCAGCAGCCTCGCCACGCTCCTCAAACAGGACGCGGAGGAATACGTCTATTGGGTCGAGCAGACGGGGAAAGCGGGCAATTTCCACAACCTCCACGCCGCGCCCATTGACGTCGCCGCGCATCTCCGCGCGCTGCTGTTCCGCGACGCGCATACCGCCATCCTCACGAGCGCGACACTCAGCATCGGCGGGGAAAACCTCGACTATTTCCGCAAGCGCATCGGGGCCGAAGACGCGGTGGGCAAAAAGGTCGGCTCGCCGTTTGACTACGAGCGGCAGATGCGGCTTTACGTCACGAAAAAGATGCCCGACCCCCGCGACGAGGGCTACGAAGAAGCGCTGGCACGGCGCATTGAGGAGTTCATCCAGATCACCGATGGGCGCGCGTTTGTGCTCTTCACGAGCTACCGGACGATGACGAATATCGCCGCGCTTTGCCGCGAGGCGTTCGACGAGAAACACGACTGGAAGCTGCTCGTGCAAGGCGAAGGGCTCTCTCGCACGCGGCTCATCGCGGAATTTAAGCGCGACCAAAAGCACGTCCTCTTCGGCACCAAGAGTTTTTGGAGCGGCGTGGATGTGCCCGGCGACGCGCTCAGCAACGTCATCATCACCCGGCTCCCTTTCGCGGTCCCCGATACGCCTCTCGTGGAAGCCCGGCTCGAAGCCATCGAAGCCGCTGGCGGCAACTCCTTTGGCGATTACTCGCTCCCCGAAGCGATCCTCGAACTCCGCCAAGGCGTCGGGCGACTCATCCGCACAAAGAGCGACAAAGGAATCGTCGTCATCCTCGACCCGCGCATCCTGACCAAGGCGTATGGGCAAGCGTTCCTCAAAGCGTTGCCGAAGTGTCCGGTGGAAATTGTTTGAACGCTTTCCGGAGATGATTGTCTGAGGTGGCGATGACCTCACACATCACAACCTCGTTTTCAGCATCGCCAAGCGGTGCGTTATTTTGAAAATGGCTGCCTCGTTTGCAAATAGCACCAGCCTGCTCCCGGACTTGAAGCATCTTTTTTCTACAACAGCGCCCGCCTTTTCCACCGGCATGGAAGCCAGTGCGGTGGACCCTGTTCTGGCCGAACGCGAGGCCAGCCGCAAAGAAGACGATGCGCTCGTCGTCCGGTGTCAGGCTGGCGAAGCTGCGGCGTTCGACGCCATCGTGGTGAAGCACAGCCCGCGAATCTACGGCCAGATTTACAATATGACGTCGAACCACGACGACACGAACGACTTAATCCAAGACGTGTGGATGAAGGTTTACCGGAGCATCTCGGGCTTCCGAGGGAAGTGCCAGTTCTCGACTTGGCTGCACAGCGTCGCGGCCAATACGACCATCAATTTCATCCACAAACGCGGGCGTCGCAAGACTATGAGCCTCGACGATGTGGATAACGGCATCGCCAACGACAAAGAGTTCACCGAGCTGATGGCGCAGAGCACGCCAGCGCGCGACAGCGACCTCGGAGAGATGCAGCGGAAGATCAACGAGGCCATGATGAAGCTCACGCCCGACCACCGCGCCGTCGTGACAATGTTCGACATCCAAGGCATGGCCCACGCCGAGATTGCCGCCATTTTGAAAATGAGCGAAGGCACCGTCCGCTCGCGCCTCTTCTACGCCCACAAGCAACTGCAAGCGTGGCTCAGTGAATTTGCCCCCAATCCCAAAACCTAAAAACCTATGGCCGACCAGCAACTCAACGAGAAACAGCTCCAAGCCCTCCTCCGCCTCAAGCGCTACGAACAGCCGCCACCGGGCTACTTCGACGACTTGCTCTCCAGCATCCACCAGCGCCAGCGCGAGGAATTGCTCCGCCGCCCGGCTTGGCGGCTATCGCTTGAGCGGGTGAAGACTTTCTTCCAATCCCTCCGCGTGGATTGGCGCTACGCGGGCACGATGGCCAGCATCCTCCTCATGGGCATCGGGACGATTCAGCTCGCCCTGCCGAAGTATAAAACCACGCCCGTCGTGGCGGCGACGCAGCCCGCTGTGTCGCAGGCGATGCCCGTCGCCTACGAGCCCGCGCTCACTCTCGAAGCCCGAAGCCCGCAAGGGCCAGCGCTGCTCCCGCCGCTCCAGCGCGTCATCGTCACACCGCGTCCCGGCAGTCAACCAGCGCCGCAATTTGTCGGCGGATCGCTCCCTGCGAGCTATGAGCCTACTCAAATCCGCTTCTAGCATCCTGCTCGCGCTGACGCTCAGTGCGTTTGCCGGAGAGCCGTCCGTCCTCGAAGCGGTCTCCAACGAAGTGCAAGCTGTCTTCGCCCGTTCGCGAGACGCCATCGTCCGCATCGAAGCCGAAGACACCCTCGGCCCCATCGCCGGCACGGGATTTTACATCGAGCCAAACGGCATCCTCATCACCAGCTACACCGTCGGCGGCGAGAGCGAGGAAATCTTCGCCGTGCAAGGCAGCGAGCGGCTTCCCGCCCGGCGGCTCATCGCCGACAAGCGCAGCGGCGTCGCCATTCTTAAAGTAGAAACGGAACGCCCCACGGCATTCCTGCGACTCGGAAAAGCGAACCGCATGGGCATCGGCGCCGTCGTCATCGCAGTCGGCTACCCGCTCGATTTCCCGCTCTCGCCCAGCTTTGGCATCACCTCCGGGTTCGACATGGGGCACGCCGGGCGATTCTTCGCCGCGCGCCACGTCCGCGCCACCGCACCCGTCCAGCGCGGGCAAGGCGGCGCACCGCTGCTGAACGCGAAAGGCGAAGTCGTCGGCGTCATCATCAGCACCCTCGAAAATGGCATGGGCCTCTTCGCCTTGCCGGGCGAAGCCGCCGAGAAGGTCTATAACGACTTCATCCACTTCAACCGCGTCCGCCAAGGCTGGCTCGGGGCCGATGTCCGCCTCACCGATGCCCCCGAGGGCGGCAGCACCGCCCGCGTCCGCAACCTCCGCCTCAACGGCCCCGGCTACGCAGGCGGGCTGCGCCCCGGCGACGTGTTGCTCCAAGTCGGCGACTGGAAAATCACCACCCCCGAAGACGTGCTCAACGCCTCCTTTTACGTCACCCCCGAAGAGCCCATCGCCGTGCGCATCTCCCGCGCAGGCAAGCCGCTCGACCTCAAACTCACCCCCGGCGAAAGCCCCGACGGCAAAGGCGCAACGCCCAACCCCGGCCAAGACCTCATCGGTCCCGGCGACCAAGTCGGGCTAAAAATCGGCGGCTAGTTTCTAGGAGCAGCGCTCAGGCTAAAGACAACAAACAGGACGCTTGCGGACCTCCCGCATCCTCGTGTATGAATCTTTCCGTTGCGACGAAAGGGTTCGAAACATTGCAGGCTGCGGCAGTCTAGGACTGTTCAGCAGTCGATAATTAGTGATTCGCAACTCTTTGATAATCAACACGCTGGGGTGGCGAAATTGGCAGACGCGCCAGACTTAGGATCTGGTTCCGCAAGGAGTATGGGTTCAAGTCCCTTCCCCAGCACTGTTAGTCCTTTCGGGGTGACCCCGAAGGGGCGCTTCAGAAGGGTTTGGGGGCGGGGAGGACGAGTTCGCCGAGGCGTTTGATGAGTTGAGGGATGCCGTCGTCGGTGTTCGAGCCGATGGGGAATATCTCCAGCTTTTTGTAGCGCGTGCGGAAGTGGGCGAGTTTTTCTTCGGCTTCGGGAAGGTCCATTTTATTGGCAACGACGATCCATTGGCGCTCGCTGAGCATGGGGTCGTAGAGGTCGAGTTCTTTGCGCAGTTTTTGCAGGTCGTCGATCGGTTCGCGGCCTTCGCTGCCAGCCATATCGAGGACGAAGATGAGCAGTTTGCAGCGGACGATGTGACGGAGGAAGTCGTGCCCAAGCCCGACGTTCGTGTGCGCGCCTTCGATGAGGCCGGGGATGTCCGCGACGGTGATACGGTCATACGGCGGCAATTCCACGACGCCGATGTGCGGCGTGAGGGTGGTAAATGGATACGGTGCGATACGCGGGTGAGCGTTGGAAATGCGGGAGAGGAGGGTGCTTTTGCCAGCGTTCGGGTAGCCGACGAGGCCGGCGTCGGCGATTTTGCGCAGCTCGACGTAGTACTCGCCTTCTTCGCCTTCTTCGCCGTCGGTGAATTGGGTGGGGACGCGGTTTTTGCTGCTCTTAAAGTGGACGTTTCCTTTCCCACCGCCGCCGCCTTTGCAGAGGATGAAGGTCTGGCCGGGCTCGGTGAGGTCGGCGATGAGTTCGAGTTCGCCGAGGTCCACCCGTGGGCGGGATTTTTTGCCTTGGAACGTCGCAACTTCTTCGTCGGTGAGCGTCTCCAGATTCACGTAGGCGCTGGTGTCGCGCGGCGCGGGCTCTTCGCTGATGCGCTCGAAGGGCATCCGATAGACGAGGGTGCCGATGGGCACTTTGTAAATCTGGTCTTCGGCGGCGCGTCCGTAGCAGTTTTTCCCGGAGCCGGGTTCGCCTGCTTTGGCGCGGAGATTCGGCTGGTAGTAGAAGTCCACGAGGTTGTCGATGTTCGCATCGGTGACGAGGACGATGTCCCCGCCACGCCCACCGTCGCCGCCGCTGGGGCCTCCGCGTGGGACGAATTTTTCGCGCCGAAAGGCGACGCAGCCGCGTCCGCCGTGGCCGGCAGTCGCGTGGATTTTAATGTGGTCAACAAACATGATTACAAAGGTTTTCGTGTCAGCCGTTCGCTCCCACGAACGGGATGAATGCCTGAACTTTCCTCAGCCGACAATCACGAATGATAAATGGAGCCCCGCTACTCCCGATTTGGCGGCAGCTCTACGATTTCAAACCAGTACTTTTCGAGCGTCTGGAGAATGTCCACGAGGGCTTCGAAGGTGACGGGTTTGACGATGTAACTGTTCACGCCGAGGTCGTAGCTGCGGTAGATGTCCTCGTCGTCTTTCGACGTGGTAAGGACGACGACCGGGATGGAGCGCAGGTCGGGGTCTTGCTTGAGCTCTTTGAGCACGGTGCGCCCGTCTTTGCGCGGCATGTTCAAATCGAGGAGGATGAGGCCCGGCTTGGGCGCATCGACGGTGGCGTATTTGCCTTGGCGGCGGAGGTAGTCGAGGAGTTCCTCGCCGTTCTCCACGAAGCGGATGTCGTTGATGAGGCGGGCTTCCTTGAGCGCGTCAGCAGTGAGGAGGCGATCATCCGGATCGTCGTCGGCCATGAGGATGGTGATGGGCTGTGTCGCTGGTTTCATGATGTCTGCGGTTGATGGATTGGCAGGGTGATCGAGAACGTCGTTCCCTTGCCTACCTCACTCTCTGCCACGATCTTTCCGTGATGGCGATCCGTAATTTTCCGGCACACGCTGAGGCCGATGCCGGAGCCTTCGAATTCCTCCCGCGTGTGGAGCCGCTTGAACGCGCCGAAAATCTGCTCGGCGAACTTTTGCTCGAAGCCGATGCCGTTATCCGTCACGCAGACTTTCGTAAGCGGCGCGGCGTGCTGCGAGGTGGGGAGTTCGCCGTGGAGATTGAGCAGGATGCTGCCGGTGATGCTGACTTGGGGCCGCACGCCGGGGCTCTGAAACTTGAGGGCGTTGACGATGAGGTTTTGGAAAAGCTGCCGCATCTGCGTCATGTCGCCCTCGATCGCGGGCAGCTTGCCCACAGTCACAGTCGCGTTCAGCGAGGCGATGCGGACTTCCAGATCGCTCAGCACTCCACGTACGATTTCGCCTAAATCGCAGCGCTCGAACGGCTGCGCGCGCGTCACGATACGTGAAAGCTGGAGCAAGTCCTGGATGAGGCGCTGCATTCGCTCGGCAGCGTTCAGCATCCGCGCGAGGTAGTCGCGCCCGCTTTCATCCAGCACATCCGCGCAGCGCGAGCGCAAGCGGTCGCCAAACGCCTGGATCTTCCTCAGCGGCTCTTGCAAATCGTGCGACGCCACGCTGGCGAAATTTTGCAGCTCCTCGTTCGATCTCTGCAACGCGTCGGCAAAATGCACCAGCTTCTCCTCGTCCTCGCGGCGCTTGGTGATGTCGGAGCTGATGCCCACCAGCCCGATCAGCCGCCCCGCCGCAGAAAA
Organism: Prosthecobacter debontii; assembly: GCA_945905735.1. Taxonomy (GTDB): domain Bacteria; phylum Verrucomicrobiota; class Verrucomicrobiia; order Chthoniobacterales; family Chthoniobacteraceae; genus SXWH01. The sequence continues at coordinate 31,121 of CAMDQC010000027.1, read as the reverse complement.
CAGCGGCACCTTGGAAGTCTCCAGCCACACCGGCTGCCCGCCGAAATCGCGACTCGGCTCCTCCTTATCGAGCTGCGCCTTGCGCGACGAGAGCACCATCAGATCATCCTCCCGATACTGCTCAGCCAGCTCGGCGGGGTAAAAATCCGCGTCGCTCGCCCCCTCCACGTGCGCTGCCGACTCCCTCCCCACGAACTGCGCGTGCGCCGTGTTCGAGCGGGCGAATTTTCCATTCATATCCTTCACGAAAATCTGGGCCGGGATCGTATCCATCATCCGGCGCAAGAGGTTGCGCTCGTTCTCCAGTTGCTCATCCGTCGCCCGCCGCTCCTTGATGTCCCGCAGGATCAGCAAACACGCCAACAGCAGCGCAATATACGTGAGCGACGTTCCCCCGCCGACGAACGACGTATTCACCCGCCCGATCTCGTCCAGGCTCTCGACCAAGTCGCTCACCCGCCGCCTTTCCACCTGGTCAAACTCCAACAAATCCTCCGACATCTGCGTGAAAATATCCGCCGCCCTCGCCGAGGACGTCGATTCATTATACGCCGCCGCCGCTCCCGCGATCCCCTTCTCCCTCCGCAGCGTGATGAAATCGCCAAAGAACTCCATCGCATTACTCGCCTTCGCCTGCACCCGCCCGAGGCGCAATTGCTGGTCCGGGTTATCCATCGTCGCACGCTTCAAGTTTGCGATGTCCTCGATGATGAACGACAGCCCATGCGTATGCGGGACCAACATCTCATCGTTCCCCGAGAGGATGAACCCGCGCACCCCGTTCTCCATTTCTAAAATGTGGCGCAACAGCCGCTCGCTCGTCAGCAGCACCTCGTGCCTATCCGCCACCTTCCGAGATGTCTCCAACAAGCGCCGCGTCGTCATGAAACTCGTCACCGCGATCAGCCCCAGCATAAAAAGGGTGAACGCAGCGCCGATGATCACTTTCCGTGAGATCGAGAGCTTTTCCGGCGCGGTTGGCGATTGTTCGGGCATGAGCGAAAAGTGGCGGAGGGAGTAGGATTCGAACCCACGGGGCCTTTCGGCCCTCCGGTTTTCAAGACCGGCGCAATAGACCACTCTGCCATCCCTCCAGCAAGCGCCACACATACCGGACTCCCCGAAGTCCGCAAGCGAACGTTCGGAAAATTGTCGCGATGCACCCCGCCCTACACGCTCGCCCACCGCTCCGCCCGCCTTTGCAGCTCCGCCGCCGTCTCGATGCGCAGCTTGCACTTGATCGACTGCTTGTGCGCCTCCACCGTTTTCACCGAGATGCCGAGACTCGCTGCGATGGCTTTCGGCCCGCGCCTTTCCGCCACCCCGGAGAACACCGCGAACTCCCGCTCACTCAGCAGCGCCGCGTCGCCCGTGCGCGTTCCCTTCCGCCTGTGCGCCATGCTTGCCAGCATCGCCTGATTTGCGTGCGCACTCAGGAAAAGACCGCCGTCCATCGCCGCCACAAACGCCTCCGAAAACGCCCCCGGCGCATCCGAGCGAGACACCACCGCGTGGGCCCCGGCGGCGAGCAGTCGCTTCAGCACCGCGAGGTCGTCCGCCTTCACGATCACCACCACATGCGCCGCCGGTTGCGCACTCAGAAAGTCGTGGATCAGCGCCAGCCCGTCGCCGCCCGGTAGCGGAAACTCCATCACGAGAAACTCCACGCCCTCTTTGTCAAACAACGCCCGCGCTGCCCGCACCGACCCCGCCGCGCCGCAAACACGGCAGTGCTTCATGTCCTTCAAAGATGCAACAATCCCGCGTAGAGTGAGGGGATCCTCATCTACCACCAACACGCGCAATTTCTTGGAGGCTGCCATAGGTATTGATCTAGATTTTCGACTGGTCGGGGCGAATTAGCGCACAACCCGCCCGATGGCAAACGGAAGTTTAAGCTCACACAAAGGCACAAAGGCACAAAGATGAATGACTGACAAAGGACGCCAAGCGCGCTCTGTGAGCGAGCAAGCGGTTCTCTGCGAATGGCTCACCTTTGTGCCTTCGTGCCTTTGTGTGAGTCATCAACCGCCTTTTCTGGGCTGACTCCCGAACACCCCTACCCGTATCGGGGACCGCATCGGGGAAAATCCCCTACCCAAAAATAGGGGTGCGCCCCCGATACCGCAAATCATCCCACCGTGCTTTCCTATGCACCGTGAAACCGAACCATCCATCCGCACACTCGCACAGCCCGCGCCACAACGGGGCCGAGCCTGCCCGCCTCGGGCTGCGGTGCGACGCCCGCGCTTCTCACCCAGCCCGGCGCGGGGATCGATCATCCCTGCGCGGGGATCACCCATCCCCGCATGGGACCACTCCCTTTGGGCTCAGGGATGAGCGATCCATGCGCAGGGACGAGTCATCCCTGCACAGGGATCGCCCATCCCCGCGCGGGGATCATTCATCCCCGCATGGAAAAGTATCCACCTCATCCGGGGATGGCCCATCCCTGCGCAGGGATCACTCATCCCAGCGCCGGTTTTGCCCCCCTCTACAGAGAAACGGCCCAGTTTCACCCCATCACAAACCTGCCACACACCCCACCACTCACCACCCGCAACTGCCGCCATTCGCCCAACACGAACATGAGAACCGCTCATTATGACGAAGGTCTTACCTGGGATGACCCTAATTTACGCTGGGGCAACCCGAGCTATCTCCTTGAGCCGGGCGATCCCGGCTACGTCCCGCCATTTTCCAGTCCAAAAAAACCAAAAAAACACATGAAACGCAAACCATATCTACCTGACGACGAGCCCGGAATCCTATCCGTCCTCACCGCACTCGACACGAACCTGCCCGGCGCACTCGCGACCAAATACGAGGTCACCGCGCCGCAACTCCTCCGCCTCCGGCACGGGCGCTACTCCTACGAGTGGTTTATCGATACCAACAGCATCGCCCGCCAATGGTGCAAAAGCATGAGCGACGCCCATGACTCCATGACCACCGCCAACCCCGGCCCGCTCACGGCCCTGCCCGGCCTGCCCATACTTCCGGCGGTGCCGACGTTTAATACCCCCGCCGTCACCGCCCAGTACGAACCGGGCTTTTTCGACTTCCTCGGGCGCCTCGTCCAAGGCATCAAAACCCACGACAATTGGGATGAAGCCGACGGCATCCTGCTGAAAATCGTCGGGGCCGAAGTCGCCCCGCCCGACCCAGACATCGTGCCCGAAGTGAAATTCAAATACTCCCCCAGCGGACGCCCCATCCTCATCGTCAAAAAGATGGACTTCCAAGGCTACACCGTCTTCGTCGCCCGAGGCGCAGGTGCGATGACCGAGATCGGCTTCTCCACCACCCGCGAATACGAAATCAACCTCCCCCTCCCCGCCCAAGGCCAATTCGAGACGTGGCAAGTCCAAGTCCAATACCGCTACCAAAACGAGCCCTTCGGCAACAAAAGCCAGGTGATCGATATCCCGGTGAAGTGGGTGTAGCGGGGCGGCATCCGGCGGGGAGGCGTAGTAGCGGGGGCGGGACGCCCCCGCTACTTTAGCCGAGATCGCTCCTCAGAATGGCGATGGACAAACATCATGGGTGCGACTACTCGAAAAGTGTGACTCGGTGCTGCCTGCTCCTACCTTTTACCTTCGCGACTTTCGCGACCTTCGTGTCGGGTTGCGCCACACCCAGCACGGTGCCCGCGAAGGTCTCGGTTTCCATCGACAGCATTTATCGGGAGCGCGCTGGTGTCATTCATCAAGGCATGACGCGCCGACAGGTTTATGCCGTGCTGCCTCCTTATCGCAGGCCGGTGGCCGTTCCTCCGCATTTGACCCGATGCATGGGGGTGGCATTTTTTTCTTATCACCGTGAGGTTCATCGCATTGATGCGCATCGGTACGTCGAGATTCTCTACCGACTCGCAGACCATACGGAATATCCCGTTTCGACACTCAATGGGACGAAGAAAATCGACCTTGCTGGTCTGTTATACCTGTCAAACCTGCCTACCGCGCCCTCTGCACAGAATCGGCACGATGTCGTCTATCGAGCAACGGACGTTACCGTCTCGAATTCCGAAGCGCGCGGCTGGGCATTCCACGCCCTCATGTGCGGAGTTTACAGCGAGATATTACTTCCGACCCGCGCGAACCGTCCGCGCTCGGACTACCGCTTGCCGGACCTTCCTTGAAGCCTGCTGAACAACGATTCAGCTAGGCCTTTTCATCCGCAGATTTCGCAGATTCGCGCAGATAGAAGAGAGAGCCACCCGGCGTATGCGAGGAACCCGGCGGCGAGGAGGAGGAGCCAGCGTTGGAGGTGCCACTTTCGGCGCGGTGGTGGTGGGTCAGTGGTCATGGGTGTGTGGTTAATCGGTGTAGATTCTCGTCTTTAGCATCACTGCCCTCAGCGCCGTGATATTATCCGGCGGCAGCCCGGTGCAGGCGGTGAGCCAGACCTCATGCAGCGCCGGAAGGCTCTTAATTACGTCCACATTCGTGAGCCGCGTGCAGAAGCCGAGGCTGAGGGATTGCAGCGCCGCGAGGTTACCAAGTCCGTCCACATTTATCAGCTCCGTGCAGCCTCGGAGATCGAGTGATTTCAGCGCGCCGAGGTGTTTGAGCGCATCCACGTTCGTCAGCCCCGAGCCGCTGAGATCAAGCCGTTCCAGAGCCGAGAGGTTCTTGAGCGCATCCACATTCGTTAGGGCACGACACTCGGGCAATTCGATCATTTTCAGCGCAGAGTGGCTCTTGAGCGCGTCCACATTCGTAAGCGCCTTGCAGCCGTGGAGCACGAGCTTTTGCAGTGCGGAGAGGTCCTTGAGCCCGTCCAGATTCGTCAGCCGGGTGCAATCGATGAGCACGACACTTTGCAGTCGGGAGATGCCATTGAGCTTGGGGATGTCTCGCAAGGTTGAGGCGTCCATGATTCTTAGTTCCTTTGGATTCAGCCGATGGAGGATCGCGAGGTGCTGCTCAAACTCCTCGCTCGTCGGGATGTCCACGCCTGTCACGCCGTCCAGCCAGGTCGCTTTCCTGAATGCTGCCTTCCAGTCCGCCCGAATCACTTCGTAAGGGTCGGTATAATACACTGCCCACCCCAGCGCCCTTGCCTCTTTGAGCGCAGCGCGGAAGGCGTATTGGGTCCACCCGCCGTATGCGAGGAACCCGGCGGCGAGGAGGAGGAGCCAGCGTTGGAGGTGCCACTTTCGGCGCGGTGATGGTGGGTCGGTGGTCATGGGTGTGTGGTAAGTGGAGCTTTCGCTATGGGCCGTTTATTTTCGCATTTGGGAGCGCCGCCTTCAGCGACACGACGCTTTCCTCCGACAGCCCCGTGCAGCCGGTGAGATGGACATATTGCAGAGCGGAGAGGTTCTTGAGCGCGTCCACATTCGTGAGCCCTGTGCAGTCGATGAGGCTGACCTCTTGCAGTGTGGAGAGGTTCTTGAGCCCGTCCACATTCGTCAGCCCCTTGCAGCGGGTGAGGCTGACCACTTGCAGGGCGGAGAGGTTCTTGAGCGCGTCCACATTCGTCAGCCCCGTGCAGCCAGTGATATAAATTTGTTTCAGACCGGAGAGGTTCTTGAGCGCGGCCAAGTCTGTCAGCCTCGTGCAGTCGTGGAGCCCGAGCGTTCGCAGAGCCGAGAGGTTCCTGAGCGCGTCCAAGTCTGTCAGTCCGGTGTAGCCGAGGAGCCCGAGCTTTTTCAGGGCGGAGAGGTTCTTGAGTGCGTCCACATTCGTCAGCACCTTGCAGTCGATGAGCACGATGGTTCGCAGTCGGGAGATGCCATTGAGCTTGGGGAGGTCTCGCAAGGTTGAGGAGTTGAAGATTACTAGTTCCTTTGGATTCAGCCGATGGAGGATGGCGAGATGCTGCTCAAACTCCTCGCTCGTCGGGATCTCCACCTTTGTCACGCCGTCCAGCCAGGTCGCTTTCCTGAGTGCTGCCTTCCAGTCCGCCCGTATCTCTTCGTAAGGGTCGACATAATACACCGTCCACCCCAGCGCCCATGCCTCCTTGAGCGCAGCGCGGAAGGCGTATTGGGTCCACCCGCCGTATGCGAGGAACCCGGCGGCGAGGAGGAGGAGCCAGCGTTGGAGGTGCCACTTTCGGCGCGGTGATGGTGTGTCGGTGGTCAAGGGTGTGTGGGAAGTGGAGCTTTCGCTATGGGCCGATGATTCGCGCATTTGGGAGGGCGGCTTTCAGGGCGGCGACACTCTCTTTCGTCAGCCCCGTACAGCCGTCGAGATTGACCGTTTTCAGCGCGAAGAGGTACTTGAGGGCGTCAACATTGGTCAGCGCGGTGCAGTTTATGAGATAGATCTCTTGAAGCGCCGAGAGATTTTTGAGCGTCTCCACATTCGTCAGCCCCGTGCAGCCGCCGAGATAGATCAATTCCAGAGCGGGGAGGTTCTTGAGCTCGTCCACATTGGTCAGCCCCGTGCAGCCGTCGAGCGATACCCCTTGCAGTCTAGTGAGGGGGCGCAGGGCGGAGAGGTCGCGCAAGGAGGATGCGTTGTAGATATGCAGCTCTCTCGGATTCAGCCGATGAACGATGGCGAGGTGTTGCTCAAACCGTTCGCTCGTCAGGATGGACACGAATGTCACGCCATCCAGCCACGTCTCTTTCTTGAAAGCCACCTTCCAATTCTGCCGAATCTCTTCGCTCGGGTCGGTGTATTCCAACCTCCACCCCAACGCCCTTGCCTCTTTGAGCGCAGCGCGGAAGGCGTATTGGGTCCACCCGCCGTATGCGAGGAACCCGGCGGCGAGGAGGAGGAGCCAGCGTTGGAGGTGCCACTTGCGGCGCGGTGGTGGTGTGTCGGTGGTCATCGATTGTTGGCCAATATCGCGTGGCGTGCCCGTGGTGTCCAGTTTCCACGGCTCGGAGGCGGGCGTTGGTTCGCCGGTGAAGCGGGTATGAGGCTGGCGTGAATTGGAGCGGCGGCATTCCTGCCGCCGACCCCAAGGAGGGGGGCCGTCCCGGCCCCCTGAGGCGCGAAGCGTCTCCACGAGCACGGTCCTTTCTGGGGAACCACTCCGTGGTTCAGGGGGCCGAGACGGCCCCCCTCCTTGGGGCGGCCTTGACGGGCCTACACGTTGCCGGTGCAGACGAGGGAGACGACGACTTCGACTTCGGCGGTTTGTGGGAACATGTCGAGGGGCGTCACACTTTCTAGCCGGTAGGTGGGGACGAGGGCGGCGATGTCTCGGGCGAGGGTGGCGGGGTTGCAGGAGACGTAAATGATACGGGCAGGGCAGGAGGCGAGGATGTGCTCCAGCACGCGCGGGTCGAGGCCAGTGGAGGGGGGGTCGAGCAGGAGCGTGGTGGTGGCAGGGGTGGCGGGGGCGAGGACGCCGGAGAGGTATTCGGCGACGTCGCCGACGATGAAGCGTTCGTTGGGGGCGGCGGTCTTTTTGGCGTTGTCGATGGCGAATTCGTTGCCCTCGATGCCGACGACTTGGGTGAACTTCGGGGCGAGGCGGTGGGCGAAGAAGCCGCCGCCGCAGTAGGCATCAATGAGGAGGTCGTGGCCAGGCTGGACGAGGGATTCGACGAGGGTGAGCATCTCGGCAGCGACGGCGTCGTTGGTCTGCTCGAAGTAGCGCCCGCGCTCGGCTTCTGCGACGAGTGTGTAGTCGCCATCCTTGGGACCGGCACGGCGGAGATCGTGGAGGGTTTCGTTGACGCCGGGTTCGGCGAGTTCACAGCGGCTGATGGTGACGAGTTCGTGGGAGGCGTGGGCGAAGAAGCCGACTTGGCGCTGGGTGACGTGGACGCGGATACGGTTGCGGTAGGCGTAGGGCTCGGGGGACGGGACGATGGGGCGCATGGGGACTTCGTCGAGCTTGCCGACGCGGCGGAGGGTTTGCTCAACTTGGCGTTGCTTGAGGGCGAGTTGCGCGGGGTAGGAGATGTGTTGGTAGGTGCAGCCGCCGCATTGGCCGTACCAGTGGCACTTGGGCTCGACGCGGTCGGGCGAGGGGGTGAGGACTTCGAGGACTTCGGCTTCGGCGAATTTCTTTTTGTCGCGAGTGATTTCCACTTTCACCTGATCGCCGATGGCGGTGAATGGGATGAAGAAGACTTTCCCCTCATGGCGTGCGACGCCTTTGCCGCCAAAGGCGACATCCGAGACTGTGACGATGGCGGTTTTTTTCATAGGATAGGTAGAGAGAAAAAAGAGGCTTCCGCCCGATGGGACGGAAGCCTCTGAAATAGATGTGTGCGAGTGACGACTACCAGCCCGTGTAGGAGGAGGTGTTGTAACGGCGGCGAGTGTTCCAGCCGAGTTCTGGCGGGAATTCCTCGTAGCCGCTGTGGATCCACGGGATGTTCGATTTATACGGCGGACGGAAAGAGAGCTTGGTGGTGGGGAATGGGAAGGTGAAGATTTCATACACACCAGCGCCGAGGCGGTTCACGGTCCGGGTGACGCCTTTGAGCAGGCCGTAGCTCCACTCGGCTGCGTTGCCCTCGCGGCTGTTGGTCTGAGTGACGCAGGTAAAGAATTCCGTGCTACCCCAGACGACATTGGCGATGCCACGAGCGAGTTTACGCGTAGGACCTTGGTCGTTCATCGGTGGGTCTTGGATGTCCGCAAATGCGGTTCCGGCGAGGGCGACGAGGCAAAGGCTGAGGAGTGATGTTTTCATATTGGTTGTTTGTGTGCGTGTTCAGAAACAGAATCCGCGCCGGATGGCAACCGGGTTTTTGGTGAAAAAGCTGGAAGAATTGCAGAACGGGAGGTTTCCGGTCACGTTCGCGGCCATGTCTTCGATACAGATCGGCTTTATCGCGTTTACCTTCCTCGGCCCCGTCGCGCTGTGGTTGCTGAGCCGCAAGGTGCAGTCGCGCAGGCTGGCGGTGGGGATCAACTTCGCCTTTGCCGGAGTGCTGCTGGCGGCCTATGTGCTGAATTTCGCGTGGCACTGGAAAAATGGACTACTGAGTCTGCAAAGAGGACTGCCGATGCAGCTCTGCGACTGGGCAGCATGCGCGACGCTGGCGGCGCTACTCGGCAGGCGGGCGATGGCTTTTGAGCTGGCGTATTTCTGGGGGATTGCGGGGACGGCGCAGGCGCTCTTCACCCCGGCGGTCCATATCGGGATGGATGTGCCGACGTGGTGCTTCTTCATCCTGCACTCGGCGATCCCTGCGGGGGTGTTTTGGCTGATGTTTGAGTTTCAAATGCGTCCGCGCCCCGGTGCGTTCTTGCGCATCATGGCGTGGTCGCAGGTGTATCTCGTCTGCGCGCTGCTGGCGAATCGCTGGACGGGGGCAAACTTCGGCTTTTTGGCCAGCCGACCAGAGCAAAAGACGATGCTTGATTTCTTTCCCGACCCGCACTGGCTCTACGTGCTGTGCTTTGAAGGAGTGGCCGTGGTGTTCTTCCTCGCGCTCGACCTGCCGTGGATGCTGCGGAGGAGGACAGTGGGGCAGTAGTCAGTAGTCAGTAGGTCAGTGTTCAGTATTCTGACCCACTGACCAACTGACCAACTGACCAACTGACCAACTGACCCACTGACCCACTGACCTACTGACCCACTGACCTACTGACCCACTGACCTACTGACCTACTGACTCACCGCGACCGCCGCCGGTGCTGGCGCGGCGCTGGCGGATTTCTTGGCGCTCTTAACGGCTTCGTATTGGGCGCGGAGCTTTTCCATCTCGGCTTTGGCGGCTTGGAGTTCTTTGGCGAGGGTGCCTGCGGATTGTTCGGCTTGGGCTTTGATTTTTGTGCCTTCGGCTTCGAGCTGCGGGATGCGGGCTTTAAGCTCGGGGACTTGTTTCGCTGCGTCTTCGATGGCTTTCTTTGCGTCGGCGACGAGCTTTTCCACGGGGGCGATTTTGTCGGTGGCGAGCTTTACGTCGAGTTGGCCTTTTTTGACGGCCTCCACCATTTCCGGCGGGATGGGCTGGTCGGCAGGCTTGGCGGTGAGCTTGGCATTTGCAGCGGCTAGAGCGGCGGTGAGGGCAGTTTCTTTGGGGCGGAGTTCTTCGCGCTTGGCTTTGGCGGCAGCTTGCTCGGGGGAGCCTTCCTTTGCGGCATCGCGGGCGGCGCGGACTTTGGCGAGTTCTTCGGTGAGCGCAGCTTGCTGCTTGTTGAGTGCGGCGAGTTCGGCTTCCACCGCTTTGGGGTCCATGACGGCGGCTTTTTTGTCGGCGATGGCTTTTTCGGCAGCGGCGAGCTGGGCTTTCGCGGCGTCGGCGGTTTGGCGAACTGCGGCGAGCGCGGCTTCTTTTTCCGCGACGACTTTGGGGCCATCGGCGACGGCTTTCTCGGCTTCAGCCACCCCCGCCTTGGCGAGTTCGGCTTGGCGGAATGCGTCCTTGGCCGTGGCGACGAGGTCGTCGTATTTGCCCTGCTTGTCGTGCAGCGTTTGGCGGGCGTTGAAGACGCCTTGGTAAAGCTGGGCGCGCTTCCAGCGCTCTATACCGGTCTGCGCGGAAAGGAGGCGCTGCTGGGCTTCGGAGAGGTCGTTCTTAGCTTTTGCGGCTGCTTTTTCGGCATCAGTCCCGACAAGAGCAACCGGTGCAGCAGGCGAGGCGTTGGGTGTGGACTTGGCGGTTTCCAGCGCGGCGGTGGCAGCGGCGATCTTCTCGCCCACGGCGGCGCGCTTGGCCTGCGCGGCGATGTAGCCGGGCGTCTCGGGCTCAAACTTCGCGCGCTCGGCGCGGACGGCTTCCAGCTCGGTGTTCAAATCGGAGAGCTGCTTTTCCAACGCAGCGATATTGGGGCCAGCGGGCGCGGGTGCGGCGGCAGGCGCGGCGGCGGGGGCTGGCGGGGCTTGGAGCTTGGCGATCTCCGCGTTCACGGCGGCGATGGCTTTTTCGGCTTCGGCCATCAATTTGGGCGCGGTGTTTTTCGCGGTGCCGAGTTCGCCTTGGGCTTTTTGCAGCTCTTGGCGGAGCGCTTCGACTTTCTTCCCAGCCTCCTCGCGGGCCAGCTTGGCGGCCTCGACTTCCCCAGCAGCGGGCGCCGCGGGTGCGGCGGCCATCTTGGCCTGCGCGGCGCTGACGGCTTCTTCGGCTTTGGCGAGTTCCGGCTTTTTGGCCTGCACGAGCACATCTGCCTTGGCGTACTCCGGCGTGCCTTCGGCAAATTTCGCCCGGGCTTCGCGGGCTTTAGCGACCTCAGCGGTGAGCGCCTCGAAGCGCTTCCGGGCTGCGGTCACGGCCTGCTCGGCTTTGGCTTTATCGTTCATCCCGGCGAGCTTCTTCTTTTCGCCCAGCGCAGCCTCTGTTGCGACGACGGCTTGTTTGGCGGCATCCACTTGGGCGGTAAAATCGGCGACTTTTTTAGCAGCAACATCGGGTGCAGCTTTGGCGGCGGCGAGCTGCTGCTGCGAAGCGGCCTTGCGGGCCTCCAGTGCGGCGAGGTCGGCTTTGCGCTTGGCCTCGGCGGCGTCGCGCTCGGTTTTCACGGCGACTTCGGTGGCGGCGACCGCGGCTTGGAGCGCGGGCAGCGCGGCGTTGGTATCGGCGAGGGTTTTTTCGGCGACGGTGAGTTGCTCGGCGATGCCGGGCGGGTTGGCGCTGAGTTCGCCGACTTTGTTCACTTTATCCCCGGCGATGGCATAGACGCGGATGGCTCCCGTCCAGTCTGCGGCGATGACGCGATCATTTGCCATCGCGGCTCGCAGGGCGATGTCGGCGAACGCCTCCGTCGCCGCCAGCGCCTTGCCGGTGGCGTCCCAGACCTTCGCGATTTTGTCGCGTCCGCAGCTCACGATTTTGCCGTCCGGCGTGAACTCCACCCACAGGACTCCGCCCGCGTGGGCGTTCCAGCTTTTCGATTCCGTGCCCTCTTTGACGCTCCAAAGTTTGATGGTCCCATCCTCGCCGCCGCTCGCCAGCACGCCGGGCATGAAGGCCAGCGCGGTGACTGCAGACTTGTGGCCGGTGAGCGAATTATACGGCTTCGGCTCTGCGCCGGTTTCCCAGATTTCGATGCCGCCGTTGCGGTCCGCCGTGCCGAGATATTTGCCATCCGGGCTATACGAAACCGCCGTGACCCACTCGGTGTGCTTCTTGATGAGCCCCGTCGCCTTACCGTCCTTCGTCTGGTACACGCGCACCCGTTTATCCGAGCCGCCGATGGCCACGAACTGCTGGTCCGCGCTGAGGTCCGCCGTGAGCACGGCGTCCGTCTCGTTACCCACCGCGCCGATGCGCTCGCCGGTCGTCACGTCCCACATCACGACTTTGCCCTGCTTGCCGCCGAGCCCGCCGCCCGCGATGAGAACCTTCGCGTTTTTCGAGAAGCGCAGGACATTCGCGAAGCCCTCGGGGAACGCCAACACGCCGAGCTGCTCCAACGTCTCGGTATTATAGAGGAGGATTTGTTTTTGCCCGCCGATGGCCACGATGGGCGCCCACGGGCTCACCGCCAGCGTCGTCACCGCGCCCAGCGCGCGCGATTTCACAAACGGCTCCATCGGCAAATCTCCCGGCATCGGCGCAGGCCCCTCGGGCCGCGTGAGGGAGACGACCGCCGCCTCCACTTTGTTCGCCGTCGCCACGGCGGGCTTGCTGTTGGCCGTCTCCAGCGCGAAGCCCGCGATCCAGTCGCTCAGGATTTTCAGGTCCGCATCGGAGAGCTTGTCGCCCTTCGGCGGCATCTTCGGCTCATCGGCGTGCGTGGTCAGTTTATAAAGCAGCGAGCCGCCCGCATTGCCGAGCTTCACGGGGACGCCGGATTCGCCGCCCGCCATGGTCGCGGCATAAGTCGTCAGATCGAGCCCCGCCTTCTTCTTGTCCGGGTTATGGCAATTGTTGCAGGCGTTCTTAAAAATAGGGAGGACGTGGTCGGTAAAGTTGACCTTCGTCTGCGCGTGGACGGCAAGATTCAGCCCGAGCAAAGTGGCGATGGTTAAAGAAAGTGGCTTCATATCGTGTGGACGAAAAAAGCATCGGAAGCGCCGGAAATTAGGCCCGTTCTGCGGCTCGCGGGCGGCGCACGGCCGGGAGAGCGACGCGGTGGGTGTCACTCTGTCTCACAAAAATAATTTGCCGTGCCCGCATGTCACATCTTGCGCCCGGCGGGATTCCGCTGCAATTTCCGCCACGACTCTGATGCTGACACCTTGGCTCCTGCTTTTTTGCGAGGGCTTCGGATGGAGGCACGGGGATTGCACACAACTCTATGATGAATAACTTCACGCCGCGCGCGCAGCAGGTTCTGGCTCTCGCCAGAAAAGAAGCAGACCGTTTCAACCACAACTACGTGGGCACTGAGCACTTGTTGCTCGGGCTTATCAAGCTCGGCCAAGGCGTCGCCGTCAACGTCCTCCAAAAAATGGGGCTCGACCTCGAAACCGTCCGCATGGAAGTCGAAAAACAGGTGGGCAGCGGACCGGACCAAAAGATGGTCGGCAACATCCCTTACACGCCCCGCGTGAAAAAGGTGCTGGCGCTCGCTGGCAAAGAAGCGAAGGCGCTAAACCACAGCTACGTGGGGACCGAGCACATCCTGCTCGGCCTGCTCCGCGAAGGCGAAGGCGTGGCGGCTCGCGTGCTGAAAAATCTGGAGATCGACATCGAGCGCACGCGCAACGAGATCCTGAAGGAGCTCGACCCCAATTTTGCCCCGCCAGACGGCGATCAAGACGCACCACAAGAGACGACAGCGGGCAGCGGTTCGGGCTCCAAAAAAGACGCGAAAACTCCTGCGCTCAAAGCGTTTGGCCGCGACCTCACCGAGATTGCGAAAAAGGGCGAGATGGACCCCGTCGTGGGCCGCGCCAACGAAATCGAGCGCGTCATCCAGATTCTCTGCCGCCGCACGAAGAACAACCCCGTGCTCATCGGCGAAGCAGGCGTAGGCAAAACGGCCATCGCCGAAGGGCTCGCGCAAGAAATCGTCGCGGGCAATGTGCCGGACCTTTTGCGCGACAAGCGCGTCATCACTCTCGACCTCGCACTGATGGTCGCCGGGACGAAATATCGCGGTCAATTTGAAGAGCGCATCAAGGCCGTCATGGACGAGATTCGCCGGACGAAAAACGTCATCCTCTTTATCGACGAGCTGCACACCATCGTGGGCGCAGGCTCGGCAGAGGGCGCGATGGACGCCTCGAATATCATCAAGCCCGCGCTGGGCCGCGGCGAACTGCAATGTGTCGGCGCGACCACGCTGAACGAGTTCCGCAAATACATCGAGAAAGACTCCGCTCTGGAGCGCCGCTTCCAGCAGGTGAAAGTGGAGGCGCCTTCCGTGACGGACACCGTGCTCATTTTGAAAGGCATCCGGCCCAAGTACGAGGCGCACCACAAGGCGCGCTTCACCGACGAATCGCTGCAAGCCGCTGCCGAGCTGAGCGACCGGTATCTCACCGGGCGGTTCCTGCCGGATAAGGCGATCGACGTGATGGACGAAGCCGGTGCTCGCGCTCGCATCGCCTCGATGACGCGCCCGCCGGACATCAAGGACATCGAGAAAGAAATCGAGAGCATCAAGGCGCAAAAAGAAGCCGCGATCAAAGCGCAGGACTTCGAGAAAGCCGCGTCGCTCCGTGACACGGAAAAGCAGGCGAAAGAGCGCAAAGAAGCCGTCATTAAAGAATGGGAAAAGAAGCGTGAAGAGAAAGATGTCGTCGTGACCGAAGAGGACATGCGCATCGTCCTCGCGAAGTGGACCGGCGTGCCGCTGCACCGCATGGAGACCGCGGACACCGAGAAGCTCCTCCGTATGGAAGCGGAGCTAAAAGGCAAAGTCATCGGCCAAGACGAGGCCGTCATCGCCGTGGCGAAAGCGTTGCGCCGCTCGCGTGCCGATCTCAAAGACCCGCGCCGACCCATCGGCTCGTTCGTTTTCCTCGGCCCTACCGGCGTCGGCAAAACGTATCTCGCGCAAACGCTCGCCGAATACATGTTTGGCGCGAAGGATGCGCTCATCCAGATCGACATGAGCGAGTATCGCGAAGAGCACACCATCTCGCGGCTCATCGGCTCGCCTCCCGGCTACATCGGCCACGACGAAGGCGGGCAGCTCTCGGAAGCCGTGCGCCGTCGCCCTTACTCCGTCGTCCTTTTCGACGAAATCGAGAAGGCGCACCCGAACGTCCTGCACATCCTCCTGCAAGTGCTGGAAGAGGGCAAACTCACCGATTCGATGGGCCGGAAGATTGATTTCCGCAACACCATCATCATCCTCACGTCCAACCTCGGCGCGGAAGCGATGAAGAAGCAGTCGCTCGGCTTTGGCGCGGAGAAAGAAGACGGCAGCTACGACACGCTCAAAGGCAAAGTGCTCAACGAAGCGAAAAAGGCGCTCAAGCCCGAGTTCATCAATCGCTTCGACGACCTCATCGTCTTCCACTCGCTCGTGAAGACGGACCTTCACAAGATCGTGGACCTCGAAGTCGCCAAACTGCACGACCGGCTCAAGAACAAGGAAATCAAACTCGTCCTCGACGAAGCCTCACGCGATTACCTCATCGAAAAAGGCTGGGACCCCGCCTACGGAGCCCGCCCGATGCGCCGCGCCGTAGAAAAATACCTCGAAGACCCGCTCGCCGAAGAGCTGCTAAAAGGCACCGTGAAAGCAGGCGACACCGCCTACGTAACTTCCACGAAAGACGGCCTCGTTTTCAAGACGACCACCGAAGCGGAAGCGCCGGAAGTGGCCGTAGTGGGGTAGTGTGAATGACGAATGACGGAATGACGAATGACGAACGCAAGTGCGCTTGCGTGTGCGACTTCGTCATTCGTCATTCGTCATTCGTCATTTCTGAATGAACACACTATCCGCCGCACGCCTCTACGGCATCATCGACCTCGGCTACGCGCAGCCTGAAAACGTCGAGCGCATCGCCGAGCAGATGTGCGAGGGCGGCGTTCAGATCCTCCAGCTTCGCGCCAAAGGGCACGACGAGCATTTTATCGAAGAACTCGCCAACCGCATCCAGCCCATCCTCGCGGCTGCGGGCGTCCCGTTCATCATCAACGACCACCCCGAACTCGTCCCCAGCGTCGGGGCCGAAGGCGCGCATGTCGGGCAAGACGACCTCACCGTGAGCGACGCCCGCTGGCGAGCAGGACGGGCGCTCGCTGGCGAAGTCCCGCTTCCGCTCATCGGCAAAAGCACGCACTCCATCGAGCAAGCCGTCGCTGCCGCAGAAGCAGGTGCGGACTACATCGGCTTCGGCCCACTTTTCCCCACGCCGACAAAAGCCGGACGCCCTGCCATCGGCCTAGCCGACATCGCCCGCGTCCACGAACTCGTGAAAATCCCGATCTTCTGCATCGGCGGGATCAAGCTGCAAAACCTCCCCGAAGTCCTCGCCGCCGGAGCGCGCCGAGTCGTCATCGTCAGCGGCATCCTCCAAGCCCCCGACATCGCCGCATATTGCCGAGAAGTGCGAGCGGCGCTGGGCTGATTAACCATCTCAAATCGGCACCCACAGCGAGAGAGTCGTGTGAATCTTCCGCCCAAAGCGGTCTTCCCAATCCATCCAATGACGCTCGATTCCATACTTCGCAAGAAACTCAGTGTCTCCACACCTACCAAGTAGCGGACTCACCTCCTTTTTCGATGCGGTATGCAAAACGAGCAGACGCGCCTTTACGGATGTATCGCTCGTCTTTTCCACCGAGCGGAGCACCAGTCGCTCCAAATTCCAAGTTGGCTCCTTTGCGTCCTTTGAGTTGTGAGCGTCCAGTCGATGAGCCGATCCAAATTCACGCACTTTTGTAGTCGCGTGATCCATGATCTCGAGAGTGATCACGCGAAACCCGGCAGCGAAAACCACAACCTCCCACAACTGCCGTTGCATTACGGCACCCGGATAGTTGTCTGGTATAAATCCCGACTTCTTTTTTGAGGCAAGAATGTGCGCCAACGTCGGCAATCGTCCGGTCGGAGCATACGCCCTTCGGATGCCGTAGAGCCCATGCGGGCTCTCGTGAAGGTCAAGCGCCTGCAATCGACTTAGAAATTGGGCAGCCCAGTGTGAAGTCACTGCGAATCACCCCGGAAATAACTCCGCTACCGCAACTCGCAGCGCAGGTAGCACGCCGCTCTGCACCGTATCTCCCATGCGGCAAATGACACATTCCGTATATGCGCCGCCGCGTGGTGTCGTGTGAACTTCGATCGTTTTCTCCAGCGCCAACACGAGCCAAAACTCGGGAATCGCAGCCTCTGCATAGATGTCCGCTTTTTCCCGGTCGATCTCTTGGCTACTGACCGCGACCTCGATAGCCAGAACCGCAGTGGTGGGGTGCGCTTGGGCGAAGTCATCATCATTTCCCACAATGACAGCGATGTCCGGCTCGGGCTCAGAATCGTGGATGGAAATAGGCGCTTCCTTCGTCACCAGCATCGTCTCCGCAGCAGCAGCCAGCACTCGGCGGTAGAGCTTTCGGACAGTGGTTTCGTGCAGTGGAGATTTGCTCATTTTTTCGATAATCACACCCCGGATAAGCTCCGCCTGTTTTTCCACGAGTCCATTCTCGACCATCCAGTGATACGTCCGCAAATCAATCGGGCGAGCCTGACGGCGGATAGCCTGCTTTTCGAGAATGCGAATCATGCGCCGAAGTTAAGATAGTTCCCAACGATTAGCAATCTCACGATGCGAGCGGCGCTGGGCTGATTACCCCACCGCTTCCACCAACACATCCACCGTCATCCGGCGGTCCGTCGTCCCTTTGTAATGCCCGCGCAGCGGCGGCACATCGGCGTAGTCACTGCCCACGGCGAGCTTGATATAACGTTCGTCCGTCGGCTGATTGTTCGTCGGGTCCAGCCCGCACCAGCCGATGCCGGGGATGAAAACCTCGCACCATGCGTGGCTGGCCTGCGAGCCGAGGAGTTGGTCGCGCGGGCCATTATAAAGATACCCGCTCACGTACAGCGCGGGCATCGCGATAGCGCGGCAGATGCCGATCATCACATGCGCGAGGTCTTGGCAAACGCCGCGCCGGTCGCGCAGCACATCGCGCATGTGCGTGTTCACCGTGGTCGAGTTTGGCACGTAGCGGAAGTTGCTATGCACATGCCGCATGATGGCCTGCGCGGCCTGCCACATGTCCGCGTGCCCGGCGGTGATGTCGAGCGCCAGCCGCCACGCCTCCGGGCTGCGCTCGATGTAAGTGCTGTTTTGAAGGAAATCGAAACACCGCTCCATCCGCTGACACTCCGGCACCCGCTCCATCGGCGCAGGCGTGGCATCGAGGGAGAGAAAATGCGGCCGCGTAGTGACTTGGGAAGTGCTCTCCACCAGCAACGTCTGGTGCGGATCCGGCAGCTCGAAGAAATGGATCACGTTCGCGTGAAAGTCCGAATAATGCGACAGCTTCGCGGCTGGCAAAATATTGAGCAGGAAGCTCTCGCAGCTCTGGTGCTGATTCGTCACCGGGCGCAACCGCGCTTCGTTAAAGCTCTCCTTCACCGGGCTCGCATATTCGTATGTAGTGCGGTGAAAAACCGTCAGTCTCATTGCCGAGCAGACTGCACGGGAGAGGGCGCGGAGCGCAAGTGAATGACGAATGATGAGGCATGGTTTCTCTCATCGGAGTTTACCAAACATAGCGCGAGGGCTTTTGCGGGCGGCGGTGTGTGATGAGGGAGATTCACTTATGCCCACTCGGTAAATCTCCGGCGCGGCGCAGTTCGCTACGCGCAGGGACCACACGGCGGACGATAATACAGAAACACAAAACACATGAAAAACACGGTCAAAGCCGCGCTCGTCGCAGCCCCATTCGCGCTTCCCGCGAAAGTTGCCACACCGTGCTGCCCTGCATTGCAAATAGGCCGCTGCACGACATGCTGCCAGCCTTCGCCGTATCACTGAGGCGGAGGCTTGGTATTTCGGCATCTATGAAAACGCTCATTTTTTTCGCACTCATCCTCTCCGCCACCCTGCACGCCCGCGTCGTGGAATACGACCTGACCATCGCGGAGACGACGCAGTCGCCTGCTGGGAAACTGGTGCCCGCGCTCACGATCAATGGCGGCATCCCCGGCCCGGTGCTGCGGTTCACCGAGGGCGATACGGCGCGCATCACCGTGCGCAACGCGCTGAATCGCGAAGACACGAGCACGCACTGGCACGGGCTGCTCGTGCCGAATGTGGAGGACGGCGTGCCCGGCCTCACCACGCCGCGTATCGCGCTGGGGCAGTCGCGGGTGTTCGAGTTCCCGCTGCGGCAATCGGGGACATATTGGTATCACTCCCACACCGGCCTCCAGGAGCAGCGCGGCGTCTATGGCGGCATCGTCGTTTCTCCGCGCAGCGGAAAAGGAACAGCCCGCGAGCATGTGCTGGTGCTCTCGGATTGGACAAACGAACGCCCCAGCGAAGTCATGAAGACCCTCATGCGCGGCAGCGATTGGTATGCGATCCGCAAGGGCAGCTCGCAAAATATCCTCGGCGCAGCGAAGAGCGGCTACCTCAAACAATACTTCAAGCGCGAGTGGTCGCGCCTCCCGCCAATGGATGTCTCGGATGTCGCATACGACGCCTTCCTCATCAACGGCCAGCGCCGCATCGCGCTCGATGGCAAGCCCGGCGAGACGCTCCGCCTGCGCCTCATCAATGCAGGCGCGTCCACGTATTTCTACGTCGAGAGCGCCACCGGCCCGCTCACCATCGTCGCGAACGACGGCATGAACGTCCGCCCCATCCGGCAAAAGCGCCTGCTCATCGGCAATGGCGAAACTTACGACGTGCTCGTCCGCGTGCCGCCCAGCGGCGAGTGGGAGTTTCGCGCTTCCGCCAACGACGGCACCGGCCACGCATCCGCATTTTTCGGCAAAGGCCAGCCGCACCCCACGCCCACCCTTGCACGGCCAAACGGCTACAGCATGTCCGTCGCCCTCGCCGCCGTGCTCGACCAGCTCGACGAGACGGGCACGCTCACCGATGCGCAGGCACTCGCGCAGGAAAAAAAACGCCCACTCCCGCCCTACCGCCGCCTCCACGCCACGCGCGACACGCGCATCCCTGGTGGGAAAGTGCCGCGCACCATCCCGCTGCACCTCACGGGCGACATGATGCGCTACATTTGGAGCATCAACGGAAAGACCCTGAACGAAGACTCCACCATCCTCGTGAAGCGCGGCGAGATCGTCCGCTTTGAGATCATCAACGACACCATGATGGCTCACCCGATGCACCTGCACGGGCACTTTTTCCGGCTGCTCATGGACCCCGCCGCGCCCGCGAAGGATGCGCCGCTGAAGCACACCGTGGACGTGCCGCCGATGAGCCGCCGCACCATCGAGTTCCTCGCCGATGAGGAGAAAGATTGGTTCTTTCACTGCCACGTCCTCTACCACATGCACAGCGGCATGGCGCGAGTCGTGAGCTACGACGACCAAGGCCCGAACCACAAGCCGCGCATTGACCGGCGCGAGCACGACGCCATCAGCCTCATGGCCGATTTCTCCATCCAGACGCACATGACGATGGGCATGGCGATGGCGCAAAACTCCCGCAACAACTTCGGCGTGATGTGGGACATCGGCTGGCACCACGAAATGATGGGCGAGCCCGTGCAGCACGGCGGCCCCATCCACACCCACACGGACGAGGAAGCCATGTATGAAGTGGACGCGATGTGGCAGCGCTACATCAACCCGCGCTGGAGCACGATGGTCGGCTACCGCTTCACCAACGAAGAAGACGCGCGCGACCGCGCCTTCGCTGGAGTCATGCACGTTTTGCCCGGCATGTTCATGGCCACTGCGACGGTGGATAGCGAAGGCGACGCCCGCTTTTCGCTCGCGAAAAATCTCCAGCTCACCTCGCGCCTCGGCGCATTTGGCCGCGTGGAATACGACACGAACACCGAGCTGATGTGGACCGCTGGCGCGACCTATACACTCAGCCAGCGCGCCTCGATCATCACCCAATACGACTCCGACCACGGCTTCGGCGGTGGGCTGCAATTCCGATTTTGAGAATCAACACACACATGAAAACAAAACTAACATCCATCATCCTCGCCGCGTTCACCACGTTCCTCGCAGCGTGCGCCACCACGGCTGCCGTCGGCGGAGCAAAGCCGTATCCGCTCAAGGTCTGCATCGTCACCGACAACGACCTCGGCTCAATGGGCGACGAACAAAGCATCGTCCACGAAGGCCAAGTCGTGAAGTTCTGCTGCGAACCCTGCGTCGCGAAGTTCAAAAAGAACCCCGCGAAGTATTTGGCGAAGCTCCCGTAGCTTCCGCTCGATCACTCCACCGGCTCCACATCTACCGCCACTCGCACGTCGTGCTCGCCGCCACCGGTGAGGATGCCGCTCAGTGGGCTCACGTCGCTGAAGTCCCGCCCGAAGGCCACGCGGATGTGATCGTCGCCCACGAGCAGATCGTTCGTCGGGTCAAACTCCAGCCAGCCGTGCTGTGGGCAAAATGCAGCGAACCACGCATGAGAAGCATCCGCGCCGACCAAGCGCCGCATCCCCGCCCGCGAGATCGTCCGCTAATATCCGCTCACATACCGCGCGGGCAGCCCGAGCGAGCGGAGAGCGGCGATGCCGATGTGCGCGAAGTCCTGGCACACGCCCGCGCGCTTTCGCCAGACTTCGTGAAGCGGCGTCGCCACCGTCGTCGCGCGCGGGTCGTATTTGAAGTCGCGGAAGATGCGGTTCGTCAGCTCGCGCACGCCCACCAGCATCGGCGTCCCCGCTGCGAAACTCTGCCTCGCGTAGTCGGCCAGCTCCGCGCTCGCCACCAAGAGCGGCGAGTCGAGGCAAAACTCATACGGCTTCACATTCGCCGGCGACACCGGGTCGCGGAAGCGCGCCCGCACTTGCTCCCACGGCGTGGACTGGGAAAGCGTCGGCTGCCTCCCCGAGGCGACGCTCACTCTACTGCTCGCCGTCACCTCCAGCCGCCGGTGCACTTCCTGAATGCTGAAAAACGAGACGCTATTGCCAAAGTAATCGCTCCGAGTTTTGCGCACCGCAGGCGGCGGCGACACCTCCAGCGAGAACGAGCCACACGCTTGCCCGTCCGACCTCCGAGGCTCAAATCGCGCCGCGTGAAAAGACGCCGTGACGGGTGCGGCGTAGTTGTAAGTCGTGCGGTGTGTGATGCGGTAGTTCATCGCGTGAAAGACGAATGACGAATGACGAACCGCACGTCACCGCGAAAGTTCGTCATTCGTCCCGGTGAAGTGAGAAAGTAGTCAGCGACTTTAGTTGGCGCGGCGCGGCTGGGTGTGAGAGCGGCGAGTCTCTGAGGAGTGTCTTTCTGCGAAGCGGGAGCGGGGCTTTCCTAAGCCCCGTCGCGCGCCGCCAGTGGCGCGCGCGGTTGCCGCTGACGCGGCAAACGGGGCTTAGGAAAGCCCCGCTCCCTCGGGGAAAAGTTCTCGCCGGGCTCCTTCGTTGCGCTAAACCACTCCCATGCGCCCGACATCCACTCACAAGAACCACGCCGACAAAGAGAACGCGCCTTTCTCCGAGTCGCCCGCTGCAATGACTGGGGAAAGATTGCGGTTGGATATTGGACCGTTAGGCGTTGTTCCCCGTCTCGTGAAAGCACTTCGGAAGTTATTTCTCAGAACAGCGGTGCTGGTTCTACTCGTCGTCGTTGCCGTCATCGTGCTTGTGTCGTGGGAACTGACTACCGTTGCACGTCTCGATGCAGGTCATGGTATCCAGATTCGCGTCGTCGCAGACACGTATTGGCACAGAGACCCCATTCGCGCCTATTACTACGAGGTCCATCGCGGCTTCTCCACTGTCGTCGAGACTACGTACTTCGGTGGCGGAGATTCAGATGTTTCGTTCGAGCTTCGCACCACGAGCGACCGGAAACTAGTGGCACTTGTCGAAAGTTCGGAGCCGAACATTGTGTACGCCATGTTCGACATCGCTACGGGGGAGACTTGGCCGCGCGACAGCGGCTTGAAAGAGCACCGTCAGCGCGAGGATACTCTCTTGGCTCGTCTTCAGCAGTCTCATCGAGACATAACCTTTATCCTGTGCGACAGAGTTTCCGGCGGTGCCAGTCTATGAACTCAACCGCGACGCCCAACACGTCCCTACCGTGAACGATGCTTTCCGAGCCGAATTTTTGCGAGTTATCCGCGAACTCCAGCGTGCGGAGACTCTACGAACCAGATGCTTTATGGTCATCGCGCTGCCAGCGGTGATCTATCTGTTTCTCTTTTTGGGGTGGGCGGCTCTTTCGACTCTCGCCGGACAATCCGGTTGGGAAGTTTACTGGATTTATGCAGCCGTGACAGTCGGCGGCAACGGCTTGCTACTTTTGTTCATCCCCATTGGCCTCTTTGTTCGCTACCGACGCAAAGCCAGCTCCCTGCAAAACGTCCTTGCTGAGATGTCGGCACACGAAGCACAAACATCTTCAATGCAACGACAGGAAACGCCGCAAGAGTCGTAGTGAGCCTGACCACCTCACCTGGCGTTGGCGCGAAGCCGTGGAGTGCTGGGACTTGTCACAGCCGTCACTCAAGCGACTTGTCGCGCAGAGCTGCGTCGCCAGCCGTGACGGGTGCCACGGCTTTTTTCGCGACAAGTCGCGAGGGGGACGGCTGGAACAAGTTCCAGCACTCCACGGCGCGTTGCGCAATCGCTACAAGCCGAGTCGGGAACGGATAAACTCTGGGTCGCGGCGTAAATCCAGGACCGCAGCAACCATGATTCTTTGCCCTTCGATGGTGTAAAAAACGCCGTAATCGAACCTCGGGACGAGTATTTTGCGAATGCTGGAATCTACCCGGACTCCGACATGAGGATTTCTTGAGAGCAGCACTTCGACTTCACGCAAGCGGGTGAGAAATTGATCGCCTCGTCCTTCACGCTGCTCATCAAGCCATTCGTAGGCGGCCTGTACATCCAACTCGGCTGCGAGTAAGAAGACAACTTCAGCCACGGTTCTTGCCGCTGCGAACTTTGGCTTCGATTTCTGCGAGTGTGGAGAGCTTGGAAGGCGTCTGCTGATGAGCTTCGATTCGGCGATTTACTTCTTCCATCATCCCATCGCTGACCGGGAAGTTTTCGGCTGAAATTTCTTCGATTAAATCGTCCGTCAGTTCCCGTTTTTGCTCTTTAGGCAGAGCGCGGATTTCCTTTTTGATGTCCAGAAGAGTCATGCTCATGCGCGACTGATGTCACACACGATGAAGGGAGTCAAATGGAGAGCAAGCGCGAGAGGAGCGTGCTTTTTCACCCGGCGCGGGAGATGGAGGAGTGGGCGAAGTAGCTGGCGGCGATGGCGTCGGAGAGTTGGGGGAGGATGGCGACGATTTCGCGGAGAACGGTGGCGGTGGGGCCGAGGTGCCATTCGGCGGTTTGCGTGGAGAGTTCGCGGGGGTCGAGGAGGCGGACGGCGGCGACGGCGCTGATGAGGAGGCGCTGGGCGGCGGTGGGGAGGGCGCTTTGTTTTTCGCGGGGGAGGCGGTCGAAGTGTTTGACGAGCTGGAGGAGCTGGAAGAGGAGGGAGCGGGGGTTGGTGTCGTCGAGGATGACGAGGTCATACACGGCGGCGAGATTGGGGAGGAGGGAGTAGCGGGAGCGGTAGGTGATGGTGCAGTCGGCGACTTCGAGGACGGCTTCGAGGACGCTGGGATTGTCGGCTGCGGGGGAGCGGAGTGCGTCTAGGAAGAAGGTGGCGAGGGCGTGGGCGCGCTCGATGCGCTGGCCCATGTCGAGGAAGCGCCAGCCTTGGGCGCGCGTCATGTTTTCTCGCGAGAGGCCGTAGAAGGAGGCGATTTGGAGGACGAGTTGATTGATGCCGGCGATGGCGTCGCTGGGCATGGGGCGGGGTGCGCCGTCGGGGGCGGAGACGCATTCGTTGAGGGCGCTGAGGGCGCGCCAGACGTCGTTGGAGGTGCGGTCGCGGACGAGCATGGCGAGCTGTTCGGCGTTGTCGGCGACGGCGCGGAGACTGCCGGGCGTGTCGGCGTCGTACACGGCGGCGAGGAGGGCGGTTTCTAGGTCGGCGGCGGTCTCGCGGCGACCGCGGGGCATGAGGCCAAGACGCTCTAGGGTGTCGAGGAGTGGGGCGATGAGGGGCGCGTCGCTGCCTGCGCTCTCGGGGTTGAATCGGAGCAGCGTGCTGCGGAGGAGACGGGCGGTGGCGTCGGCGCGCTCGGCGTAGCGCCCGAGCCAGAAGTAGTTGTCGGCAAGTCGGCTGGGCAGGTTGTTTCCCACGCGGCGAAGTTCGACGATGGAGCCGGCGGGATTGATGAGCGTGGTCTCTTCCACGGGGCCGTCGCTGAGAACCCAGGCATCCTTGCTGGCGCCGCCGCCTTGCATGGTGACGAACTGCGCGTTGCTCTCCGCGCCGAGCCGCGCGAGGCCACCGGGCATGACGGTGTAGCCGCCGTCTGCGGTGGCGACGAGATAGACGCGGAGGACGGTGGGCTGTGGGGAGAGCTGCGCGCCGTCCCACGCAGGAGTGGTGCTCAGTTTCACGCGCTCTTGCGCCGTCCAGAGATGCGGGGCGAAGCGTATCTGCTCGCGGATGGCGCGGGTGTCGGCGGGCGTGTTGAGGCGCGCGCGAAAGTTGCGAAAGGCGGGACGGAGTTCGAGGGAGTCGAGGTTTTGCAGGACGTAATTTTCGCCCGGCTTTTGCCCGCACCACCACGTCGCGACGCTGGGCATGAGGAGCGGCTCGCCGAGGATGTGGCGCGAGAGGCCCGGCAGAAACGCCATGAACGCGGGGCTCTCCAGCAGCCCGGTGCCGAGCGCGTTGGCGATGGAGACGTTGCCCGCGCGCACGGCTTCGACGAGGCCGGGGACGCCGAGTGTGGAGTCGCTGCGCAGCTCCAGCGGGTCGCAGAAATCGTCGTCGAGCCGCCGGAGGATCACGTCCACGGGCTCTAGGCCGCTGAGGGTTTTCAAATAGACGCGCTCGTCGCGCACGGTGAGGTCTTGGCCCTCGACGAGCGAGTAGCCGAGGTAGCGCGCGAGATACGCCTGCTCGAAGTAAGTCTCGTTGTAAGGCCCCGGCGTGAGCATCACCACGCGCGGCTCTTCCGTGCGCCGCGCCGCCGGCGAGGCGAGCGTGGCCTGCACCTGACGGAAGTAACCCGCGACGCGCTGCACGCCGCAATTTCTAAACGCCTCGGGCAGCACACGCGAGGAGACGAGGCGATTTGCCAGCGCGTAGCCGGAGCCCGTGGGGATTTGCGTGCGGTCGTTCAGCACCCACCAGCGCCCATCCGGCGAGCGCGCGACATCCGCCGCGTAGAAGTGCATGTGAATCCCGCCCGCAGGCTGGATGCCGTGCGCCGCGCGAAGGAAGTCCGGCTGCGCGAAAAGGAGCGCAGGCGGGAGCCAGCCGGAGCTGAGAAGTTTCTGCGGCCCGTAGCAGTCCGCGAGCACGCGATTGATGAGCACGGCCCGCTGCACGAGCGCCCGCCCGAGCTTCGCCCACTCCGCGCCATCGAGCACGAGCGGCACGGGGTCGAGCCGCCACGGCCTTTCGCGGCCACGCGGGTCGCCATACACATTATACGTGATGCCCTGCTCGACGATGATGCGCCCCGCGCTTTCCGACCGCTGCCGCAGCTCGCTGGGCCCGAGGCTATCCAGCTCGGCGAGCAATTTCTGCCAATGCGGACGCGGCTGGCCGGTGCGCCCGAGCATCTCGTCGAAAGCATCCGCCTTCTTCACATAGCGCGCTGCGAGCGATGCGGACGCTCCGGTATTTTCGGCAGTTTCGGTTAAAGACACGGGGCACAACGTGGCGGGTTCTCCCGGTCACGGGAAGCCGGGCGTTGAGGTATTTCGCGCGTTCATCAGAGGCGTCCCAATGAACGGGGCGTGGTTCATGGTTTTTTAGATTCGTATTCCAGTCGGAACAGCTCCAGCAGATGCAAGTCGAGCCGGTCCTTCATGCGTCCGCTGGACTTTTTACTGGCGATGATGTCTCGGAGGTTGGCGACGGGGAAGATGTCCTCTTGGACGGCGCGAGCTTTTGCCTGGGAGTAGCTTTCGATGCCGTCGGGGGCGAAGACGAGATCGAGGTCGAAGGGGCCGTCTTTGAGTTGGACGAAGTCTTTGCCTCGGATGATTTCGGCTTGGGTGTTGTCGTCGAGGATGAACGCGAGTTCGAGCAATGCTTTGACGATGCGTTGCCCGTTTTCCACCGACTTCGCGGGGAAGATGTCCACATCCTGAGTGGTGCCGGGATAGCCGAGGAGGATCGCGCCGCTTTTACCGATGAAAAGGTAGTCAACTCCTGCTGCATTGAAGGCTTGGGCGACTTGCTGTGCTTGGAGGGGATTGAATGGGAGACGGTCGTTCATTCAGCAGGGGCAGGCTGAAAGCCAAGGTAGGCGGGAAGGTTGGCCGCGCACCATTCCCGATATTCTTTGGTGCTGGCGAAGCTGCGCACGCCGGGGGTGTCGAGCACGGGGCGATTGATGCGGCAAAAGCCATACTTCATTCGCGTTTCGAGGGGGCGGGCCATTTGCCGTCGGCACTGCTCGCGGAAGGCTAGTGCTTCGGCCTCTTCGAGGGCGATGGTTTGAGTCGATTCCATGGAAACGACGCTATTTACCGACTCGGAAAAGTCGAGTTGCGAATGTTGTTAAAAGCCCGTGGCGCTCCTCACCCGCGCAGGTCGAGCGTCAAGGGGCAGTCGCGGCTCACGGGCTCGGGCGGCGGGACTTTGACTCCTTGCGTGTGGCCTTGTGTGATGAAGCGGGAGAGGCGGCGGGCTTCGGCTTCGTAGCTGTTCACGGGGAAGGTGTCGTAGCTCCGTCCGCCGGGATGCACGACGTGGTATTGGCAACCGCCGAGGCTGCGCTCATTCCACGTATCGTAGAGGTCGAAAATGAGCGGCGCGTGTGGCTCGATGGTGGGCTGGAGGCAGTTCGGCGGCTGCCATGCGCGGAAGCGGATTCCGGCGACGGCCTCGCCGTTCGTGCCGGTGGCGTGGAGCGGGACGCGACGCCCGTTGCACAGCAGGGCGAAGCGGTCGCCGGTGAGGCCGCGCACTTTGACCTGGAGCCGCTCTAGCGAGCTATCCACGTAGCGGACGGTGCCGCCCGCTGCGCCTTCTTCGCCAAGGATGTGCCACGGCTCTAGGGCGGTGCGGAGTTCCACGGAGACATCGCGCTGGGCGAAGTCGCCGATGCGCGGAAAGCGGAACTCGAAGTGCGGGGCGAACCACTCGAATTGGAAGGGCTGCCCGGCCTCCTGCAAATCGCGGATGACATCGCGGAAGTCCGTCTCGCAGAAGTGCGGGAGCATCCAGCGATCGTGCAGGTCGGTGCCCCAGCGGATGAGCGGATTGCGGTAGGGTGTCTTCCAAAACTTGGCGACGAGCCCGCGCAGGAGGAGGTGTTGCGCGAGGCTCATCTCGGCGTGCGGCGGCATTTCAAAAGCGCGCATTTCCACGAGGCCGAGCCGCCCGCTGGAGGAGTCGGGCGAGTAGAGCTTGTCTATGCTGAACTCGGCGCGGTGGGTGTTGCCGCTGGAGTCAATGAGCAGGTTGCGGAAAAGGCGGTCGGGCAACCACGGCGGGACGGTGCCGGCGGCGGCGTGGCGATCCAGTTCTTTGAAGGCGACGTCGAGTTCGTAGAGGGAGTCGTTCCGCGCTTCGTCCACGCGTGGCTCCACGCGTGGCGCTTGTGATGTGGGGCCGATGAAGAGGCCGCTGAAGAGCCAACTGAGCGACGGATGATTCTGCCAATAGGTGAGGAGCGAGCGGAGCAAATCGGGCCGCCGCAAGACGGGCGAATCCGTAGGCGTCGCGCCGCCGATGAGGATGTGGTTGCCGCCGCCGGTGCCGGTGTGGCGTCCGTCCACCATGAACTTCTCCGTGCCGAGCCGCGTCTGCCGGGCTTCTTCGTAGAGGAACGTGGTGCGCTCGACGAGCTCTTGCCAGTTACTACTCGGGTGAAGGTTCACCTCGATGACGCCGGGGTCGGGCGTGACTTTGAGGACGTTGATGCGCGGGTCGTTGGGCGGCGTGTAGCCTTCGATGACGACGGGCACTTTCAGCTCCGCCGCGGTGTCTTCCACGGCGGCGACGAGTTCGAGGTAATCTTCGAGTGTGGCGACGGGCGGCATGAATACATGCAGGCGTCCGTTGCGTGCCTCGGTGCAAAGCGCAGTCCGCACAATCCACGGCGCGGATTCGCCGACGGCGGGCTGGCGCGTGGCGTCGGCGTCTGCTTTTTCCGCGTGCAGACGGCGGCGAGCTTGCGCGGCGCGGATTCGCTCGGGCGTGTCGGCGCGCAGGTATCGCTGGCGAAATACTTCCGGCTTGGGCAGCGGCTCCCGCTTCTCGGTCGGGTCGAGTTCGTTGATGTAAGGATACTCGGATTCCTTCACCCACGGGAGCGAGTCGAGCGGCAGACGCAGCCCCATCGGCGAGTCGCCGGGCGTGAGCAGGAGCCGCTCGGAACGGAGAAACCACGGCCCGCTGACCCACGCGGGGTAGTGATTTTTCCACGCACGCTGAATGGGCAGCACATGGCCGACGACGCTGTCCACGCCTTGCTCCAGAATCTTCGCCAGCCGTGCGCGCTCCTCGTTTTTCTCCGGATCCGCTTTGTGCGCGTCCACGTTGGAGGGGAGTCGCCGCTCTTTCCACGAATGATGAAACGGGTCTTCGTAGCCGGGCATCACCCACTTGGCATCGGCTCCAAGTCGCTCGGCGAGCGCGGTGATGAATGCGCCAGACTGCGCCGTGGTGCAGCCGTAGTCTTCGCCTTCCTTCGCGATGAGCGCGTCGTTTTGCCAAATGCGCTGCCCGTCGCGCCGCCAATAGCACGCGAAGGCCCAGCGCGGCAGGGACTCGCCGGGATACCATTTGCCCTGCCCTTGGTGGACGAGCGAGCCGGGCGCAAATTTCACGCGCAGCCGCTTCAGCAGCGTGTCGGAAAGGACGCGCTTTTTCGGCGAGGTGGCGGTGAAATTCCACTCGGGGCCATCGGGGTCATCTATCGAGACGAACGTGGGCTCGCCGCCCATCGTGAGGCGCACGTCGTTTTTCAAAAGGTCGGCGTCAATGTCGTGGCCGAGCTTCTCGATGAGCGCCCACTGCGCGTCGGTGTAGGGCTTGGTGACGCGGGGTGATTCGAAGATGCGGTCCACTCGCATCTCGTGGTGCAGCGTGCTCTTGCATGGGTCCGTCGCGCCGGTTATGGGCGCAGCGTTCGCGGGCTCCGGCGTGCAGCTCAGCGGGATGTGGCCCTCGCCTGCGAGCAAGCCGCTTGTCGGGTCAAAGCCGATCCAGCCCGCGCCCGGCAGATACACCTCGCACCACGCGTGCAAGTCGGTGAAATCCACCTCCGTCCCGCTCGGGCCGTCGAGGGCTTTCACGTCGGATTTAAGCTGGATGAGATAGCCACTGACAAACCGCGCGGCGAAGCCCATCGAGCGCAGCAGCTCCACGAGCAGCCAGCCCGTATCGCGGCAGGAGCCCGTGCATTTTTCCAGCGTCTGCTCGGGCGTCTGCACGCCGGGCTCCATGCGGATGGTGTAGCCGATTTTGTGCTGAAGCCGTTGGTTCACATCCACGAGGAAATCAATCGTCTTCGCGCCCTTCCTCAAATAGACGCCGAGCAGCTCATCCACGAGCCCCAGCAGCTTCGGCGTGGCATCCGGGAGCTGCATGAAAGGCGCGAGTTCTTTCTGTAATTCCGCATCGTACGCGAACGGGAAAACCGCCGCCGAGTCATCAATGAAAAAGTCGAACGGATTGTGGACCGCCATCTCGGCGACCAGCTCCACCTCCACGGCAAACTCGCTCATTTTATCCGGGAAAACGAGGCGCGCGTTCCAGTTGGAAAACGGGTCTTGCTGCCAATTCGTGAACGGCTCTCCGCCGACGATCTTCTGCGAGTAGGCGAGGATTTTTGTCCGGCAATGCGGAGCCGGGCGGAGTCGCACGACATGCGGCCCGTGGGCGACCGGGCGGTCGTAGGTGTAATGAGTGCGGTGTGTGAGTGCGACGTGAATGGCCATAATAATTTTCGTTCCTTACCCGGCCGTGCCTAGGGAAACGCTGAATAAAGCGAGTTGAGCAGAGAAGCGCGAGGCAGGGTGGTAGTGAGTGGGGCTCTGAGGCGGAAAGTCATCGAGAAATTGCTGTTTTTGCCCCGTTTTGGTGCGATGCGGGCACGGTCAAGCCGTGAGGGCGAGCAGGCGGCGCTTGACTATGACGAGGTTGGCTAATGCGAACAATGTGTGCAGGTGCGCGTCGTTTTTG